>NZ_LOYC01000021.1:0-49367 GCF_001524725.1 Burkholderia sp. MSMB1072
GCGCTTCACTTCATTTGCCGTGATCAGCTTATGGCGGGACTTCCACCCGCAGGAATGCGCCCATGCTGGGCGCACACATGAAAAAAGCGCCCCGCGGGGCGCTTTTTCGTTGGGCACGACGTTGGGGGCCAGCGCCCCGGCCGTCACGCGCTGAACGTGATCGGCAGGCCGGCCTGCTGGGTCGCGTACTCGGTGAGCGCCGCGAAGAATTCGGTGCCCGTGCGCGTATCGCGCCATGCGCCGTCGATGAAACGGTAGTGGAATCCGCCCGCCTTCGCGGCAATCCACACCTCCTTCATCGGCGGCTGCAGGTTGACGATGATCTTCGAGCCGTTCTCGAACGTCAGCGTCAGCACGCTGCCGTTGCGCTCCAGGTCGATGTCGTGATCGCCGTCGTTCGCGACGTCCACGGTACGCTCGACGGCCGCCAGCACGGCCTCTGCACGGGCCAGGTATTCAGTATCGGACATGCTAAACTCTATCGGTTAAATTGTTCAGGGACGATCATGCGAGTCGTTTTCCGGATGAGCGCGATTGTAGCGGCTTTGGCGATTCTTGCCGGCTGCGGTCAAAGCGGCGCGCTCTATCTGCCCACCGTGCCTCCGATGCCCAAGCCGATCCAGCAACAGGACACGCCGCCGTCGGACGTGAAACCGACCGACGAAAACGCGTCGTCCGACGAGATGCCCGACACATCCGGCTCGCCGCTCACGCTGTCGCCCGAGTTGTCGAGCAGTGCATCGACGCTGCCCGCCCCGGCATCGGGCCCGGCCGCCACGAAGTAACGCCGCGCTGCCGCCCGCGCGGCGCTCGAAACGAGGCGATGACCATTCGGTCATCGCCTTTCGTTTTTTCCGGGCCGCCCCGTCATGCGCGCACGCGCCGCCATCCCCACGCAACCAGTCGCCAGCCGAGCAGCGCGGCGACGATCGCCGCGTAGAGCTTCGGCTGCGCGAGATCGTGCTTGCCGGCCCGCATCCACCAGAAGTGCAGCACGCCGAACAGCGCGATCGCGTAGATCGCGCTGTGCAGCGTCGCCCAGTGGCGACCGAGCCGGCGCACCATCGCGCGCGGCGACGTCGCGGCGAGCGGAATCAGCAGCACGAACGCCGCGAAGCCGACCGTGATGAACGGACGCTTGCCGACGTCCTTCAGGATCGCGACGACGTCGAACCACTTGTCGAACCACAGGTAGGTCGTGAAATGCAGCGTCGCGTAAAAGAACGCGAACAGCCCGATCATCCGGCGAAAGCGCAGCAGCGGCGCGAAACCCGTCATGCGCCTCATCGGCGTGACGGCAAGCGTGATGCACAACAGGACGAGCGTCCACAAACCCGTCGAGCGTGTGACGAACTCGATCGGGTTCGCGCCGAGCCGATCGGTCAGCCCGAACAGCGCGATGCGCGCGAGCGGATAGAGGCCGGCCGCGAACACCAGCACCTTGGCCGGTGCGAGCCAACGCGGCGCGGCGGGACGGATCGCACCGGCCCGCGCCGTGCGCGCGAGCGGCCCTTCGCCCGCGGCGCGGGCGGACGTGAGCGTCGAAGGAGGCATGTCGTTTCTCACGGTCGCACTCAGAAATTCTTCTTCAGGTCCATGCCCTGATACATCGATGCGACCAGATCGCCGTAGCCGTTGAACATCAGCGTCTTGCGCTTCGGCGTGAAGAAGCCGTCCTCGCCGATGCGCCGCTCGGTCGCCTGGCTCCAGCGCGGATGATCGACATTCGGGTTCACGTTCGAATAAAAGCCGTATTCGTTCGCCGCGTACGTGTTCCAGCTCGTCTTCGGCTGCTTGTCGACGAAGCGGATCTTCACGAGCGACTTCGCGCTCTTGAAGCCGTACTTCCACGGCACGACGATCCGCACCGGTGCGCCGTTCTGGTTCGGCAGCACCTGCCCGTAGACGCCCATCGTCAGCAGCGTCAGCGGATTCATCGCCTCGTCCATGCGCAGCCCTTCCGAATACGGCCAGTCGAGCACGGGCGTCGACAGGCCCGGCATCTGCGACGGATCGGCCAGCGTGACGAACTGCACGTATTTCGCGTTGCCGGTCGGCTGCACGCGCTTGATCAGCTCGGACAGCGGCACGCCGATCCACGGAATCACCATCGACCAGCCCTCGACGCAGCGCAGCCGGTACACGCGCTCCTCGAGCGGCGCGAGCTTCAGCAACTCGTCGAGATCGAACACCTTCGGGTGCTGCACCTCGCCTTCGACACTCACGCGCCACGGGCGCGGCCGCAGCGTGCTGGCGTTCTGCGCCGGATCGCTCTTGTCGGTGCCGAATTCGTAGAAGTTGTTGTAGGACGTGATGTCCTTGAACGGCGTCACCTTGTCGATGGCGACGAATGTCGGGTTCGTTTTTGCCGCGAGCTTCGCCGCCCGCGAATCGGGCGACGCATACGCGGCAAGCGCCGCGCCGCTGGCGCCGAACAGGCCGCCTGCGGCCGCGAGGCCGGCTGCCTGCAGCACGCGCCGCCGGTTCTCGAACACCGCGCGCGGGGTGATCTCGCTCGGCGCGATATCCGCGCCGGTCAGTACGTTACGCAAAGGGCGTTTGATCCACATCGTGCAGCTCCTCCCGCATGCGCGGCGCGCATGCTTCATGAGCGTTCGACCCGGCCCGTCACGCGCCGTTCGACGCCCGGTTCGCCCGCCCGTTACAAAAGAAAACCGCCGGGCACGCAGTGCACCGGCGGTCATATGGTCGGACGAGCGGCGGAAACCTTACAGCTTGCCGTAGCTGTGCAGCCCGGACAGGAACATGTTGACGCCGAGGAACGCGAACGTCGTGACCAGCAGGCCGGTAAGTGCCCACCACGCGGCCACCGCACCGCGCAGGCCCTTCATCAGCCGCATGTGCAGCCACGCCGCGTAGTTCAGCCACACGATCAGCGCCCAGGTTTCCTTCGGATCCCAGCTCCAGTAGCCGCCCCACGCCTCGGCCGCCCACAGCGCGCCGAGGATCGTCGCGATCGTGAAGAA
Source organism: Burkholderia sp. MSMB1072 (assembly GCF_001524725.1). Lineage (NCBI taxonomy): Bacteria > Pseudomonadati > Pseudomonadota > Betaproteobacteria > Burkholderiales > Burkholderiaceae > Burkholderia > Burkholderia sp. MSMB1072. The sequence goes on from NZ_LOYC01000021.1 coordinate 2,988, forward strand.
CGCGAAACCGACCGCGATCGACTTGTACATCACGTCGTCGAGCACTTCCAGCGTCGGCAGGCGATCGGCGAGGACGCCGCGCTCCTTCATCAGGTACGCGACCGACACCATCGCCGACAGCGCGAAGCTGCCGTAGCCGATGAAGTTCGCCGGCACGTGGATCTTCATCCACCAGCTTTGCAGTGCCGGCACGAGCGGCTGGATCTGCTGCGCATCGCGCGCGACCGAGTACCACATCAGGAAGCCGACCGCCGCACTGATGACCAGCAGCACGAACGCGCCGAGCGAGCGCGTGCCGTAGTGGCCTTCGTAATACAGATAAAGCAGCGCGGTGATCAGGCTGAACAGCACGAACACTTCATAGAGGTTCGACACGGGGATGTGCCCGACATCCGCACCGATCAGGTAGGACTCGTACCAGCGCACCATCAACCCCGTGAAGCCCATCAGCACGGCAACCCACGTGAGCTTCTGGCCGATCGCGGCGCCCGTTTCGGAGCGGGCGAGCAGGCCGATCCAGTAGAAAATCGTCGCGAGCACGAACAGCGCGCTCATCCACAGGATCGCCGACTGGCTCGACAGGAAATACTTGAGGAAGAACGCCGAATCGGCGCGGGCGAGATCGCCCTGGTAGATCTGGATCGACAGCAGCGACAGCACGGCGATCGACGCCATCATCAGCCGCGCGGGCTTCCAGCGCCAGCCGAGCGCGACGAGCGCCGGCACGGTGCCGATCATCACCGCCTTGTCGTAGTAATCCATGTGCGCGTTGTAGTGCACGAGCGCATAGCCCGCGCCCGCCACCAGCGCCAGTGCGAACAGCCAGTCGAACAGCGACAGGCGCGCGAGGAACGGACGGTCGTCGAACAGCGGCGACGATGCCTGCGCCGCAGCCGACGCCGTACGGGAAGAGGAAACTTGCGTGAGATCCATGATGTTACCGGGTGGAATTCTCGGAATCGGAACCGCCGCCGGCAGGCGGGCGGGCCGTCGAAGCCGCACCGGCGGGCGCGGCGTCGCGAGGTGCGGCGCGCAAGGCGGCGCCGGCCGCGTCGCGCGTCTGCACGAATTCTTTCTCGAAATCGAAGGTCTTGCGGGCCGTGGACATTGCCATCACCACATCGACGCCCGAACCGGCGTCCTTCAGCCAGAACCAGAGTCGCCGCTCGCGCACGTAGAACATCGAGAAGATGCCGGCGACCAGCAACAGGCTGCCAAGATACACCAGATTCTTGCCGGGTGCGCGCGTCAACTGAAATACCGAAGCTTGCACCTGCTTGAACGAGTCAAGCTGCAAATAGACCGGCGATCCATACAAGAAGCTGTCGGATAGCGCATTGATCGCGTTCTGCACGAAGCGGATCGTGTCGGTGCCCTGCTGCGCCGCCGGCTCGCCGGCACGCTCGCGGGCGATCTGCCAGACCTCCCACATCGAGCCCTCGAGCATCCGCAGCAGCAGGCTCGCAGCCTTCTCCTGCTCGCCCTTCGGCACCGAGCGGTCGATGAAGGTCGCCACTGCCTGGAAGCCGCCGACCGGCTGGCCGTCTGCTCCGCGACCGATGCTGTCGTCGCTTGCCGCAAAAAGGGTCAGTACCTTCGATGCGCTGTCCTGCAGACGGCCACGCAGCGACGCGTCGCCCGGCAGCGAGCGCTGCGCGAAGCGTGCGGCGGCTTCCGTGCGCACGGCCGGATCCTCGAGCGCGGCGCGCAGGCGCATCCATTCGCCGATCGAATCCTGGCTGTCGGCCGGAATCCGCATATAGCGGAACGGGTCGTTCGGGCTCGCGCGCACGCCGGCGAGGAACACGCGCTCGCCGTTCATGTCAACGGGCAGCATGTAGTTGTTGAATTCGCGCGCCTGGCCGTCCTTGCCGCGAATCTTGTACTGCACCGACGGGCCGATGTTGTGGAGCTGCGTCGGCTTCGACGTCTTCGCGCCCGAGCCGAGCCGCTCGTCGAACACTTCCTTCAGCGAGCTCGTCGTCGCGACGCCGCGCACGTCGGGCTTGCCGGTCGCGTCGGCCATGTTCTCGACGTTGATCGCGCGGAAATCGGAGAACTCAATCGTGTCGCCGTCGGCGCCCGGAACCTGCAGCGGCGCCGAGCTGCCGATCGTACCCTTCACGGGGACGGTCGCCGCGTGGCTGCCCGTCATCGGATAGGCCGTCATCTGCATCTGCGAGCCGCCGTCCTGGAAGCTCGACTGGTAGATCGACACGCCCTTGTACGTGAACGGCTTGTTGACCTCGACCCGCGCCGGGATCTTCCGGCCGGTCTCGCGATCGATCACGACGATGTCGCTCGCGAACAGCTTCGGCATGCCCGTCGTGTAGTAATCGACGATGAACTTGTCGAGCTGGATCGAGAACGGCAGATCCTGAATCAGCGAGCCGCTCGGCTGGTTCAGGATCGCGGTCGACACGAACTGGCCCTCCGGCACCCATGCATAGCCGCGGAACGTCGGGTTCGACGCGGACAGGCGATGGTCGGGCGAGATCTCGCTGATCGTCGCGCTCGTGTTGACCGGGCTCTTGCCGAACATCCACATCTGGAATTTGATCGGCAGGTTGCTGTCGAGCAGGCCGCCGATACAGATCACGACGATCGCAAGGTGCGCGGAGATATAGCCCCACTTGGTCATCGCACCGCGCTTCGCGGAGATCAGCGTCGCGCCGTCGGTTTCACGCACGACGTGCTTGTAGCCGGCCTTCGTGACGAACGTGGCGAGCGTGGTCGCGACGCTCGCGCGCGTGCCGGACGCCGTGTACTCGGCCTTGTGGTGGAATGCGCGCAGGCTGCCCTCGCGGACCTTGTCCTTCCAGCTCTTCGCATCGGCGAGCATCTTCGGCGCGTTGCGGATCACGCACAGCGAGATCGACGCGACGAGGAAGATCAGGATCAGCATGAACCACCACGCGCTGTACACGTTGTACAGGCCGAGCGAGCGGAAGATGTCCGCCCAGAACGGCCCGAACTGGTTCACGTAGTTCGGATATGGATCGTCCTGGGTCAGGACCGTGCCGATGATGCTCGCAATCGACAGCACCACCAGCAGCGCGATCGCGAAGCGCATCGAGCTCAGCAGCTCGACCGCGCGTTTCGATGCACCCTGGCTCGACTTCGACTGCAACCCCGACGTGGTAACGCTCATTCAAACTCCGACTAAGGGGAAACAGCCCCCACGCTCACTATGTTCGCTTCGGGGGCGCAGCCCCCATCGCCGGCAAGCCGCTCCATCCCGGCTCGGCCCGGCGAGTGCCGACAAAAAAGAAGGGCGAGGCAACCGCGACGGCGCGGCGCCCCACCCTTTTCTTGTTCTGACTCCGGCCGCCCTTCGGGCGCCCGGTCATTCCATTCGCGGCCGACCGCTCAACGCAGGCCCGCGATGTAATCCGCGACGGCCTTGATCTCGGTATCCGACAGCCGCGACGCGATCTGATGCATCGCCTCGTTGTTGTTGCGCGCACCGGCACCCTGCTGGAACGCGGTCAACTGCGCGACCGTGTAATCGGCCCATTGCCCCGACAGACGCGGGTACTGGACCGGGATTCCCTGCCCCGTCGGGCCGTGGCAGCTCGCGCAGGCGGGTACGCCCTTTTCCGCGATGCCGCCTCGATAGATCTTCTGGCCGACCGGCACGGTCGCCGCATCGCGTGCGGTACCGAGCTTCGTCGTCTGCGACCCGTAGTACGCGGCGACGTTGCGCATGTCGTCCGCGCTCAACGCGCTCGCGAATCCGACCATCACCGCGTTGTTCCGCACCGGCCCCTTCGCGCCCGGCTGCGTCTTGAAGTCGTTCAACTGCTTGACCAGATATTCGGGATGCTGGCCGGCAAGCTTCGGGAAACTGCCCGACGCGCTATTGCCGTCGGCGCCGTGACACGACGCGCAAACCTGCCCGGCAATCGCCTTGCCGCGGTCGAGATCCGGCTTGGCCGCATCTGCCGCGTTTGCCTCCGCTACGAAACCTACGAACCCTGCTGCAACCTGAAGCACCATCAGAGACTTGCACAGTCGATTCATTCGCACACCCTGTTTCGTCTTGTGGGAATTTGAGGTTCTGCAAAAAACGACGGCGTCCAGTCTACCGCAGAAGCCACATAAAAGCGCGAGGCAGGCGCCCGGTGGCCTTCGGTAAAACCGTCGTATTGTACAATATCGTGTTGAAAGCTCCCGCGCCTATCGGGGCTACCCCGCCTCCACCAAGCGGCTCGCGCCGCCCGTCCTTCCGGTTCCCATGGCCTTTCTGCTCCATCAAGCCCGCTTCTACACGACCGTCAACCATCTGCGCGACCTGCCGCCGACGGTTCAGCCGGAAATCGCGTTCGCGGGCCGCTCGAATGCCGGCAAGTCGACGGCGATCAACGTGCTCTGCAACCAGAAGCGGCTGGCCTTCGCGTCGAAGACGCCCGGCCGCACGCAACATATCAACTACTTCTCCGTCGGCCCGGCCGCCGAGCCCGTCGCGAACCTCGTCGACCTGCCCGGCTACGGCTATGCGGAAGTGCCCGGCGCCGCGAAGGCACATTGGGAAATGCTGCTGTCGTCCTATCTGGCGACGCGCTCGCAGCTTTGCGGCCTGATCCTGATGATGGATTCGCGCCGTCCGCTGACCGATCTCGATCGACGCATGATCGAGTGGTTCGCGCCGACCGGCAAGCCGATCCACACGCTGCTGACCAAGTGCGACAAATTGACGCGCCAGGAAAGCATCAACGCGTTGCGCAATACGCAGAAGGGGCTCGACGCGTATCGCGACCAGGGCGTGCAGGGCAAGCTGACGGTCCAGCTGTTCTCGGCGCTGAAGCGCACGGGGCTCGACGAGGCCCATGAACTGATTGAGAGCTGGCTGCGGCCGTCCGTCGCCGACGAAAAAAGCGAGCCTGTAGCACAATGAGCGGGCAACGCGCGGCTGGGATCGGCTGTGCGCACCTGACGGCACCTGCGGATTCGGCCGGCTCATAAAAAAACCCGCCGTCGAACGGCGGGTCAAACAGCCTAATCGAAAAACGACAGGCACCCGCTCAGGGAGGAGAAGCGGGGAGCTGCACGCAACGCGTACCGCTCGATCGCTATCATATACCAACGATCTCGAAAATGACCTAAGGGTTCCGTAAGGTCCTTCTTGCCCTGATTTCTGCCAAATCGCCATGAGCTTCCATCCGCTTCATCGTCCGCGCCGGATGCGCCGCGACGACTTCTCTCGCCGCCTGATGCGCGAAAACCGCCTGACCACCGACGATCTGATCTATCCGGTGTTCGTCGTCGAAGGCACCAACGAACGCCAGCCAGTCCCGTCGATGCCCGGCGTCGAGCGCGTGTCGGTCGATCTGCTGATGCACGTCGCCGAACAGTGCGTCGAACTCGGCGTGCCCGTGCTGTCGCTGTTCCCGGCCATCGAGCCGTCGTTGAAAACACCCGACGGCCGCGAAGCGGCCAATCCGGAAGGCCTGATCCCGCGCGCCGTGCGCGAGCTGAAGAAGCGCTTCCCCGAACTCGGCGTGCTGACCGACGTCGCGCTCGATCCGTACACGAGCCACGGCCAGGACGGCGTGCTCGACGAAAACGGCTACGTGATCAACGACGACACGATCGAGATCCTGGTCGACCAGGCGCGTGCGCAGGCAGAAGCCGGCGTCGACATCGTCGCGCCGTCGGACATGATGGACGGCCGCATCGGCGCGGTCCGCGAGATGCTGGAAAGCGACGGCCATATTCATACGCGGATCATGGCCTACTCGGCGAAGTTCGCATCGGCGTTCTACGGCCCGTTCCGCGATGCGGTCGGTTCGGCATCCAATCTGGGCAAGGGTAACAAGATGACCTACCAGATGGATCCGGCGAACAGCGACGAAGCGCTGCGCGAAGTGCGCCTCGACATCGACGAAGGCGCCGACATGGTGATGGTCAAGCCCGGCATGCCGTATCTCGACATCGTGCGCCGCGTGAAGGACGAGTTCCGCTTCCTGACCTACGTGTACCAGGTGAGCGGCGAGTACGCGATGCTGAAGGCGGCCGCGATGAACGGCTGGCTCGACCACGACAAGGTCGTGCTCGAATCGCTGCTCGCGTTCAAGCGTGCAGGCGCTGACGGCGTGCTCACGTACTTCGCGCTCGATGCCGCGCGTCTGCTGAAAGCGCAGCGCTGATCGCGCGCCATCTGCACCAGCAAAAACGGCGGGACACCTCGGTGTTCCGCCGTTTTTCGTTGACCGTCGATCGAGACCGTCAGCCAGCCCGGAAGCTTCCGTTCGCCAGTTCGCGTCGGCTGGCCGCCGTCATGCCGTCGGAACGGCCGCCCGATCGAGGCTGCGCAGGAACGTGTCGGCCCCCTGATAGCCGACCACGCGGCCGATCTCGTTGCCGTGGCGATCGAAGAAGATGATGCCCGGCGGCCCGAACAGGTTGAAGCGCTTGAGCAGCGCCTGATCGTCCGGATTGTTCGCGGTGACGTCCGCGCGCACGAGGTGAAGCTGCGCGAGCCGCGCCTGCACGCGCGCGTCGGTGAACGTCAGATGCTCCATCTCCTTGCAGCTAACACACCAGTCGGCGTAGAAGTCGAGCATCACGGGCCGGCCCGACGTCTTCAGCAGCGCGTCGAGTTCGCCGCTGGAGCGCACCGGGGCGAACGCCGGGCCGTCCTGCGCGGCAGCCGCGCCAGCAGCAGCCGCACCGCCGGACGCCACCGTACGCGCCGCGAGCACGGCCAGCGGCTTGACGGGATCGGTCGAGCCCGCGGCCAGGCCGACGAGCAACGTCGCTGCCCAGATCGCGAGCGCGGCGCCCACGCCGCGGCCCAGGCGGCGCCACACCGACGCAGCACCGGCATTCGGCGTGAACAGGCCGAGCGCCGCGGCCGCGATCAGCAGCCACAACGCCGCGAGCACCATCTTCAGCCCGGCCGCCAGCACCGGCCACACGATCCACAGCGCGGCCGCGAGCAGCACGATGCCGAAGAACACCTTGACGCCGTCCATCCACGCACCTGCGCGCGGCAGCACCGTCCCGGCCCCGACGCCGACGACCAGCAGCGGCACGCCGAGCCCCAGCCCCATCGCGAACAGCGCCGCGCCGCCGAGCCACGCATTGCCGGTGTGCGCGATGAAAGCGAGCACGGCGAACAGCGGCGCCGTCATGCACGCGCCGACGACCAGCGCCGACAACGCGCCCATTACTGCAACCGCGACGAAGTGGCCGCCCTGGCGCGCGCTCGATGCCTCGGCCGCGCCGTTCTGCCAGCGCGCCGGCAGCGCGATGTCCTTGCCCGAGATCAGCGACACCGCAAACGCGGTCAGCAGCACGCCGAACGCGCCGAGTACCCACGGGTTCTGCAGCCATGCGCCGAGGCTCTGGCCGACCAGCGCGGCCGCGATGCCGAGTACCGTGTAGACCAGCGCCATGCCGACCACGTAGGTCAGCGACAGCGCAAAGCCGCGTGCATGCGTCGCACGCGTGCCCTGGCCGATGATGATCGCGGACACGATCGGAATCATCGGGTACGAACACGGCAAGAGGCTCAGCACGACACCCGCGACGAAATAGAGTGCGACGATCGTGAAGAAGCCGTGGCCTTCGAGCAGCGACTGCGCGAAATCCGCACTCGTGACCTTGTCGAACCAGTTGCCCGCGACAGCCGTATCGCCGGACGACGATGCGGCGCCGAGCGCGGCGCCATCGACCTTCATCACGTGCTCGGCCGGCGGATAACAGATCCCTTCGTCCGCACACCCTTGCGACGTCACCGCGAGTTCGAACGGCCCGGCTGCCTGCTTCACCGGCACGTGAACGACGACTTCGTCGCGATAGGTCTCGACGTTCTTCTGGAACGTCTGGTCGAATTTCACGTGGCCGGCCGGGAATTGCGGTTCGCCGAGCGTCGCCTGACCGCTCTTCACCGCGAACGCGAACCGCTCGCGGTACATGTAATAGCCGTTGGCGATCTTGAAACGCACGTCCACTTGTCCCGGCGCTTCGCTCGCGCTGAACTTGAACGCAACCGCCGGATCGAGGAAATCGTCGGCCGCGCGCGCGACGGACAGGCCGCCCAGCACGAGCACGAACGACAACAGGACCGCAACAAACCGCAGCGCACGCACGCGCACCGAAAGCGCCATACCGTTAAACATGAAATAGACGTTGAGTTTCGCCGGTCACCCACTGGGCATACGCGGCCGATGCCGTCGCCTGCCACGAGACGATTTCGGGCGTCTCGTAAGGATGATGCGCGAGGATAAATCGCTCCAGTTCGAGCGCCCGCACGGGGCTCGTCTTGAACAGCAACTGGATCTCGTCGGCCGTTTCGACCTTGCCCTGCCAGTGATAGCGCGACTTGATCGCACCGAGCTCCGACACGCACGCGGCAAGGCGCGCGTCGAGCGCGCCGTCGGCCAGCACCGCAGCCGTCGCCGCATCGGGTACCGTCGTCAGCATCAGCACCACTATCATCCGCGCCCTCCTCACTGGTCTGCCGGCTCCTGCCGGCGCCGGCAACCCGCTCGGCGACCGCACCGGTTGCCCCGTATCGTAGCGCAGCCCGCGCGCCGCTGCCGGCACCGGCCTGCGACAATCGATCGCAGCCGGCATCTCTAAAACAAAAAGGGCCAAGCAAAACGCTCGGCCCCTTTCTGATCCTGCTGCGTACCGGAAGCTTACTCGGCTTCTTGCACGTTTTCCGTTTCGTCGACTTCCGGACGGTCGAGCAGTTCGACCAGTGCCATCGGTGCGTTGTCGCCCACGCGGAAGCCGAACTTCAGCACGCGCAGGTAGCCGCCCGGACGGTTCGCGAAACGCGGACCGAGCACGTCGAACAGCTTCGCGACCGAGTCACGATCGCGCAGGCGGTTGAACGCCAAGCGACGGTTTGCCAGCGACGGCTTCTTGCCGAGCGTGATCAGCGGCTCGACGACTTTACGGAGTTCCTTCGCCTTCGGCAGCGTCGTCTTGATGACTTCGTGCTCGATCAGCGAGTTGGACATGTTACGGAGCATAGCCAGACGGTGGCTGCTCGTGCGGTTCAGTTTCCGCAGACCATGACGATGGCGCATTTCAGTTTCCTTGATTCAAAGTTTTGGTCCAGCTCTTCTATCGCACCTCGGAGGGCGCACGGGCCGGTAACGAAAAAAAGCAAGATGCGGATTTTAAAGGAAAATCCGCATCTTTGCCAACTACGGCTATAGCCAGGCTACGACCGGGCTTACTTGTCGAGACCAGCCGGCGGCCAGTTCTCGAGCTTCATGCCCAGCGTGAGACCGCGCGAAGCGAGCACTTCCTTGATCTCGTTGAGCGACTTGCGACCGAGGTTCGGCGTCTTCAGCAGCTCGTTTTCCGTGCGCTGGATCAGGTCGCCGATGTAGTAGATGTTCTCGGCCTTCAGGCAGTTCGCCGAACGAACCGTCAGCTCGAGATCGTCCACCGGACGCAGCAGGATCGGATCGATCTGCGGTGCACGCGACGGCGCTTCGGCTGCCGTTTCCGTGCCTTCCAGCGCCGCGAACACGGACAACTGGTCGACCAGGATGCGGGCCGACTGGCGGATCGCTTCTTCCGGCGTGATCACGCCGCTCGTCTCGATGTTCATCACGAGCTTGTCGAGGTCGGTACGCTGCTCGACACGCGCGCTTTCGACAGCGTAGCTCACGCGGCGAACCGGCGAGAACGATGCGTCGAGGACGATGCGGCCGATGATCTTGGCCGTGTCTTCGCCGTAGCGACGGACGTTGCCGGGCACGTAGCCGCGACCCTTTTCGATCTTGATCTGAACGTCGAGCTTGCCGCCCTTCGACAGGTGCGCAATCACGTGATTCGGGTTGATGACTTCGCAATCGTGAGCCAGCTCGATATCGCCGGCCGTCACGACGCCTTCACCTTCCTTGCGCAGCGTAACCGTCACTTCGTCACGGTTATGCAGCTTGAACACCACGCCCTTCAGGTTCAGCAGCAGGTTGACGACGTCTTCCTGCACGCCATCCAGCGTCGAGTACTCGTGCACCACGCCTGCGATCGTGACTTCGGTCGGCGCGTAGCCCACCATCGACGACAGCAGCACGCGGCGAAGCGCATTGCCCAAGGTGTGGCCGTAACCGCGTTCGAACGGTTCCATGACCACCCTCGCGTGGTTCTCGCCCAGCGATTCCACGGCGATGATCTTGGGTTTCAGCAAACTGGTTTGCATGGGCTTTCCTTTTCAATACCCTCGGCTCGTTACACCGATAAGGCTGACCGGTAACAACCAGAAAATAAACAGCCGAGGCCCGTCCTTGCGCAACGCAATCGGGGTACCTCGGCCGTCAATCGGATTAACGCGAATACAATTCGACGATCAGGCTTTCGTTGATGTCGCCTGCGATTTCAGCGCGTTCCGGCATCTGCTTGAACGTGCCTTCGAACTTCTTCGCATCGACTGCAACCCAGCTCGGCATGCCGCCTTGCTCGGCCAGCGACAGCGCTTCGACGATACGCGCCTGCTTCTTCGCCTTTTCGCGAATCGCGACGACGTCACCTGCCTTCACTTGCTGCGACGGGACGTTTGCAACGACGCCGTTCACGGTGATCGACTTGTGGCTCACCAGCTGACGCGCTTCAGCGCGGGTCGAGCCGAAGCCCATGCGATACACGACGTTGTCGAGGCGCGACTCGAGCAGTTGCAGCAGGTTTTCACCCGTGTTGCCCTTGCGGCGATCGGCTTCAGCGAAGTAGCGACGGAACTGACGTTCCAGCACGCCGTAGATACGCTTGACCTTCTGCTTCTCGCGCAGCTGCGTACCGTAGTCGGACGTACGTGCGCCCGAGGTACGGCCGTGCTGACCCGGCTTGCTGTCGAGCTTGCACTTGTCGGCGAGCGAGCGGCGTGCGCTCTTCAGGAACAGGTCGGTGCCTTCACGGCGGGAAAGCTTGGCTTTGGGGCCGATATAACGTGCCACTTTGCATTCCTTTATCAATCAGTCACGCGGATCGAAATCCGCGCTAGTCCGCTCCCTTTGGGGCGAACGGTGGGCTTAGTCAATCAAAAAAGCAACGCCCGTCGACGCTGAGCGGCGACAGGCAATGCGCTAGCACGAACGTGCCAGCACATCCTTAGATACGACGACGCTTCGGCGGGCGGCAGCCGTTGTGCGGAATCGGGGTGACGTCCGAAATCGCGGTGATCTTGATGCCGAGGCCGTGCAGTGCGCGCACTGCCGACTCGCGACCCGGGCCCGGGCCCTTGATCCGCACTTCCAGATTCTTCACGCCGTATTCCATCGCGACGCGGCCAGCCGACTCGGCTGCGACCTGAGCAGCGAACGGCGTCGATTTGCGCGAGCCCTTGAAGCCCTGACCGCCCGACGTCGCCCATGCCAGAGCGTTGCCTTGGCGATCGGTGATCGTGATGATCGTGTTGTTGAACGACGCGTGAACGTGAACCACGCCTTCAGCGACGTTCTTCTTAACCTTCTTGCGAACGCGTTGCGCCGCGGTGTTCGAAGCCTTAGCCATTACGTTTTCCTGTAACTGTCAGTTCCGCTTACTTCTTCAGCGCTTGCGCTGCACGACGCGGACCCTTGCGGGTACGTGCGTTCGTACGCGTACGCTGACCGCGCATCGGCAGGCCCTTGCGATGACGGACGCCACGGTAGCAACCGAGGTCCATCAGGCGCTTGATGTTCATCGTCACTTCACGGCGCAGATCGCCTTCGACGACAAACTTGCCTACTTCTTCACGCAGCTTTTCCAGGTCTGCGTCGGTCAGATCCTTGACCTTCTTCGAAAAATCGACGCCAGCTGCCACGCAGATGCTGCGCGAACGGGTGCGGCCGATACCGAAGATAGCCGTCAGGCCGATCTCGGTATGCTGGTGATTCGGGATGTTAACCCCTGCGATACGAGCCATTGTTTTTCCTCAAACAAAAAGCGCAAACAAACGCGCGGTCAGCCTTGGCGCTGCTTGTGGCGCGGATCCGAGCTGCAGATCACGCGAACGACGCCTTTGCGCTTGATGATCTTGCAATTGCGGCAAATGCGCTTAACCGATGCCATCACTTTCATGATAATACCCTTTTTTCAAATCACTTCGCCCGGAACACGATCCGCGCACGAGACAGATCGTAAGGCGTCAATTCAACCGTCACCTTGTCGCCCGGCAGGATGCGGATGTAGTGCATCCGCATCTTCCCGGAAATATGCCCCAACACGACATGGCCGTTTTCCAGCTTCACGCGGAAGGTCGCATTCGGGAGGTTTTCAATTACCTCACCCTGCATCTGGATTACATCGTCTTTGGCCATAGTCCTTTTCAACGCATCGGGATGTTGCCGCCCTTGAAGTTAGCCTTCTTGAGCAGCGACTCATACTGTTGCGACATAACGTACGACTGCACCTGCGCCATAAAGTCCATCGTGACGACGACAATGATCAGCAGCGACGTTCCACCAAAATAAAACGGCACGTTCCAGCGCAGCACCAGGAATTCCGGCAGCAGACACACGAAGACGATGTAGATCGCACCGGCCAGCGTCAGACGCGTGAGGATGCGGTCGATATATCGTGCGGTCTGATCGCCCGGACGGATGCCCGGAACAAACGCGCCGCTCTTCTTCAGGTTGTCCGCGGTCTCCCTGCTGTTGAACACCAGTGCGGTGTAGAAGAAGCAGAAAAACACGATTGCCAGCGTGTACAGCAGCACGTAGACCGGCTGGCCCGGCTTCAGCGCTTCCGCAACGTTATGCAACGTATTGGAAATCCAGCTTCCTGTCGGCTGACCGGTACTGAACCAGCCGAGAATCGTTGCCGGGAACAGAATGATCGACGATGCAAAGATCGGCGGAATCACGCCCGACATGTTCAGCTTCAGCGGCAGATGCGACGACTGCCCACCGTAGATCTTGTTGCCGACCTGACGCTTCGCGTAGTTCACGAGGATCTTGCGCTGACCGCGTTCGATGAACACGACCAGGTAAGTCACCGCGGCGATCAGAACGACGATGATGATCGCCGAAATGATGCTCATCGAACCCGTACGCACCAGTTCGAACAACCCACCTACGGCATTCGGGAACCCTGCTGCGATCCCGCCGAAGATGATGATCGAGATACCGTTGCCCAGACCACGCTCGGTAATCTGCTCGCCGAGCCACATCAGGAACATCGTGCCCGTAACCAGCGTCACGACCGTCGTCAGACGGAACAGCATGCCGGGATCGGTGACGAGGCCCGGCTGGTTTTCCAGCGCAGCCGCGATACCGAATGCCTGGAAGGTCGCGAGCACCACGGTGAAATACCGCGTGTACTGCGTGATCTTCCGTTGCCCTGCCTGCCCTTCCTTCTTCAGCGCCTCGAGCTGCGGCGAAACGATCGCCAGCAACTGCATGATGATCGACGCCGAGATGTACGGCATGATCCCCAGCGCAAAGATCGTGAAGCGGGAAAGCGCGCCACCCGAGAACATGTTGAACATGCCCAGGATGCCGCCCGCCTGGCTCTGGAACAGCTTAGCCAGTTGATCCGGATCGATGCCCGGCACGGGAATGTGCGCGCCGATGCGATAGACGATCAGCGCCAGGAGCAGGAACATCGCTCGCCGGCGCAGATCGCCGAATTTCGCCGTGCTTCGACCGGGTTTTGCAAGACTCGGGCTGTTAGCCAAGTACCTTCTCCGATGAATGCAAGTGACGACGCGCTACGCGTGTCACTCGGCGAACGAACCGCCAGCCGCTTCGATCGCAGCGCGCGCACCCTTGGTGGCACCGAGACCCTTCACGACGATCTTGCGCTTCAGTTCGCCCGTCGCGATGATCTTTGCGCTCTTCGTCAGCTCGCCGACCAGGCCGGCTTGCTTCAGTGCGAGCAGATCGATCTCGTCGACCGGCAGCTTCTCGAGGTCGCCCAGGCGCACTTCACCGACGAATTCCTTCGTCAGCGACGTGAAGCCGCGCTTCGGCAGACGACGTTGCAGCGGCATCTGACCGCCTTCGAAACCGACTTTGTGGAAGCCGCCCGAACGCGATTTCTGACCCTTGTGACCACGGCCAGCCGTCTTGCCGAGGCCCGAACCGATGCCACGACCGACGCGACGCTTGGCGTGCTTGGCGCCAGCGGCCGGCTTCAGGTTATTCAATTCCATATCAACTCCTTGATCCGTAGGGCCGCTTACGCGATGACCTTAACGAGGTACGAGACCTTGTTGATCATGCCGCGGACCGCCGGCGTGTCCTGCAGCTCGCTAACCGAGTTGAGTCGGCGCAGGCCCAGGCCACGCACGGTTGCGCGGTGCGATTCGCGGGTCCCGATCAGGCTCTTGACGAGCTGAACCTTGACAGTTTTTTCAGACATGGTGACCACCCGGGCTTAGCCCAAAATATCTTCGACGGACTTGCCGCGCTTCGCCGCGATGTCTGCCGGGGTCGACTGCTTGCGCAGACCGTCCAGCGTGGCGCGAACGAGGTTGTACGGGTTCGTCGAACCGTGGCTCTTCGCCACGACGTTCTGAACGCCCATCACGTCGAACACTGCGCGCATCGGGCCGCCGGCGATCACGCCCGTACCTGCCTTCGCCGGAGCGAGGAGGACAGCGGATGCGCCATGCTTGCCGTGCACTTCGTGCTGCAGCGTGCCGTTCTTGAGCGGCACCTTGAACATGTTGCGGCGAGCTTGTTCCATTGCCTTCTGGACAGCGACCGGCACTTCCTTCGCCTTGCCCTTGCCCATACCGATGCGGCCATCGCCGTCGCCAACCACGGTCAGTGCGGCGAAGCCGAGAATACGGCCACCCTTCACGACCTTGGTCACGCGATTGACCGAAATCATCTTTTCGCGAAGGCCGTCGTCGCGCTCGTCAGCCTGAACTTTCGCTTGCATCTTTGCCATGACGAATTCCTTCCTTAGAACTTGAGCCCAGCTTCGCGAGCTGCCTCAGCCAGCGCCTTGACGCGGCCGTGGTAGCGGAAGCCCGAGCGGTCGAAGGCGACGGATTCGATGCCGGCAGCCTTTGCCTTCTCGGCAATACGCTTGCCGATCAGCGTCGCAGCATTGACGTTGCCGCCCTTGCCCGACTTGTCGGCCAGTTCTGCGCGCACTTCTGCTTCGAGCGTCGACGCGCTGGCGAGCACCTTGGTGCCGCACGGCGAGAACACTTGAGCGTAGATGTGCGTGTTCGTGCGATGCACGGCGAGACGCGCGACCTGCAGCTCAGCGATCTTGATACGCGTCTGGCGAGCGCGGCGCAGGCGAGATTGAGTCTTATCCATGATTGCGCACCCTTACTTCTTCTTCGTTTCTTTGAGGATCACAACCTCGTCGGCATAACGCACGCCCTTGCCCTTGTAGGGCTCCGGCGGACGGTAACCGCGGACTTCCGCAGCCACTTGACCGACTTGTTGCTTGTTGATCCCCTTGATCACGATTTCGGTTTGCGTCGGGGTTTCAGCCTTGACGCCTTCCGGCATCTGGTGCACCACCGGGTGCGAGAAACCCAGCGACAGGTTCAGCTTGTCGCCTTGCGCTTGCGCACGGTAACCGACGCCAACCAGCGTCAGCTTGCGCTCGAAACCCTTGGTCACGCCGTGCACGGCATTCGCGATGATCGCGCGCATCGTGCCCGACAGTGCATTTGCTTCGCGGCTTTCGTCGACCGGCGACAGATTCAGCGTGCCGTCGTTGTTCGCCACGTTCACGAGCGGATTGATCGCTTGCGTGATGGTGCCCAGCGGGCCCTTGACGGTGATTGCACCGTCGGCCAGCTTGACTTCCGCGCCTTGCAGCGCGATCGGGCTTTTACCTACTCGAGACATGTTTCTCTCTCCTCGGCTTTAAGCGACGTAGCAGATGACTTCGCCGCCGACGCCGGTAGCGCGCGCCTTGCGGTCGGTCATCACGCCCTTCGGCGTCGACACGATTGCCACACCGAGGCCATTCATGACCTGCGGAATGTCGTTACGGCCGCGATACACGCGCAGACCAGGCTTCGACACGCGCTCGAGGCGTTCGATGACCGGGCGACCTGCGTAGTACTTCAGCGCGATATTCAGTTCGGACTTCGCACCTTCCGCCTTCACGGCGAAATCGTCGATATAACCTTCGTCCTTCAGGACTTGCGCGATTGCAACCTTGACCTTCGACGAGGGCATCGCGACCGATACCTTCTCGACCATCTGCGCGTTGCGGATGCGAGTCAGCATATCGGCGATAGGATCACTCATGCTCATTTACGTTTCTCCTATTACCAGCTCGCCTTGGTCAGGCCAGGAATCTCGCCACGGAATGCGATTTCACGAATCTTGTTACGCGCGAGGCCGAATTTACGGAACGTGCCACGCGGACGGCCCGTGATCGCGCAGCGGTTACGCTGGCGGGTCGGGTTTGCGTTGCGGGGCAGTTGCTGCAGCTCCAGGCGTGCTTCGTAGCGCTCTTCTTCCGACTTGCTTTGGTCTTCGACGATCGCCTTCAGCGCTTCGCGCTTTGCTGCGAACTTCGCGACCAGGCGGGCGCGCTTCTTTTCACGTTCGATCAGTGCCAGTTTAGCCACGGTAACCTCAGTTTCTGAACGGGAACTTGAAGCTGGCGAGCAGAGCCTTTGCTTCGTCGTCGGTCTTCGCAGTCGTCGTGATGCTGATGTTCAGCCCACGCAGTGCGTCGATCTTGTCGTAATCGATTTCGGGGAAAATGATCTGCTCTTTCACACCGATGTTGTAGTTGCCACGGCCATCGAAAGCACGACCCGACACGCCGCGGAAGTCACGCACGCGGGGCAGGGCAACCGTCACGAAACGGTCGAGGAATTCGTACATCGCGCGGCCACGCAGCGTCACCATCGCGCCGATGGGGTAGCCCTGGCGGATCTTGAAGCCTGCGATTGCCTTGCGGGCCTTCGTGACGACCGGCTTCTGGCCGGCGATCTTCGTGAGGTCGCCAACGGCGTTCTCGATGATCTTCTTGTCAGCGATCGCTTCGCCAAGACCCATGTTCAGCGTGATCTTGGTGATGCGCGGCACTTCCATGACCGACTTGTAACCGAACTTCTCGATCAGGCCGGGCACAACCTTTTCTTTGTAAAACTCTTGAAAACGAGCCATTTTTTACTCCGCTGCGTCAGGCGCTCAGTACGGCACCGGTCGTCTTCAGGAAGCGAACCTTCTTGCCTTCCTCGACCTTGATGCCAACACGCGACGCCTTGCCATTCGCGTCGACCAGTGCGACGTTCGAAATATGCAGGGGCATCGTCTTCGCTTCCACGCCGCCCGTCGTACCCTTCATCGGGTTCGGCTTCACATGCTTCTTGACGAGGTTGATACCTTCAACCGTCACATGTTCAGCACCGACAGCCAGCACGACGCCGCGCTTGCCCTTGTCCTTGCCAGTGACGACGATGACTTCGTCACCTTTGCGAATCTTGTTCATCGCGACTCCTTACAGCACTTCCGGCGCCAGCGAAACGATCTTCATGAATCGTTCGCTACGCAGCTCACGCGTCACCGGCCCGAAGATACGGGTGCCGATCGGCTCGAGCTTGTTATTCAAAAGCACAGCGGCGTTGCCGTCGAACTTGATCAGCGAGCCGTCTTGACGGCGCACGCCCTTGGCGGTGCGGACCACCACGGCGTTGTAAATTTCGCCTTTCTTCACGCGCCCGCGCGGCGTTGCCTCTTTGACGCTCACCTTGATGATGTCGCCAATGCCGGCATAACGACGCTTCGAGCCGCCGAGCACCTTGATGCACAGGACTTCACGTGCACCCGTGTTGTCGGCTACTTCGAGCCGAGATTCGGTCTGGATCATGGTTTGTCTTTCCCAACTTAATCCGGATGCACCACCATGATGCATTCGGTCAGTCTTGGTCCCGTCAGCCAATCGGCTGCTTGGGTTGGAACAGCAGCGACGGCAAACGAAACCCGCCATCGCAATTCGGTGAATCTTTCGGACAGGCAGGCGCCAGTCCGCTTCCCCCACCAACTTCGCCCGCGACGGGGCTCCCATAAAGAGGGAAGACCGGGATTATAACAAATAATCCCGGTCACGCAAGCAAAAACTTTGCGATTTCAAGCACTTCGTGGAGAAGTGCCCGTTACTGCCTACTGCGCTGCCCGCTTAGATGACGCGAGCGGCTTCGACGAGGCGCGACACCGTCCAGGCCTTCGTCTTCGAAACAGGACGCGTTTCCTGGATTTCGACGAGATCGCCTTCGTTGTAGGTGTTCGCTTCATCGTGCGCGTGGTACTTCTTCGAACGCACGACATACTTGCCGTAGATCGGATGCTTGACGCGGTGCTCGATCAGCACGGTGACGGTCTTGTCCATCTTGTTGCTGACGACCCGACCGACCAGCGTCCGCTTCAGCGAGGTTTTCACGCTATCGTTCATTTCTGGTTCGCCTTCTGAGTCATGACGGTCCGCACACGTGCGATGTCGCGACGAACCTTCTTCAGCTGGCTCGTGTTCGTGAGCTGCTGGGTCGCGAGTTGCATGCGCAGGCCGAATTGCGCCTTCAGCAGGTCCGCCAGCTCCTTGTTGAGCGCGGCCTGGTCTTTCTGGAGAAGTTCGGAAGCCTTCATGTTTTCTCCTTAGGCGCCGAGCTGGCGCACGATGAATGCCGTCTTGAGCGGCAGCTTGGCTGCAGCCAGACGGAACGCTTCGCGTGCCAGTTCTTCGGTTACGCCGTCCATTTCATAGAGCATCTTGCCCGGCTGAATCTCGGCGACGTAGTACTCCGGGTTACCCTTACCGTTACCCATACGCACTTCGGCCGGCTTCTGCGAAATCGGCTTGTCCGGGAAGATCCGGATCCAGATGCGGCCGCCACGCTTGATGTGACGCGTCATTGCACGACGCGCCGCTTCAATTTGACGTGCGGTCAAACGACCGCGACCGATCGCCTTCAGGCCGAATTCACCGAACGACACTGCGTTGCCGCGCGTCGCCTTGCCGGTGTTACGACCCTTCTGCTCTTTACGATACTTTCTGCGTTTCGGTTGCAGCATCGTTATTCTCCAGTCTTGCCGTCTTCGGGCTTGCCGGCGCCACGGCGCGGTGCGCCACGACGAGCACCCGGAGCGCCGCCTTCGCCGTCACGGCGCGGACGACGGTCGCCCGGACGCGCATTGCGACGCGGACGCTTGTCTTCGGCTACTTCTTCCACCACCGGTGCATCGTTGCGGCCGAGCGTATCACCCTTGTAGACCCACACCTTGACGCCGATGATCCCGTAAGTCGTCTTCGCTTCCGAAGTCGCGTAGTCGATATCAGCACGCAGCGTGTGAAGCGGCACGCGACCTTCGCGATACCACTCCGTACGAGCGATTTCGATACCGTTCAGACGGCCTGCGCTCATGATCTTGATGCCTTGGGCACCCAGACGCATCGCGTTCTGCATCGCACGCTTCATCGCGCGACGGAACATGATCCGGCGCTCGAGCTGTTGCGTGATCGAGTCAGCGATCAGCTGAGCATCGGTTTCCGGCTTGCGGATTTCCTCGATGTTGACGTGAACCGGCACGCCCATGCGGCGTTGCAGTTCCGTCTTCAGCTGTTCGATGTCCTCGCCCTTCTTGCCGATGACCACGCCCGGACGCGAGCTGTAAATCGTGATGCGCGCGTTCTTCGCCGGACGCTCGATGACCACCCGACCGACCGAAGCGTTCTTCAGCTTCTTCTTCAGGTATTCACGAACACCGATGTCTTCCTGCAGCATCGCCGCGAAATTGTTGTTGTTCGCGTACCAACGCGAAGCCCAATTGCGGCTGACAGCCAGGCGGAAGCCAGTCGGATGAATTTTCTGTCCCATCGTATGGCTCCTTAATTCCCGACCGTCACAGTGATGTGACAGGATTGCTTCTCGATGCGGTTACCGCGGCCCTTGGCGCGCGCGGTGAAACGCTTGAGCGATGCAGCCTTGTCGACGTAGATGCTCTTGATCTTGAGCTCGTCGATATCAGCGCCTTCGTTGTGCTCCGCATTCGCGATTGCCGACAGCACAACCTTCTTCACGATGCCAGCCGCCTTCTTCGGCGAGAACGTCAGAACGTTCAGCGCCTTGTCGACCGGCAAACCGCGGATCTGGTCAGCCACAAGGCGCGTTTTCTGCGCCGAGATGCGGGCACCGCGATGAATTGCTTTCACTTCCATCTTGATTGCCCCTTATTTCTTGGCCTTCTTGTCGGCTGCGTGACCCTTGAACGTACGGGTCAGTGCGAACTCGCCAAGCTTGTGGCCGACCATGTTTTCCGAGATGTACACCGGAACGTGTTGACGGCCGTTGTGAACAGCGATCGTCAGGCCGATGAAATCCGGCAGAATCGTCGAGCGACGCGACCAGGTCTTGATCGGCTTTTTGTCGCGCGAAGCTGCAGCCGCCTCAACTTTCTTCAGCAAATGGGCGTCGCAGAACGGACCTTTTTTAACAGAACGTGCCATTGCCTACTCCTTAACGCTTGTGACGGCGCTGGACGATCATCGTCGTCGTGCGCTTGTTGCTGCGGGTGCGGTAACCCTTAGCCGGCGTACCCCACGGGCTCACCGGGTCGCGACCTGCAGCCGTCTTGCCCTCACCACCACCGTGCGGGTGATCGACCGGGTTCATCGCAACGCCACGCACCGTCGGGCGGATACCGCGCCAGCGGTTCGCGCCAGCCTTGCCGATCTGGCGCAGGCTATGCTCTTCGTTGCCGACTTCACCGATCGTTGCACGGCACTCGATGTGCACGCGGCGGATTTCGCCCGAACGCAGACGAACCTGCGCGTAGACGCCTTCACGCGCCAACAGCATGGCCGACGTGCCAGCCGAACGCGCCATTTGCGCGCCCTTGCCCGGCAGCATCTCGATGCAGTGGATCGTCGTACCGACCGGAATGTTGCGGATCGGCAGCGTGTTGCCTGCACGGATCGGCGCTTCCGAACCCGACATCAGCTGTTGGCCGACGGTCAGGCCCTTCGGGGCGATGATGTAGCGACGCTCGCCGTCTGCGTAGAGCACCAGCGCGATGTTCGCGCTGCGGTTCGGGTCGTACTCGAGACGCTCGACCTTTGCCGGGATGCCATCCTTCGTGCGACGGAAATCGACGATACGATAGTGCTGCTTGTGACCACCACCCTTGTGACGCGTGGTGATACGGCCGTTGTTGTTACGGCCGGCGGTCGAGCTCTGCGAGTCGAGCAGTGCCGCGTACGGCTTGCCCTGGTGCAGATTCTTGTTGACCACCTTGACCATCGCGCGGCGACCCGGCGAAGTCGGTTTAACTTTCACGATTGCCATGATTACTTGGCCTCCGCTTCAAAGTTGATTTCCTGGCCGGGCTTCAGGCAAACGTACGCCTTCTTCACGTCCTTGCGGCGGCCCATCGAACGGCCGAAGCGCTTTTGCTTGCCCTTCTGAACCAGCACGTTGACCGAATCAACTTCAACCTTGAACAGCAGCTCGACAGCCGCCTTCACTTCCTGCTTCGTGGCATCCGGTGCGACTTCGAACACGACTTGCTCGTTCTTGTCGGCAACCAGCGTCGCCTTTTCGGAAATCACCGGTGCGAGCAGGACCTGCATCAAACGATGATCGTTCTTGCGAATCTCGCTCATGACAGCAACTCCTCGATCTGGGCGACCGCAGCCTTCGTGACCAGCACTTTCTTGAAGTAGATCAGCGACAGCGGGTCAGCGTAGCGCGGCTCGACAATTGCCACGTGCGGCAGGTTGCGCGATGCCAGGTACAGGTTTTCGTCAACCGTGTCGGTGATGATCAGCACGGAGTCGAGACCCATGGTCTTGAATTTGTCGGCCAGCAGCTTGGTCTTCGGCGCTTCGAGGACGATGTCCTCGACGACCGACAGACGGCCTTCGCGGGCCAGCTGCGAGAAGATCGAGCAGAGGCCTGCGCGATGCATCTTCTTGTTGACCTTGTGCGAGAAGTTTTCTTCCGGCGAATTCGGGAAGATACGACCACCGCCACGCCACAGCGGGCTCGACGACATACCGGCACGAGCGCGGCCCGTACCCTTCTGGCGCCACGGCTTCTTGGTCGTGTGCTTGACTTGCTCACGGTCCTTCTGTGCGCGGTTACCCTGGCGAGCATTCGCCTGGTAAGCGACGACGACCTGGTGGATCAGCGCTTCGTTGTAGTCACGACCGAACACGACGTCCGATGCGTTGACCACTGCACCTTCCTGACCATTTTCGTTCAGGAGCTTGAGTTCCATTATTTCGCCCCCTTGGTCTTGACGGCCGGCGTCACGAAGACCTTGCCGCCCTTCGCGCCCGGAATCGCACCCTTCACGAGCAGCAGCTTGCGCTCTGCGTCGATACGGGCGATTTCGAGGTTCTGCACCGTCACCGTCACGTCACCCATGTGACCCGTCATGCGCTTACCCGGGAAAACACGACCCGGATCCTGCGCCATACCGATCGAGCCCGGCACGTTGTGCGAGCGCGAGTTACCGTGCGTGGCACGGCCGGAGGAGAAGTTGTAACGCTTGATCGTACCGGCGTAGCCCTTACCGATCGACACGCCTTGCACGTCGACCTTCTGGCCCACTTCGAAAAGATCTGCACCGACCACGGCACCATTCGACAGCTCGGCTGCCTTGGCCGCGTCAATGCGGAATTCCTTGAGGATTTCACCGGCTTCGACACCGGCTTTGGCGAGATGACCTGCCAGCGGCTTCGTCACGCGCGATGCGCGGCGGGAGCCGAATGCAACCTGCACGGCCGTGTAGCCGTCGGTTTCAACAGTCTTGATCTGCGTCACGCGGTTGTCCGACACGTCCAGCACGGTGACGGGAATCGAATCCCCTTCAGCCGTGAAGATACGGGTCATGCCAACCTTGCGACCTACGAGTCCAAGGCTCATCATTTTCTCCATTCCCGACTGCGATTGGTCGGGGCTGATTTACAAAATGCCGGGCACGCAAGGCCCAACTTTTTTACGCGAATACGCGAAAAGCCAAGCAGTATAGCCCGACTTCTCGATTTCCGCAAGCAATACAAAGACTTAGCGCCACCCGGCTCGCCGGCCGGCGCCGGAAGCCTTACTGCAGCTTGATTTCCACGTCGACGCCAGCCGGCAGGTCGAGCTTCATCAGCGCGTCAACGGTCTTGTCCGTCGGGTCGACGATGTCCATCAGGCGCTGGTGGGTGCGGATTTCGAGCTGATCGCGCGACGTCTTGTTGACGTGCGGCGAACGCAGGATGTCAAAACGCTGAATGCGCGTCGGCAGCGGCACCGGGCCACGGACGATTGCGCCAGTCCGCTTCGCGGTATCGACGATTTCGGCAGCCGATTGATCGATCAGACGATAGTCGAATGCCTTCAGGCGAATGCGGATTTTCTGTTGCTGCATGACGATTCCTTGAAAAGAGCGAGGCGATGTTGCATCGCCGGACACTAAAAGAACGTGAAACATGACGCCAGCGGGGAGCGAAGCATCAGGTTCCGGGCGGTACTTCCACTGCTAAGCCCGCGATTCTACACGAAAATTCGCGGCGGTGGGCGTTTGTCAATAGAGCGGTTCGCACGCCACAAAGAAAAACCGGGTGCCAGATCGAACTGGACACCCGGTTTCTACGGTACGAGTTGCTTACCGTGGAATCGCGGACCCCGCAGGGATCCGCGGATCGTCGATATTACTCGATGATCTTGGCGACGACGCCGGCGCCGACCGTACGGCCGCCTTCGCGGATTGCGAAGCGCAGACCTTCTTCCATCGCGATCGGAGCGATCAGCTTCACCGTGATCGACACGTTGTCGCCCGGCATCACCATTTCCTTGTCCTTCGGCAGCTCGATCGAGCCCGTCACGTCCGTCGTACGGAAGTAGAACTGCGGACGGTAGTTGTTGAAGAACGGCGTGTGACGGCCGCCTTCGTCCTTGCTCAGCACGTACACTTCAGCCGTGAAGTGCGTGTGCGGCGTGATCGAACCCGGCTTCGCCAGAACCTGGCCACGCTCCACGTCTTCACGCTTCGTGCCGCGCAGCAGGATACCGACGTTGTCGCCTGCCTGACCCTGGTCCAGCAGCTTGCGGAACATTTCAACGCCCGTGCAGGTCGTCTTCACCGTCGGCTTGATACCGACGATTTCGATTTCTTCGCCGACCTTGATGATGCCGCGCTCGACACGACCCGTCACCACCGTACCGCGGCCCGAGATCGAGAACACGTCTTCCACCGGCATCAGGAACGCGCCATCAACCGCACGCTCCGGCGTCGGGATGTACGTGTCCAGTGCGTCTGCCAGGTTCATGATCGCCACTTCGCCCAGCTCGCCCGTGTCGCCTTCCAGCGCCAGCTTCGCCGAACCCTTCACGATCGGCGTGTCGTCGCCCGGGAAGTCGTACTTCGACAGGAGTTCGCGAACTTCCATCTCGACCAGCTCGAGCAGTTCAGCGTCGTCCACCATGTCGCACTTGTTCAGGAACACGATGATGTACGGAACGCCAACCTGACGTGCCAGCAGGATGTGCTCGCGCGTTTGCGGCATCGGGCCGTCTGCTGCCGAGCAAACCAGGATCGCGCCGTCCATCTGCGCCGCACCCGTGATCATGTTCTTCACATAGTCAGCGTGGCCCGGGCAGTCGACGTGTGCGTAGTGGCGGTTAGCCGTTTCGTACTCGACGTGCGCCGTGTTGATCGTGATGCCGCGCGCCTTTTCTTCCGGTGCCGCGTCGATCTGGTCGTACGCCTTCGCTTCGCCGCCGAACTTCTTCGTCAGAACCGTCGTGATCGCTGCCGTCAGCGTCGTCTTGCCGTGGTCAACGTGACCAATCGTACCAACGTTCACGTGCGGCTTGGTCCGCTCAAACTTTTCTTTTGCCATGATTCTCTTCTTTCAAAAAATAATCGATTGGTAGCTAAAGATTTACTTCGACTTTGCGCTGATGATCGCTTCGGCAACGTTGCGCGGAGCTTCAGCGTAGTGCTTGAACTCCATCGTGTACGTTGCACGACCTTGCGTCAGCGAGCGCAGCGACGTCGAGTAGCCGAACATTTCCGACAGCGGCACTTCGGCGCGCACGATCTTGCCGCCGCCAACCATGTCTTCCATGCCCTGGACGATACCGCGACGGCCCGACAGGTCGCCCATCACGTTGCCCATGTAGTCTTCCGGCGTCTCGACTTCGACAGCCATCATCGGCTCGAGGACGACCGGGTTCGCCTTGCGCATCGCTTCCTTGAACGCCATCGAACCGGCCATGCGGAACGCGTTTTCGTTCGAGTCAACGTCGTGGTACGAACCGAACGTCAGGTGAACCTTCACGTCGACGACCGGGAAGCCTGCCAGCACGCCCGACTTCAGCGTGTCCTGGATACCCTTGTCGACCGCCGGGATGTATTCACGCGGAATCACACCACCCTTGATCTCGTCGAAGAACTCGTAGCCCTTGCCTTGTTCGTTCGGCTCGAGCGTGATGACCGCGTGACCGTACTGGCCGCGACCACCCGACTGCTTGACGAACTTGCCGTCGACGTCCTTCGCCGTCGAACGGATCGTTTCGCGGTATGCAACCTGCGGCTTGCCGACGGTCGCTTCCACGCCGAATTCACGCTTCATCCGGTCGACCAGAATTTCGAGGTGGAGCTCGCCCATGCCCGAAATGATGGTCTGGCCCGACTCTTCGTCGGTCTGCACGCGGAACGACGGGTCTTCCTGAGCCAGACGGTTCAGTGCGAGGCCCATCTTTTCCTGGTCGGCCTTGGTCTTCGGCTCGACCGCCTGCGAAATCACCGGCTCCGGGAACACCATGCGTTCGAGAACGATCGGGTTCGCCGGGTCGCACAGCGTATCGCCCGTGGTGGCTTCCTTCAGGCCGACCGCTGCAGCGATGTCGCCTGCGCGGACTTCCTTGATTTCTTCACGCTGGTTCGCGTGCATCTGCAGAATACGGCCGAGGCGTTCCTTCTTGCCCTTGGTCGAGTTCAGCAGCGTGTCGCCCGAGTTGACGACGCCCGAGTACACACGGAAGAAGATCAGCTGGCCGACGAACGGGTCGGTCATGATCTTGAACGCGAGCGACGAGAACTTCTCTTCGTCCGATGCCTTGCGCTCTGCTTCTTCGCCGTTTTCGAGCTCGCCCTTGACCGGCGGAATGTCGACCGGCGACGGCAGGAAGTCGATCACGGCGTCGAGCATACGCTGCACGCCCTTGTTCTTGAACGCGGTACCGCACAGCATCGGCTGGATTTCGCACGCGATCGTACGGTCACGCAGCGCCTTGACGATGTCGGCTTCCGGCAGATCGCCTTCTTCCAGGTACTTGTTCATCAGGTCTTCGCTGGCTTCGGCAGCCGCTTCGACCATCTTTTCGCGCCATTCCTTGCAGGTCTCTGCAAGTTCGGCCGGGATGTCGACGTAGTCGAACTTCGTGCCTTGCGACGCTTCGTCCCAAATGATCGCCTTCATCTTGATCAGGTCGACCACGCCCTTGAAGTTTTCTTCCGAGCCGATCGGCACCACGACCGGAACCGGGTTCGCCTTCAGGCGCAGACGGAGCTGGTCGTAGACCTTGAAGAAGTTCGCGCCGGTACGGTCCATCTTGTTGACGAACGCGAGACGCGGCACCTTGTACTTGTTCGCCTGGCGCCACACCGTTTCCGACTGCGGCTGCACGCCGCCCACTGCGCAGTACACCATGCACGCGCCGTCGAGCACGCGCATCGAACGCTCCACTTCGATCGTGAAGTCGACGTGGCCCGGGGTGTCGATGATGTTGATGCGGTGTTCCGGATAGTTGCCGCCCATGCCCTTCCAGAAGGCCGTGGTAGCAGCGGACGTGATCGTGATGCCACGTTCCTGTTCCTGCTCCATCCAGTCCATCGTGGCTGCGCCGTCGTGGACTTCACCGATCTTGTGGTTCACACCGGTGTAAAACAGAATGCGCTCGGTCGTCGTCGTCTTGCCGGCGTCGATGTGAGCGCTAATACCGATATTGCGGTAGCGCTCGATAGGAGTCTTGCGAGCCACTTTGATCCTCTACTGGGATGACGTGATGCAGCCCTGCTGCATCACGCCTCAACACAAACGGGCGAGGCGCCTGAAAAGCGCACCCGCCCGGAATTTATTTCCGCAAACAGCCCAGCCAGGCGCTTAGAAACGGAAATGCGAGAACGCGCGGTTGGCTTCTGCCATGCGGTGAACTTCATCGCGCTTCTTCATCGCGCCGCCACGGCCTTCGGCCGCTTCGGTGAGTTCGCCTGCCAGACGCAGAGCCATCGACTTCTCGCTGCGCTTCTTCGCAGCCTCACGCAGCCAGCGCATCGCCAATGCCATACGACGCGACGGGCGCACTTCGACCGGAACTTGATAGTTGGCACCACCAACGCGGCGGCTCTTCACTTCGACCACCGGCTTCACGTTGTTGAGCGCAACCGTGAACACTTCCAGCGGGTCCTTGCCACCCTTGGTCTGGATTTGTTCGAATGCGCCATAAACGATGCGCTCTGCGACCGACTTCTTGCCGGACAGCATCAGCATGTTCATGAACTTGGCAACATCAACGTTACCGAACTTCGGATCCGGCAACACTTCCCGCTTGGGGACTTCGCGACGACGCGGCATGATTCTTCCTTTACTTGTTCAGTTGGAGCTGTAACCAGCTCCGCGGCCACCAACAAACCCGATCACATCTTCACGACTAACCAGCTTGGCCGGGTGACCACTTACTCGACAGCACCGGCAATCCGGCACTCCCGCCTTGACCGCCCTGCGGCGATCCCTGATCAAAAACTGCTTACTTGGCAGCCTTTGCACGCTTCGCGCCGTACTTCGAGCGCGCTTGCTTACGGTCCTTGACGCCCTGGGTATCCAGCGAGCCGCGAACCATGTGGTAACGCACACCCGGCAAGTCCTTCACACGGCCGCCGCGGATCAGCACAACCGAGTGCTCCTGCAGGTTGTGGCCTTCACCGCCGATGTACGAAATCACTTCGAAGCCGTTCGTCAGACGAACCTTGGCGACCTTACGGAGTGCCGAGTTCGGCTTCTTCGGCGTCGTCGTGTACACACGGGTGCACACGCCGCGACGCTGGGGGCAGTCCTGCAGGGCCGGGCTCTTGCTCTTCGTCGTTTCCGACTGACGGCCTTTGCGAACCAGTTGGTTGATGGTTGGCATTGTTTATTCCTGAAATTGAACAAAATCTGCACATCGATTTCGGGCAAAGCGAAAATCGACGCACAGTTGACTTCCGAACCGGCGAGACGGACACGAACCTTCGAACGCGACTCGGCCCACCGAATACCGGAACCCAACATGATATTCCGGAAATACCAACTAAGTCAACGGCTTGCGTGATGTGCCGACCGACCGCGCGGTTTACAGAAGGGGGCGGAACACCTGTGTCAGGCCGATTCGACGACGTCGATGATCTCGTCGCCGAAGCGTTCGAGCTTGCGCACGCCCATGCCGGGGATGTGACGCAGGTCGTCGATCGTCTCCGGCGCGTTGCGCGCGATTTCGGCGAGCGTCGCGTCGTGGAAAATCACATAGGCCGGCACGCCGTCGGTCTTCGCGGTTTCCGCCCGCCATGCGCGCAGCGCATCCCACCGTGCGCGCTCGCGGGCGCCCATGCCAGCCGTCGGATCGACGCGCGTGGCGCTGCGGCTCGACGACTGGCGGGTGCGCTGCGGCTTCACATAGCGGCGCAGCGTGACCTTTTCCTCGTTCTTCAGCACGGGCTTCGCGGCCTCGGTCAGCATCAGCGCGCCGAAGCCGCCATGGTCGACGGCCAGGTAGCCGTACGCGACCAGCTGCCGGAAAATCGCGCGCCACTCGGGCTCGGACAGCGCTGCGCCGATTCCGAACGTGCTGAGCTGATCGTGGCCGCGCTGCAACACCTTCTCGGTGCGCCCGCCACGCAGGATCTCGATCAGGTGACTGGAACCGAAATTGAAGCCGCTCGCACGCTGCGCGCGGAACACGCACGACAGCGCCATCTGCGCCTCGCGCGTCGCGTCCCACGACGCGGGCGGCTCGAGGCACGTGTCGCAGTTGCCGCACGGCTGGCTCGCCTCGCCGAAGTAGTTCAGCAGCCGCACGCGGCGACACGAGATCGTCTCGCACAAGCCGAGCAGCGCATCGAGCTTCGACGTCTGCACACGCTTGTGTGCGTCGTCCGCATCGGACTCGTCGATCATCTTGCGCTGCTGGACGACATCGCCGAGGCCATACGCCATCCACGCGTTCGCCGGCAGCCCGTCGCGGCCCGCGCGGCCGGTTTCCTGGTAGTAGCCTTCGACGCTCTTCGGCAAGTCGAGATGCGCGACGAAACGCACGTCGGGCTTGTCGATGCCCATGCCGAACGCGATCGTCGCGCACATCACGATGCCTTCCTCGCGCTGGAACATTTCCTGGTGCCTCTGCCGCACCTCGAACTCCATTCCCGCGTGGTACGGCAGCGCGCGCACGCCCTGCGCCTTCAGCCATTCGGCCGTTTCCTCGACCTTGCGGCGCGACAGGCAATAGACGACACCCGCGTCCGTCGTGCCGTCGGCATTCGTGTGCTCGGCGCGAATGAAATCGAGCAGCTGCGCGCGTGCATTGTCCTTTTCGACGATCCGGTAGCGGATGTTCGGCCGGTCGAAGCTCGACACGAACACGCGTGCATCGTCGAGCGCGAGACGATGGATGATCTCGTCGCGCGTGATCGCATCGGCCGTGGCGGTGAGCGCGATGCGCGGCACCGACGGGAAGCGCTCGTGCAGCACCGACAGCTGGATGTATTCCGGGCGGAAATCGTGCCCCCATTGCGACACGCAGTGCGCTTCGTCGATCGCGAACAGGCCGATCTTCGCGCGCTCGAGCAGTTCGAGGAAGCGCCCCGTCATCAACCGCTCCGGCGCGACGTACAGCAGGTCGATTTCGCCCTCGCGCAGCGCGCGCTCGGTGGCCGCTGCCTCGGCGCCCGACAACGTCGAATTCAGATAGGCCGCGCGCACGCCGACTTCGCTCAACGCGGCGACCTGGTCCTGCATCAGCGCGATCAGCGGCGACACGACGATGCCGGCGCCCTGCCCGGCCTCGCGGCGCAGCAGCGCGGGAATCTGGTAGCACAGCGACTTGCCGCCGCCGGTCGGCATCAGCACGAGACAATCGCCGCCGCCGGCGACGTGCTCGACGATCTCGCCCTGCTGGCCGCGAAAGGCGGAATAACCAAAGACTTCGTCGAGTATTTCGAGGGCGCGGGACATGAATGAGAGCAGGGACGGCTAAGCGATGACCGCAATTTTAACAACCCGCTCGCGCGACGCGGGGCGAATCGCGCGATGTTGGCCGTTCGGTCAGGGTTCGTTCGCGTGCATCACGGGCCTGCCGCGCCCGTACCGGACGCGATCGCGACGCATGCGCCGGCGCTGTGCCGGCCCGTGATGCACGTGAACGAAGGATGAAAAAAAACCGCCCGGCAGAACCGGGCGGTTTCGGTGACAGCGATGATAGCAAGGCAAGGCGGCTTGCGCCGCCCCGCGCTTACTCGGCTGCCGGGTGTTGCGGCTCTTCCGCCGGCGCGCTCGGCGTGCCGAAGTCGAATGCCTCTTCCGCTGCGATCTGGTCGAAACGCTCGCGATCCGACGATTCCTTCGCCTTGCGTGCCTTGTGGAACGCGAGACCCGTACCGGCCGGAATCAGACGGCCGACGATCACGTTTTCCTTCAGGCCGCGCAGATCGTCGCGCTTGCCCATGATCGCCGCTTCGGTCAGCACGCGGGTCGTTTCCTGGAACGATGCCGCGGAGATGAACGAGTCGGTCGACAGCGACGCCTTCGTGATACCGAGCAGCACGTTGTCGTACGAAGCCGGACGCTTGCCCTCGGCGATCATGCGATCGTTCTCGTCCAGCATGTCGGAACGTTCGACCTGTTCGCCCGGGATGAAGCGCGTATCGCCGTTGTCGGTGATCTGCACACGACGCAGCATCTGGCGAACGATCACCTCGATGTGCTTGTCGTTGATCTTCACGCCCTGCAGACGGTACACGTCCTGCACTTCGTCGACGATGTAGCGCGACAGCGCCTCGATACCCTGCAGACGCAGGATGTCGTGCGGATCGGCCGGACCGTCCACGATCATTTCGCCCTTGTTGACGACCTGGGCATCGTGAACCAGAACCTGCTTTTCCTTCGCGATCAGGAACTCGTGCTGGTTGCCCTCGAGATCCGTGATGACGAGACGCTGCTTGCCCTTCGTGTCCTTACCGAACGACGTCGTACCGGTGACCTCCGCGAGAATGCCGGCATCCTTCGGCGAACGCGCTTCGAACAGTTCCGCCACCCGCGGCAGACCGCCGGTAATGTCACGCGTCTTCTGCGCTTCGGTCGGGATACGTGCGAGCACTTCACCGACCTGCACCTGCTGGCCATCCTTCACGGTGATCAGTGCGCCGACCTGGAAGCCGATCTGCACCGCGTGCTCCGTGCCCGGAATCTTCACTTCTTCGCCGTTCGCGTCGAGCAGCTTCACCTGCGGACGCACGCTCTTCGAAGCCTGCGAACCGCGGCGCTTCACGTCGATCACGACCAGCGTCGACAGGCCGGTCACGTCGTCGATCTGCTTCGCGACGGTCACGCCTTCCTCGACGTTCTCGAACTTCACCGTACCACCGTACTCGGTGATGATCGGACGCGTCAGCGGATCCCACGTGGCGAGCTGCGTGCCGGCCTTGATGGTCGCGCCGTCGAGCTGCAGCAGCGTCGCGCCGTACGGCACTTTGTGACGCTCGCGCTCGCGACCGAAGTCGTCGGTGATCATCGCTTCGCCCGAACGGGAAATGACGATCTGCTCGCCCTTCGCGTTCGTGACGTAGCGCATCGTCGCCGTGAAGCGGACGATACCGTTGCTCTTCGCTTCGACCGACGAAGCCACGGCCGCACGCGATGCCGCACCACCGATGTGGAACGTACGCATCGTCAGCTGCGTGCCCGGTTCGCCGATCGACTGCGCCGCGATCACGCCGACTGCTTCGCCGACGTTCACCAGCGAGCCGCGGCCGAGGTCGCGGCCGTAGCAGGATGCGCACAGGCCGTAACGCGTTTCGCAGGTCAGCGGCGTGCGCACGCGCACTTCGTCGATGCCGAGGCGTTCGATTTCCTCGACCGCCGTTTCGTCGAGCAGCGTGCCCGATTCGTACAGCGTTTCCTGCGTTTCCGGATTCACGACGTCCGCAACCGCGACGCGGCCGAGGATACGGTCGCGCAGCGCTTCGACGACTTCACCGCCTTCGACGAGCGCCTTCATCGCCACGCCGTTCGACGTGCCGCAATCGTCCTCGACCACCACCAGGTCCTGCGTGACGTCGACGAGACGACGCGTCAGGTAACCCGAGTTCGCGGTCTTCAGTGCCGTATCAGCCAGACCCTTACGTGCACCGTGGGTCGAGATGAAGTACTGCAACACGTTCAGACCTTCGCGGAAGTTCGCGGTAATCGGCGTCTCGATAATCGAGCCGTCCGGCTTCGCCATCAGGCCACGCATACCGGCCAGCTGACGAATCTGAACCGCCGAACCCCGGGCGCCCGAGTCGGCCATCATGTAGATCGAGTTGAACGACTCCTGGCGCGTCTCGTTGCCGTCGCGATCGATCACCGGCTCCGTCGACAGCTGCTCCATCATCGCCTTGCCGACCGCTTCCGACGTTGCCGACCAGATGTCGACCACGTTGTTGTAGCGTTCCTGCGCGGTGACGAGACCCGACATGTACTGGCGGTCGTATTCCTTCACCTTCTTCGCGGCGTCGCCGACGATCGTTTCCTTCTGCGGCGGCACGAGCATGTCGTCCACGCAGATCGAGATGCCGGCGCGCGTCGCGAGACGGAAACCCGACTGCATCAGCTGGTCGGCGAACACCACCGTCGCACGCAGACCGCACTTGCGGAACGCCGTGTTGATCAGGCGCGAGATTTCCTTCTTCTTCAGCGGCTTGTTCAGCACCGAGAACGGCAGGCCGTGCGGCAGGATCTCCGACAGGATCGCGCGACCGACGGTCGTCGCGTACAGCGTGATCTTCGGCACGAACTCCGGCGCGCCTTCCGACGTGTCCTCGTTGCGGACCATTTCGGTGATCCGGACGTTGACGCGCGAGGCCAGCTCGACTTCCTTGTTCTCGTACGCGCGGATGACTTCCGACACGCCCGTGAACGACAGGCCTTCGCCCTTGCCGTTGATCGCTTCGCGGGTCGCGTAGTACAGACCCAGCACGATATCCTGCGACGGCACGATCGACGGATCGCCGTTGGCCGGGAACAGCACGTTGTTCGACGCGAGCATCAGCGTGCGCGCTTCCATCTGCGCTTCGAGCGACAGCGGCACGTGAACGGCCATCTGGTCACCGTCGAAGTCGGCGTTGAACGCCGCGCAGACGAGCGGGTGCAGCTGGATTGCCTTGCCTTCGATCAGCACCGGCTCGAACGCCTGGATACCGAGACGGTGCAGCGTCGGCGCACGGTTCAGCATCACCGGATGCTCGCGGATCACCTCTTCGAGGATGTCCCACACCACCGGCGTCTGGTTCTCGACTTCCTTCTTCGCAGCCTTGATGGTCGTCGCGACGCCCATCACTTCCAGCTTGTTGAAGATGAACGGCTTGAACAGTTCGAGCGCCATCAGCTTCGGCAGACCGCACTGGTGCAGCTTCAGCGTCGGGCCGACCACGATGACCGAACGGCCCGAGTAGTCGACGCGCTTGCCCAGCAGGTTCTGACGGAAACGGCCGCCCTTGCCCTTGATCATGTCGGCGAGCGACTTCAGCGGACGCTTGTTCGCGCCCGTCATCGCCTTGCCGCGACGACCGTTGTCGAGCAGCGAGTCGACGGCTTCCTGCAGCATCCGCTTTTCGTTGCGGACGATGATTTCAGGGGCCTTCAGCTCGAGCAGGCGCTTCAACCGGTTGTTACGGTTGATCACGCGGCGATACAGGTCGTTCAGGTCCGACGTCGCGAAACGGCCGCCGTCCAGCGGCACGAGCGGACGCAGTTCCGGCGGCAGCACCGGCAGCACTTCGAGGATCATCCACTCGGGCTTGATGCCCGAGCGCTGAAATGCCTCGAGGACCTTCAGGCGCTTCGCGTACTTCTTGATCTTCGCTTCCGAGCCGGTGTTCTTCAGCTCGGTGCGCAGCGTCTCGACCTGCTCGTCGATGTTGATCGCGCGCAGCAGTTCACGCACGCCTTCCGCGCCCATCTCGGCACGGAATTCGTCGCCGTATTCCTCGACCTTGTTGTAGTAATCCTCTTCGGTCATGATCTGCCGCGCCTTCAGCGGCGTCATGCCCGGTTCGATCACCACGTACGCTTCGAAGTACAGCACGCGTTCGATGTCGCGCAGCGTCATGTCGAGCACCATGCCCAGACGCGACGGCAGCGACTTCAGGAACCAGATGTGCGCGACCGGCGAGGCCAGCTCGATGTGGCCCATCCGTTCGCGACGCACCTTCGCCAGCGTCACTTCGACGCCGCACTTCTCGCAGATCACGCCGCGGTGCTTCAGGCGCTTGTACTTGCCGCACAGGCACTCGTAGTCCTTGATCGGCCCGAAGATCTTCGCGCAGAACAGACCATCGCGTTCCGGCTTGAACGTACGGTAGTTGATGGTCTCCGGCTTCTTCACTTCGCCGAACGACCACGAACGGATCTTGTCGGGCGAGGCCAGACCGATCTTGATCGCGTCGAAAACTTCTTCCTGTTGGACTTGCTTGAATAGATCGAGCAGAGCTTTCATTGCTTTCTCTCCGTAGTCCGATTAATTGCGGTCGAGATCGATATCGATACCGAGCGAGCGGATTTCCTTCACGAGCACGTTGAAGGATTCCGGCATGCCTGCATCGATCACGTGATCGCCCTTGACGAGGTTTTCGTACACCTTCGTCCGGCCGGTCACGTCGTCCGACTTCACCGTCAGCATTTCCTGCAGCACGTAGGACGCGCCGTACGCTTCGAGTGCCCACACTTCCATTTCACCGAAACGCTGGCCACCGAACTGCGCCTTACCGCCCAGCGGCTGCTGCGTGACGAGCGAGTACGGGCCCGTCGAACGCGCGTGCATCTTGTCGTCGACCAGGTGGTGCAGCTTCAGGTAGTGCATGTAGCCGAGCGTCACGCGACGTTCGAACATTTCACCCGTGCGGCCGTCGTACAGGCGGACCTGGTTCTTCGACGGATTCATGCCGAGCTGTTCGGCGATGTCGTCCGGGAACGCGAGGTCGAGCATCTTGCCCATTTCTTCCTCGGTCGCACCGTCGAACACCGGCGTTGCGAACGGCACGCCTTCGCGCAGGTTCTTCGCGAGTTCGAGGATCTCGTCGTCGGTGAAGCTTTCCAGATCTTCCTGGCGGCCCGACTCGTTGTAGATCTTCGTCAGGAACGCGCGCAGTTCCTCGATCTTCGCCTGACGCTGCAGCATTTCGCCGATACGCCAGCCGAGGCCCTTCGCGGCCCAGCCGAGGTGCACTTCCAGAACCTGACCCACGTTCATCCGCGACGGCACGCCGAGCGGGTTCAGCACGACGTCTGCCGGACGGCCATCGGCCATGTACGGCATGTCTTCGATCGGGACGATCTTCGACACGACACCCTTGTTACCGTGACGGCCCGCCATCTTGTCGCCAGGCTGCAGACGGCGCTTCACCGCCAGGTACACCTTGACCATCTTCAGCACGCCCGGCGGCAGTTCGTCGCCTTGCGTGAGCTTCTTGCGCTTCTCTTCGAACGCGAGGTCGAACTGGTGACGCTTTTCTTCGATCGAGTTCTTGATCGCTTCGAGCTGCGCCGCTGCTTCGTCGTCCGCGAGGCGGATGTCGAACCAGTGGTAGTGGTCGAGGTCTTCCAGGTAAGCCTGGTCGATCTTCGTGCCCTTCGCGAGCTTCTTCGGACCGCCGTTCGCGACCTTGCCCACGAGCATGCGCGCGAGACGCTGGAACGCGTCGCCTTCCACGATGCGCAGCTGGTCGTTCAGGTCGAGACGGTAACGCTTCAGTTCGTCGTCGATGATCTGTTGCGCACGCTTGTCGCGCTGAATGCCTTCGCGCGTGAACACCTGGACGTCGATCACGGTGCCGCTCATGCCCGACGGCACGCGCAGCGACGTGTCCTTCACGTCCGAAGCCTTCTCGCCGAAGATCGCGCGCAGCAGCTTCTCTTCCGGCGTCAGCTGGGTCTCGCCCTTCGGCGTGACCTTGCCGACCAGCACGTCGCCCGCTTCGACTTCGGCACCGATGTACACGATGCCCGATTCGTCGAGACGGCCGAGCTGGACTTCCGCCAGGTTCGAGATGTCGCGCGTGATTTCTTCCGGCCCGAGCTTCGTGTCGCGTGCAACGACGTTCAGCTCTTCGATGTGGATCGACGTGTAGCGATCGTCCGCGACCACCTTCTCCGAGATCAGGATCGAATCCTCGAAGTTGTAGCCGTTCCACGGCATGAACGCGATCAGCATGTTCTGGCCGAGCGCGAGCTCGCCCAGGTCCGTCGAGGCGCCGTCGGCCAGCACGTCGCCGCGCGAGACCTTGTCGCCCATCTTCACGATCGGACGCTGGTTGATGTTCGTGTTCTGGTTCGAACGCGTGTACTTGATCAGGTTGTAGATGTCGACACCGACTTCACCCGCGACCGCTTCGTCGTCGTTCACGCGAATCACGATACGGCCTGCATCGACGTAGTCGACGACGCCGCCGCGGAACGCCTGGACCGTCGTACCCGAGTCGACCGCGCAGGTGCGCTCGATGCCCGTCCCGACGACCGGCTTTTCCGGACGCAGACACGGCACCGCCTGACGCTGCATGTTCGAACCCATCAGTGCACGGTTCGCGTCGTCGTGCTCGAGGAACGGAATCAGCGACGCTGCGACCGACACGATCTGCGACGGCGCGACGTCCATGTACTGGATGCGGTCCGGCGTGACCATCATCGTTTCGCCGGCTTCGCGCGACGACACGAGTTCGTCGATCAGTCGGCCGTCCTCGTCGATCGCGGCGTTCGCCTGAGCGATCATGTAGCGGCCTTCCTCGATCGCCGACAGGTAGTCGATCTGGTCGGTCACCTTGCCGTCCACGACCTTGCGGTACGGCGTCTCAAGGAAGCCGTACTCGTTCAGGTGCGCGTACAGCGCGAGCGAGTTGATCAGGCCGATGTTCGGACCTTCCGGCGTTTCGATCGGGCACACGCGGCCGTAGTGGGTCGGGTGCACGTCGCGGACTTCGAAGCCTGCGCGCTCGCGCGTCAGACCGCCCGGGCCCAGTGCGGAAACACGGCGCTTGTGCGTGATTTCCGACAGCGGGTTGGTCTGGTCCATGAACTGCGACAGCTGCGACGAACCGAAGAACTCGCGGATCGCCGACGAAATCGGCTTCGAGTTGATCAGGTCGTGCGGCATCAGGTTTTCGCTTTCGGCCTGGCCGAGGCGTTCCTTGACCGCGCGCTCGACACGCACGAGGCCCGCGCGGAACTGGTTTTCCGCCAGTTCGCCGACGCAACGCACGCGACGGTTGCCGAGGTGGTCGATGTCGTCCACTTCGCCCTTGCCGTTACGCAGCTCGACGAGAATCTTGATCGTCGCGAGAATGTCGTCGTCCTGCAGCGTCATCGGGCCGACGATCTCGTCACGGCCGACGCGGCGGTTGAACTTCATGCGGCCGACCTTCGACAGGTCGTACGCTTCTTCGCTGTAGAACAGGCGGTTGAACAGCGCCTCGACCGCTTCTTCGGTCGGCGGCTCGCCCGGGCGCATCATGCGGTAGATCGCGATGCGCGCGGCCGTCTTGTCGGTCGTTTCGTCGACACGCAGCGTCGACGAGATGTACGGACCCTGATCCAGATCGTTCGTGTAGAGCGTCTGGATGTCCTTGATACCCGCTTCGCGCAGCTTCTCGAGCACGCTTTCCGTGACTTCGTCGTTCGCGCTCGCGATCACTTCGCCGGTGTCGCCGTCGACGACGTTCTTCGCCAGCACGCGGCCGAGCAGATAGTCTTCCGGCACCGAGATGAACTTGGTCTTCGCGGCTTCGAGGTCGCGAATGTGCTTCGCGTTGATCCGCTTGTCCTTCTGGACGATGACCTTGCCGTCGCGATCCGTGATGTCGAAACGCGCGACTTCACCACGCAGGCGCTCGGGCACGAACTCGAGTTGCGCGCCTTCGTCCATCAGCGTGAAGTTGTCGAACACGAAGAAGTTCGCGAGGATCTGTTCCGGCGTCAGGCCGATGGCCTTCAGCAGGATCGTCACCGGCATCTTGCGGCGACGGTCGACGCGGAAGTACAGGATGTCCTTCGGATCGAATTCGAAGTCGAGCCACGAGCCGCGGTACGGAATGATCCGTGCCGAGAACAGCAGCTTGCCCGAGCTGTGCGTCTTGCCCTTGTCGTGTTCGAAGAACACGCCCGGCGAACGGTGCAGCTGCGAGACGATGACACGCTCGGTGCCGTTGATGACGAACGAGCCCGTCGGCGTCATGAGCGGAATTTCGCCCATGTACACTTCCTGCTCCTTCACTTCCTTGACGACTGGCTTGTTCGGCGATTCCTTGTCGAGGATGACGAGGCGGACCTTCGCGCGCAGCGCGGAGCAGTACGTCAGGCCACGCTGCTGGCATTCCTTGATGTTGAATGCCGGCGAGGACAGCGCATAGCTCACGAACTCGAGGCGCGCGAAACCGTTGTGCGAAACAATGGGAAATACCGATGTGAACGCGGCCTGCAAACCTTCAGGCTTGCGTTGCGTCGCCGGCACATCGGCTTGCAGAAACGTGCTGAATGATTCAAGCTGAGTAGCCAGCAAGAACGGAACTTGGTGAACGATGGGGCGCTTCGCGAAACTCTTGCGAATGCGCTTCTTCTCGGTGAAGGAATATTGCATACGATCTCCGAATCACGGCGGGTGCTATCGAGGCGGAATACCTGGACGTTTCAAACCCGAGTGTTCACCGACTGAGACCCGATGGCCGTTCGACGGCTTGAACGAGCCGAGAAGCTTGGTGGTTGGCCGCTACCAACCGCTGGCTGACGGCAGCGGATGCCTGTGTTGCCCGCTACCCGACCAAACTTGCCTTCTGCAGTCGCTTCAGAAGACAAAGAGAACCGCCAATCGCGTGTGATGCGTCACAACGATCAGGCGGTTTTCTTTGGCTTCTGGGGCCGATTATTCGGGCTCCCGAATGAGTGCCAGAATAACGTCCCCACAAAGCACAAAAAGGCCGGCGGTGAAAATACCGCCAGCCTTCGCACAGCGCGCCGAAACTTACTTGACTTCGACCTTCGCGCCAGCTTCTTCCAGCTTCTTCTTGGCTTCTTCAGCAGCAGCCTTGTCGACGCCTTCCTTGATGGGCTTCGGTGCACCGTCAACCAGGTCCTTCGCTTCCTTCAGGCCCAGGCCCGTCAGTTCGCGAACGGCCTTGATGACCGAAACCTTGTTGGCGCCGGCTTCAGCCAGGACGACCGTGAATTCGGTCTTCTCTTCTGCTGCAGCAGCTGCGCCGCCGCCTGCCGGGCCAGCGACTGCCACTGCAGCTGCCGACACGCCAAACTTCTCTTCGAACGCCTTGACCAGTTCGTTCAGTTCCAGAACGGTCATCCCTTCGACTGCTGCCAGGATGTCTTCTTTTGCGATTGCCATTTGAAATACTCCTAAATTGAATTCGGATACAGCCAGCGATCAGTAACGCTGATGCACGTTCGCTTACGCAGCTTCTGCTTGCTTCTTCTCGGCCAGCGCGGCCAGAGCACGCGCGAAGCCCGAAACAGGCGATTGCATAACGAACAGCAGCTTCGAGAGCAGTTCTTCGCGGCTCGGGATGCTTGCCAGCGCTTGCACGCCAGCCTTGTCCATCACCTTGCCATCGAACGAACCAGCCTTGATGACCAACTTGTCATTGCTCTTGCTGAAGTCGTTGACGACCTTAGCAGCGGCAATTGCATCTTCCGAGATGCCGTAGATCAGCGGACCAGTCATCTGCTCTGCCAGCGGAGCAAACGGCGTACCTTCGACAGCGCGACGCGCCAGCGTGTTCTTCAACACGCGCAGGTACACCTGCTTCTCACGCGCTTGCGCGCGCAGCTTGGTCAGATCGCCAACCGCAATTCCACGATACTCAGCCAGCACAACGGTCTGGGCCTTCGCGACTTGCGCGGAAACCTCAGCGACGACGGCTTGCTTGTCTTCTCTATTAAGCGGCACGGTTAGCCTCCAGAAACGATACGTTGGGCGCGACCGGCATGGCCGAAACCTCACGTACCTCGTTCAACAACGGCGTCCGACCTCGTTAGGAGTATTTCCACCTCACGCCGCGAATCGCTTCGCGGCCTGCGGCTTCACCACTGCAAAACTTTTTCGGGTTCGCCATCTGCGTTGGCTTGAATTAAGGGATCACCTGACTGCTGCGCCCCACCAACGGTCTTTGATAACCGGTTGTCCGCCCTGCTGCACGAACAACCGCCCAAAGCCCATGTAGGCCGCTTCGCGAACGAAGCGGCCCGAATACTTGCTTACTGTGCTGCCAGCGTAGCCTGGTCGACACGCACGCCGACGCCCATCGTGCTCGACAGTGCGATCTTGCGCAGGTACACGCCCTTGCTCGTTGCCGGCTTTGCCTTCTGCAGCGCGTCGATCAGCGCCGACAGGTTCGAACGCAGCGCGGTCGGCTCGAACGATGCACGGCCGATGGTCGCGTGGATGATACCGGCCTTGTCGACACGGAATTGCACCTGACCAGCCTTCGCGTTCTTGACGGCGGTTGCGACGTCCGGCGTGACCGTACCGACCTTCGGGTTCGGCATCAGGCCGCGCGGGCCGAGGATCTGACCGAGCGTACCGACGATACGCATCGTGTCCGGCGAAGCGATCACGATGTCGAAGTCCATCTGGCCAGCCTTGATCTGCTCTGCCAGGTCTTCCATACCGACGATTTCCGCGCCTGCTGCACGAGCCTGCTCGGCCTTTTCGCCTTGCGCGAACACGGCAACGCGAACCGACTTGCCCGTACCTGCCGGCAGAACGACCGAACCACGCACGACTTGGTCCGACTTCTTCGCATCGATGCCGAGCTGGACTGCGACGTCGATCGACTCGTCGAACTTCGCGCTCGCGCATTCCTTCACGAGGCTCAGTGCGTCTTCGATCGCATACAGCTTCTGACGGTCGACCTTGGCGGCAAATGCCTGACGGCGCTTGGAGATCTTAGCCATTTACACGCCCTCCACAGTGATACCCATCGAGCGTGCGCTACCAGCGATGGTGCGAACGGCTGCGTCCAGATCAGCTGCCGTAAGGTCCGGCATCTTGGTCTTCGCGATTTCTTCGGCTTGAGCGCGCGTGATCGAACCGACCTTGTCGGTGTGCGGCTTGCTCGAACCCTTGTCCACCTTCGCCGCCTTCTTGATCAGGACGGTCGCCGGCGGCGTCTTCATCACGAACGTGAAGCTCTTGTCAGCGAATGCCGTGATGACCACCGGCACCGGCAGACCCGGCTCCATGCCTTGAGTCTGCGCGTTGAACGCCTTGCAGAACTCCATGATGTTCAGGCCGCGCTGGCCCAGTGCCGGACCGACCGGCGGCGACGGGTTGGCTTTACCTGCAGGGATCTGCAGCTTGATAAAGCCGATAATCTTCTTTGCCATTTGAAACCTCATTGGAACGCCGGGGAAGGCGTTCGGTGAGTGATAACGCGCTTTCGCCGCTGGCTACTGACGCTCCTCAACGGCCATGACGCGGGCCGTAAGCGCGAAGGTGGGCAGCCGAGGCTGCCCACCGAATCGGGATCAAACTTTTTCGACCTGACCGAACTCGAGTTCGACGGGGGTGGAGCGGCCAAA
The DNA here is from genome assembly GCF_001524725.1 of Burkholderia sp. MSMB1072. Classification (NCBI taxonomy): domain Bacteria; kingdom Pseudomonadati; phylum Pseudomonadota; class Betaproteobacteria; order Burkholderiales; family Burkholderiaceae; genus Burkholderia; species Burkholderia sp. MSMB1072. Next base: position 44,718 of record NZ_LOYC01000021.1, read on the forward strand.
AATGGTGACCGACACACGCACGCGCGATTTCTCGTAGTTGACTTCTTCGACGGTGCCGTTGAAGTCCGTGAACGGACCTTCCTTGACACGCACCATCTCGCCGACTTCGAACAGGGTCTTCGGGCGCGGTTTTTCGACGCCTTCCTGCATCTGCGACATGATCTTCTCGACTTCCTTCGGGGAAATCGGGGTCGGGCGGTTACGCGCACCGCCGACGAAACCGGTGACCTTCGCGGTGTTCTTCACGAGATGCCACGTTTCGTCCGTCATTTCCATTTCCACCAACACATAGCCGGGGAAGAAACGACGCTCGGTCACTGCCTTGTGACCGCCTTTGACTTCGACCACTTCTTCGGTCGGGACCAGGATCTGACCGAATTTGTCCTGCATGCCAGCACGTTCGATGCGCTCCTGAAGCGCACGTTGCACGCTCTTCTCCATACCGGAGTAGGCGTGCACGACGTACCAACGTTTTCCGCTCGGGGATGCCGGAGTATCGCTCATATCATTTCCAACCCAGAATCACCGAGAAAATCACCCATTCGATCGATTTGTCGCTCAACCAGAGGAAAATCGCCATCACGAGCACGAAACCGAACACGACGAGTGTCGTTTGCGTTGCTTCCTTGCGGGTGGGCCATACGACCTTCCGGACTTCCTTGTACGAATCCTTGGCAAACGCGATGAGACCCTTGCCAGGGGCGGACATGAGCCCGACGGCCACGCCGGCGATGATACCTACCGCCAATGCGGCACCGCGGACATACCACTGCTGATTGGCCAGCCAGAAGAAGCCCACGAATCCGGCCAAGACCAGCAATACGCCCAGGGCCAGCATCAGCTTATCGCCGGAGGTATTTACAGTTTCGACGGATGGATTCGCCATAACACCTTAAAACAAATGCCACGTAGGACACGTGGCGATTTTTGGCAGGGGCAGAGGGAATCGAACCCCCAACCTTCGGTTTTGGAGACCGACGCTCTGCCAGTTGAGCTATACCCCTAAACCATGTTGGGGCCGGCTGCCGCCAGCCCCAAAACTGTCGATCAACGAATAACTGGCTTACTCGATGATCTTGGCGACGACGCCGGCGCCGACCGTACGGCCGCCTTCGCGGATTGCGAAGCGCAGACCTTCTTCCATCGCGATCGGAGCGATCAGCTTCACCGTGATCGACACGTTGTCGCCCGGCATCACCATTTCCTTGTCCTTCGGCAGCTCGATCGAGCCCGTCACGTCCGTCGTACGGAAGTAGAACTGCGGACGGTAGTTGTTGAAGAACGGCGTGTGACGGCCGCCTTCGTCCTTGCTCAGCACGTACACTTCAGCCGTGAAGTGCGTGTGCGGCGTGATCGAACCCGGCTTCGCCAGAACCTGGCCACGCTCCACGTCTTCACGCTTCGTGCCGCGCAGCAGGATACCGACGTTGTCGCCTGCCTGACCCTGGTCCAGCAGCTTGCGGAACATTTCAACGCCCGTGCAGGTCGTCTTCACCGTCGGCTTGATACCGACGATTTCGATTTCTTCGCCGACCTTGATGATGCCGCGCTCGACACGACCCGTCACCACCGTACCGCGGCCCGAGATCGAGAACACGTCTTCCACCGGCATCAGGAACGCGCCATCAACCGCACGCTCCGGCGTCGGGATGTACGTGTCCAGTGCGTCTGCCAGGTTCATGATCGCCACTTCGCCCAGCTCGCCCGTGTCGCCTTCCAGCGCCAGCTTCGCCGAACCCTTCACGATCGGCGTGTCGTCGCCCGGGAAGTCGTACTTCGACAGGAGTTCGCGAACTTCCATCTCGACCAGCTCGAGCAGTTCAGCGTCGTCCACCATGTCGCACTTGTTCAGGAACACGATGATGTACGGAACGCCAACCTGACGTGCCAGCAGGATATGCTCGCGCGTTTGCGGCATCGGGCCGTCTGCTGCCGAGCAAACCAGGATCGCGCCGTCCATCTGCGCCGCACCCGTGATCATGTTCTTCACATAGTCAGCGTGGCCCGGGCAGTCGACGTGTGCGTAGTGGCGGTTAGCCGTTTCGTACTCGACGTGCGCCGTGTTGATCGTGATGCCGCGCGCCTTTTCTTCCGGTGCCGCGTCGATCTGGTCGTACGCCTTCGCTTCGCCGCCGAACTTCTTCGTCAGAACCGTCGTGATCGCTGCCGTCAGCGTCGTCTTGCCGTGGTCAACGTGACCAATCGTACCAACGTTCACGTGCGGCTTGGTCCGCTCAAACTTTTCCTTGGCCATTTTCAACTCCCAAAAGGAATTTCACAGGTTGCGCCGCGCGCAAACAAGACACTGACTTTTTACTGCTGGTGCCCATGGGCAGGATCGAACTGCCGACCTCTCCCTTACCAAGGGAGTGCTCTACCACTGAGCCACATGGGCGCTACGCTTCAACTTAGCGGTCTGGAGCGGGTGAAGGGAATCGAACCCTCGTCGTAAGCTTGGAAGGCTTCTGCTCTACCATTGAGCTACACCCGCACGGGCCACTAACGATTCCTTGCCGCTCACTGCGCTGATATCTTGGTGGAGGAGGTTGGATTCGAACCAACGTAGGCGTAAGCCAACAGATTTACAGTCTGCCCCCTTTAGCCACTCGGGCACCCCTCCGTAGAGAACTGACGATTATGGGGGTGCATCGCACTCCTGTCAAGCACATCCGGAAGATTATTTTCATTCTCTTCCTGACTTCCGCTTCCCTCCGATCCCCGCCCTCGCCCGGCTAAGGCAAGCGCGAGATGTTGCCGATCAGCACCACATCTTCGTCAGACTCCGTCTTCAACGCCGATCTACATCTGCGCTAAAAACGAAAGACCGCCATCATACGGCCTCTTTCGCGCAATGCCAAGCGGTACGTACAAAATTTCGGCAAATTTCGTGCCGGGCCGACTTGGCGAGCCGGCACCGGTGGTTCTTGAGAGGTTCGACGGCGATTCCTGCAGGAATCGCCGGCCTACCTTCCCATGTGCCCGCTTGCTCCTGAACGGCATTCCTTTGTGGTCGCAACGGTACATTCCACGGCTTCGGCAGACTCTTGGTGCCGCTCGCGATACCGATCAGGTGATCCGACGGCAGCGTGACTCACCGCTTCTCCGCAGAGCACCGGAGGCGCGCTCGACGCTCGGAGCGGCTCAACGGTCGGGACCGAAGCCCCGGGTGCTTTGCGGGAGTTTGGATGGGCGTCGACTAGCGCGCGGCACAACCGATGGATCGGAGTGCGATGGCCCAACGACGTCTCGCGGGATGCATCCGGCGGTTCTGCATGCCTCGATGTGCTTATGGCCGCTACCTGGTGACGACGAGCTCCCTGCTCCAGTCTCTCCATGCCTTGTCGCCGCGTCGAATGTTCCGATGGTCGGCGCCGCTGCATCTCGTCGAGCAAGTCGCCCACCGTCGTCGTCGGACCGCCTTACCGCAGCGACTCGTCGACATACATGCACATGCGACCTCGCAACCGCTCATACGGTGCCCGCCTCGTCCAGCTGGGCGCAAATGCCGGCGCTGGGTTCAGCGCGAGTACCCTCACCACGCCTCCCACTCCCGAAAACGTCGGAAAGCCGATATGTGGCGCCGGAGCATCGACATCCGACGAGCACTGCCCGGCAATGTTCGAGCCGGCCCGGAATCACGCCCCGAACACAGCCCCCTCCGCTGTGGGAGGCCCTCCGTTCGGCGATCCGAATACGACACACACAAGCCTGGCTCTGGGCGTCGACGCAGACTGCCCGCCCTTCAGATGGGAAAAACGCGATGCCACGCAGGCAATGCCGCCTATTCGCTCATCAAGAAAATTTACGCGTGATGAGACGGTCCGCAGATGACCGTCGAGAAGAACCGCGCCGACTTTTGATCTTCTTTGGCCCGCTATACGCACACGGCGCAGCCAGTCCTCGACGGGGGGCACCTCCTGCCCCGACTCAGGCGTGGGTCACGTACCAATACGGCTATTTCGATGTGAAATGCTGCGAATAGACTAAAAGTAGCGCTTGATAGCGACATCGTTCGTCTCTTGACGCAGTTCAGTCGCGCGGCTCCATGGGGAACAAACAATTAGCGGCGGCGACAAGAGGGTTGAGAGCGCCAACATTCTGCCCGTTCTGCCAACTACGCGCAGGAGACAGAGCGAGCGCGAGACATGTCCCGCTGCCAGACGATAGCCATAGCGTACCGAGGTAGAAGATGGGCCAAATACACCGGTGGTCAACGCACGCTGATCGATTATCGGATGAGGAGAACTCGCAACATCTCGTTTGCGCCGGTGCTGAGCAAGGCCGGGCGGAGATCGCCACGGAGAAGTGCCAAGGCGATTTCTCGTTGCGCATCTGATGACCGCCCACACAAACGAGAAGTAAGTAAGAGGACAGTTTTTCAGCAACACGCTGGCGTGCAGGCACCCCGAGAGACGAGGTGCATTTGTGCCAATCTCGCGGAGGCGGCTCCGATTTGAGCCGACACCTTCGGTCGACACCCAGCTCCTGCCACAACGGCGCTTCTCCACGTGCTTTTTCTAGGCGCACAAATGCAAAAACCCCCGCCTTGTCGGGCAGGGGTTTCTGGCTTGAGGGGAGCCTGACGATTACCTACTTTCACACGGGAATCCGCACTATCATCGGCGTGGAGTCGTTTCACGGTCCTGTTCG
>NZ_LOYC01000022.1:0-202839 GCF_001524725.1 Burkholderia sp. MSMB1072
ACGTACTCGGGCCATCCGGTGGCGGCGGCCGTCGCGGTCGCGAACCTGAAGCTGCTGCGCGACGAAGGCATCGTCGAGCGCGTGAAGACCGACACCGGCCCGTACTTCCAGGCGCTGATGCGCGAAACCTTCGCGCGTCATCCGATCGTCGGCGAAGTGCACGGCCACGGGATGGTCGCGAGCCTGCAACTGGCCGAAGCGCCGGCCGAACGCCGCCGCTTCGCGAACGGCGGCGACGTCGGCACGATCTGCCGCGACTTCTGCTTCAACGGCAACCTGATCATGCGCGCGACCGGCGACCGGATGCTGCTGTCGCCGCCGCTCGTGATCTCGCGCCAGGAAATCGATGAACTCGTGTCGAAGGCGAAGAAGGCCGTCGATGCAACCGCCCAGCAACTGGGTATTTCGTAACGGCCTTGCCTACGGGCGTGCGGCGGGCGCCGCACGCCGCCACAACCAGGGGAACTCCACCATGCGTGCCTGTATTCTTCGCCAAGCCTGCTCCGTCGCCGCCCTCGCCGCCGCGGCCGCGCTCACGTCGGTCGCCAGCCCGTCGGCGCGTGCCGACGAGCTGAACGTCTACAACTGGTCCGACTACATCGCGCCGGACACGATCCCGAACTTCCAGAAGCAGACGGGCATTCACGTCAAGTACGACAACTACGACAGCGACGACACGCTTCAGGCGAAGCTGCTGGCCGGCAGCTCCGGCTACGACATCGTCGTGCCGACGTCGAACTACATGGCCAAGCAGATCCAGGCCGGCGTGTACCAGAAGCTCGACAAGTCGAAGATTCCGAACCTCGCGAACCTCGACCCGCTGCTGATGAAGATGATCGCCGACGCCGATCCGGGCAACCAGTACGGCGTACCCTGGGCGTACGGCACGGACGGCATCGGCTACAACGCCCAGGCGGTGAAGAAGGTGCTCGGCGACAAGGCGCCCGTCGACAGCTGGGCGCTGGTGTTCGATCCGGCCAACATGGAGAAGCTGAAGAGCTGCGGCGTGTCGTTCCTCGACCAGGCCGTCGACGTGTTCGCCGCCACGCTGCAATACATGGGCAAGGATCCGAACAGCAAGAACCCGGGCGATTACCAGGCTGCATTCGAAGTCCTGAAGAAAGTCCGCCCGTACATCACGCAGTTCAACTCGTCCGGCTACATCAACGACCTCGCGAACAACGACGTGTGCGTCGTGCTCGGCTGGTCCGGCGACGTCGGCATCGCACACCGTCGTTCGGCCGAAGCGAAGCGCTCGTACGACATCAAGTTCGCGAACCCGAAGGAAGGCGGGCTGCTGTGGTTCGATGTGATGGTGATCCCGAAGGATGCGCCGCACCCGGAAGCCGCGATGAAGTGGATCAACTACGTGTCCGATCCGAAGGTCAACGCGGCGATCACCAACACGGTGTTCTACCCGACCGCGAACAAGGCCGCGCATCAATTCGTCACGCCGGCCGTCGCGCAGGACCCGACCGTCTACCCGCCCGAAGACGTGCTGAAGAAGATGGTGCTGATGAAGCCGATGCCGGCCGACATCCTGCGCCTCGAGAACCGTCTGTGGGCTCAGTTGAAGACGGGCCACTGATCGCCGTGCATCGCGGCGGCGCAGGCATCGCGGTACGCCTGCCCGCCTGACATTCGCGGACCTCCGTCCGCCCGCGCGCCGCGCGCGCTGTTCCATCCGGCACGAGCCGTCGTCCGCGAGTCGCGTTGCGCGTCTCGCGTGGGGACGCTCACGCCTGCAATCCGTGAAGAACGAATGGTGACTCCCATGCAATCGATACCCTCTTCCGCTGCCGCACGACAGATCCAACCGGCCACGGCGCCCCGTACGCAAAACGACGCGTTCGTGCGCATCGAAAACGTCGTGAAGAAATTCGGCGACAGCACGGCCGTCGACAACGTGAACCTGACGATCGCGAAGAACGAGCTGTTCGCGCTGCTCGGCAGCTCGGGCTGCGGCAAGTCCACGCTGCTGCGCATGCTTGCCGGGCTGGAAACGGCCACCTCCGGCAAGATCTTCGTCGACGGCGAGGATCTCGCGTCGCTGCCGCCGTACCGCCGCCCCGTCAACATGATGTTCCAGTCGTACGCGCTGTTCCCGCACATGACGGTCGAATCGAACGTCGCATTCGGGCTGAAGCAGGAAGGCACGCCGAAGCACGAGATCAGGGAGCGCGTGGCCGACGCGCTCGCGCTCGTGCAGATGAGCAAGTACGCGAAGCGCAAGCCGCATCAGCTCTCGGGCGGCCAGCAGCAGCGCGTCGCGCTGGCCCGCTCGCTCGTGAAGCGCCCGAAGCTACTGCTGCTCGACGAGCCGATGTCCGCGCTCGACAAGAAGATTCGCCAGAGGACCCAGCTCGAACTCGTGAACATCATCGAGAAGGTCGACGTGACCTGCGTGATGGTCACGCACGACCAGGAAGAGGCGATGACGATGGCGAGCCGCCTCGCGGTGATGAGCGAAGGCAAGATCGTGCAGATCGGCTCGCCCAGCGAAGTCTACGAATACCCAAACAGCCGCTTCTCGGCCGAATTCATCGGCTCGACCAACCTGTTCGAGGGCCGCGTCGTCGAGGACGAGCCCGATCACATCTTCGTCGAAAGCGACGACCTCGAAGCCCGCATGTACGTGAGCCACGGCGTGACCGGCCCGCTCGGGATGCCGGTCGGCATCTCGGTGCGCCCGGAGCGCGTGCACGTGTCGCGCGAGAAGCCGGGCTCGAAGCACAACTGGGCGCGCGGCGTCGTCACCGACATCGCGTACATGGGCAGCTATTCGCTGTACCACGTGCGTCTGCCGAGCGGCAAGACGGTGGTGTCGAACCTGTCGAGCTCGCACCTGATGAACGACGGCGCGCCGGCATGGAACGACGACGTGTTCGTGTCGTGGTCGCCGGCCAGCGGCGTCGTGCTGACGCAGTGAGGACGCCGCGATGAGAACCTCCGCTTCCACGCCTTCCGCGCCGGTGTCGACCGGCGCGCCCGCCGCCACGCCGGCCACCCGGCGCGGCAACCGCTTCGCCGCGCTGTCGCGCTTCCTGCCGTCGGGCCGCAGCGTCGCGATCGGCGTGCCGTTCCTGTGGCTCGCCGTATTCTTCGCGCTGCCGTTCGTGCTGGTGCTGAAGATCAGCTTCGCCGACCAGGTGATGGGCATCCCGCCGTACACGTCGCTCGTCGAGATCAAGGACGGCGTCGTGCACTTCGCGCTGCAACTGTCGCACTACGCGTTCCTGCTGCAGGACGACCTGTACATCGCGACCTATCTCAGCTCGCTGAAGATGGCCGCCGTGTCGACGGTGCTGTGCCTGCTGATCGGCTATCCGATGGCGTACTACATCGCGCGTTCGGAGCCGAACCGCCGCAACGTGCTGATGATGGCCGTGATGCTGCCGTTCTGGACGTCGTTCCTGATCCGCGTGTACGCATGGATCGGCATCCTGAAGGACGACGGCCTCCTGAATCACACGCTGATCGCGCTCGGCATCATCCACACGCCGCTGCGGCTCTATCACAGCGATGCGGGCGTCTACATCGGGATGGTCTATTCGTACCTGCCGTTCATGGTGATGCCGCTCTATGCGCATCTCGTGAAGATGGACCTGACGCTGCTCGAAGCCGCGTACGACCTCGGCGCGAAACCGTGGGCCGTGTTCACTCGCATCACGCTGCCGCTGTCGAAGAACGGGATCATCGCCGGCAGCCTGCTGGTGTTCATCCCGGCGGTGGGCGAGTACGTGATCCCGGAACTGCTCGGCGGCGCCGACACGCTGATGATCGGCCGCGTGATGTGGGATGAATTCTTCAACAACATGGACTGGCCGATGGCGTCCGCGGTGACGGTCGCAATGGTGCTGTTGCTGCTGGTGCCGATGGCGCTGTTCCAGTACTACCAGGTCAAGGAACTGGAGGACGCGAAATGATCAAGCCGAGCAAACCGCTGTCGACGGGCGTTCTCGCCTTCGGCTTCCTGTTTCTGTACATCCCGATCGTCAGCCTCGTCGTGTACTCGTTCAACGAGTCGAAGCTGGTGACTGTGTGGTCGGGCTTCTCGCTGAAGTGGTACGCGGCGCTGCTGGACGACGACGAGCTGCTGACCGCCGCCTGGCTGTCGCTGAAGATCGGCCTGTTGACGGCCACCGCGTCGGTCGTGATCGGCACGTGGGCGGGCTTCGTGCTCGCACGCTTCGGCCGCTTCAAGGGCTTCACGCTGTACACGGGGATGATCAACGCGCCACTGGTGATTCCGGAGGTGATCCAGGGGATCTCGCTGCTCTTGCTGTTCGTCGCGCTGGAACAGATGTTCGGCTGGCCGAAGGGGCGCGGGATGGCGACGATCTGGATCGGCCACGTGATGCTGTGCGTGTCGTACGTGGCGATCATCGTGCAGTCGCGCGTGAAGGAGATGAACAAGTCGCTCGAGGAGGCCGCGCTCGACCTGGGCGCGACGCCGCTGAAGGTGTTCTTCGTGGTGACGCTGCCGCTGATCTCGCAGGCGCTGCTGTCGGGGTGGCTGCTGTCGTTCACGCTGTCGATCGACGATCTGGTGCTGTCGGCGTTCCTGTCCGGGCCGGGGTCGACGACGCTGCCGCTAGTGGTGTTCTCGCGCGTGCGGCTGGGGCTGAACCCGGAGATGAATGCGCTGGCGACGCTGTTCATCACCGCCGTGACGATCGGCGTGATCGTCGTGAACCGGACGATGATCGCGCGCGAGCGGCGCCGGATGGCCGACTTGAAGGCGGCGTTTGCGGCGGCGTGACGGGCCGCCTCCGCTTCGAAGACAACAAGCACTGCAGACAAGCATGACGCGCGGCCTCAGGGGGCGCGCGATTCGATCCCGATTTGACAGGCGCACGACTAGGAGAATCCGCAATGAAGAAGAAACTGATCTGCCTGCTGGTGGCCGGCGCGTTGCCGGGCATCGCGCTGGCCGGTTCCACCTCCGCCGAAATCAAGGCGCTGCAGGCGCAGGTCGCGGCACTGCAGAAACAGATGAAGGCCATGCAGGCGCAACTCGCCGCGAAGCCGGGCGGCACGGCGGTCGCGACGCCCGGCGCGAGCGGCGGCATGGCCGGCGGCGGCGCCGTCGCGGTCGCCGCCGACCCGGGTTCGCCGGATTACGGCAAGGCACGCGCGACGCTGACCAACGACGAGGTCAGCGAAATGAAGCAGCAGATCGCGAACCAGCAACTGAAGGTCGACTCACTGACCGACGCGGCCACCACGGGCCCGCTCGCCGGCCTGTCGGTCACCGGCTACATCGATCCGACCTACATCTACAACCGCGCGGCCGGCACGTCGTCGTTCCTGTTCGCGAACCACGAGAACGCGTACAACTATTTCAACAGCACGTTCGGCGATCTCTACCTCGACATCAAGAAGACGTTCGGCGTCGGCCCGATGGCGCCGTCGGCCGAAATCACGTTGATGCCGAACCGCGGCAACGGCATCACGCTGCTACAGAACTCGCGCGGCTCGATCACCGACAACCTGCTGAACACGGCGGTCGTCAACGTGCCGATCACCGCGGAAACGACGCTGGTCGCCGGCCTGATCCCGAGCTTCGGCGGCTACGAAGTGCAGCAGTCGAACCAGATGCTCACGCTCACGCACAACCTGCTGTACGATTTCTCCGATCCGGGCAGCTACGTCGGTGTCGGCGCGAACTACACGAAGGGCAACTGGGCGTGGAAGTTCTTCCTCGGCAACGAGCAGTACCGCACGTACGGTTCGGTCACGCAGACGGGCACCAATGCGCTCGGCGACCCGATCACCACCAGCAACAAGGTGCCGACCTTCACCGCGCGTGCGGACTACACGTGGTCGAGCGCGCTCGATCTCGGCGGCTCGTTCAACATCGGCCGCCAGACGCTGTCGAGCGCGATCGACGAGAACGGCGTCGTCCACTACGGCCCGGGCGGCGCGGCGCCGAGCGGCTACGGCTCGTTCTTCTTCGGCGAACTCGATGCGACCTACACGCTCGCCGACGTGCAGTACAACGCCGAAGTCGACTACGGCCGGCAGCAGCATGCGGCGTTCAACGGCGGGCTCGCGCAGTGGTACGGGCTGTCGCTGCTCGCGCACCGCAAGTTCAACGCGCCGGTGGTCGGCCGCATGGGCGTGACGCTGCGCTACGACCTGCTCGCGAACTCGAAGAACGGCGGCGGCGGCGGCGGCATCGCGCTGAACGGCAACGGGATGGACCCGAGCAACGGCTTCGGCGTCGATGCGGACTGCCTCGCGATGTCGAAGGCCGGCGGCGGCCTGGGCTTCGAGTGCAAGGGCGCGGTGCGCCAGGACGTCGCGCTCGACCTGCTGTTCTATCCGACCCAGCAGATCACCGTGAAGGTCGAATACCGGCACGACTGGGCGAACAACAAGGTGTTCCTGCGCAACGACGGCTCGTACGGCAAGTCCAACGATCTGCTCGCGACGCAGTTCATCTATTCGTTCTGATGCAGGACGCGCGGGGCGCCGTGCCGCACGCACGGCGTCCCGCGCCGTATTGCGAATGGCTGCGCGCCGTTGCAGCCTTGTCGAGGGAGTCGGTTTCATGACGCAGTCTTTCACCCGCCGCGCCGATGCGCTCGCGCGCGACTCGTACTACGAAGCCACGGCCACGCGGCCCGTCGCCGACGATCCGATGCTCGACGCGGCGATCGACGTCGACGTCTGCGTGATCGGCGCCGGCTTCGCGGGCCTGTCGACGGCGCTCGACTGTCGCGCGCACGGGCTGTCCGTCGCCGTGCTCGATGCACACCGGCCCGGCTGGGGCGCATCGGGCCGCAACGGCGGCCAGGCGATCACCGGCTTCGCGAAAGACGAGGTGATCGAGAAACAGCTCGGCGCCGACGGCGCGCGCGCCGCGTGGTCGCTGTCGCTCGACGGCGTCGCGCTGATCGCCGAGCGCATCGCGCGCTACGGGATCGATTGCGACTTCACGCGCGGCTACCTGACGGTGGCGACGAAGCCGCGCCGCATCGACGATCTGCGCGCATGGATGAACGCCGCGACGTCGCGCTGGGGCCATCCGTCGCTCGCGTGGCTCGATACCGGCGAGATCCAGGCGCGCATTGCATCGACGCGGTACCTGGCCGGCGTGCACGATCCGCTGTCGAGCCATCTGCATCCGCTCAAGTACTGCCTCGGCCTCGCGGATGCCGCGCGCCGCGAAGGCGTCGCGCTGTACGCGCACACGCCGGCACTCGACGTCGTGCGCGGCGCGCGGCCCGTCGTGCGCACGCCGTCGGGCGAAGTGCGCTGCCGTTTCGTCGTGTCGTGCTGCAACGCCGGGCCCGGCGGCGTGCTGCCCGCCGCGACCGCCGCACGCATCGCGCCGATCGCGTCGTACATCATCGCAACCGAGCCGCTCGGCCGCGCGCGCGCCGACGCGCTGATCGCGCGGCGCGAGGCCGTGTGCGACAACAACTTCTTTCTCGACTACTTCCGGCTGTCGGCCGACCACCGGATGCTGTTCGGCGGCCGCGCGAATTCGGCCGGCGCGTCGCCCGCCGCGCTCGCCGAAGCGATCCGGCAGCGCATGGTCGGCGTGTTCCCGCAGCTCGGCGACGTGCGCGTCGAGCACGCGTGGGGCGGCTTCGTCGACGTCACACGCAACCGCGCGCCGGACTTCGGCGCGATCGATCCGAACTTCTTCTACGTCCAGGGTTTCAGCGGACACGGCGTCGCGCTCACGGGAATCGCCGGGCGCGCGGTCGCCGGCGCGATCGTGGGCGACACGCGCGCGTTCGACCTGTTCGCCCGCTTGCGCCATCGGCGCTTTCCCGGCAGCGACGCATGGCGGCAACCCGCGCTCGAACTCGGGATGCTGTACCACCGCGTGCGCGAGCTGTTCTGAACCCTCTTGATACGTGTTCCCCATGCAGACATTCGCCAACCAGCCGCACGTCGCGTCGTACTACGCGGCGACCGCCAACGACACGACCCGCCACGCACCGCTCGCCGGCACGACCGACGCCGACGTGTGTGTGATCGGTGCGGGCCTCACGGGCCTGTCCGCCGCGCTCAATCTCGCCGAGCGCGGCCATTCGGTGGTCGTGCTCGAAGCGTCGCGCGTCGGCTGGGCGGCGAGCGGCCGCAACGGCGGCCAGTTGATCGGCGGCTTCGCGTGCGACATCGACACGTTTGCGCAGTTCATGCCGGAAGCCGACGTGAAGCGGATCTGGGACATGGGGCTCGAAACGCTGTCGCTCGTGAAGTCGCGCATCGCGCAACACCACATCGACTGCGCGCTGGTGCCCGGCTACCTGACCGCGGCCAACACCGAACGCGACGCCGATGCGCTGAAACGGTGGCGCGACGAAGCCGCGAAGCGCTTCGGCTACGACCGCTTCCACTTCGTCGAAGCCGACGAACTCGGCGACTACGTGCAGTCGGCCCGCTATTGCGGCGGCCTGTACGACCCCGACAGCGGCCACCTCCATCCGCTCAACTACACGCTCGGCCTCGCGCGGGCGGCCACCGCTGCCGGCGTGCGCATCCACGAGGACAGTTGCGTGACGCGCGTGCGCGACGTGTCCGGCGGCCACGTCGTCGAGACGAGCGGCGGCAACGTGCGGGCGCGCTTCGTGGTGCTCGCCTGCAACACCTACGTCGGCACGCTCGCGCCCGCGCTGGCGAGGAAGATCATGCCGGTCGGCACCTACGTGATCGCCACCGAGCCGCTCGGCGAAGCGCGCGCCGCCGCGCTGATGCCCGCGCGCGCGGCGATCTGCGACAGCCGCTTCGTGCTCGACTATTTCCGGCCGGCGCCCGACACGCGGCTCGTCTGGGGCGGCAAGGTCAGCTATTCGACGCGCGAGCCGCGCGACCTCGCGGCGGCGATGCGCGCCGACATGCTGAAGACGTTCCCGCAACTCGCGGACGTGAAGGTCGACTATGCGTGGGGCGGCTTCGTCGACATCACGATGAACCGCGCGCCGCATTTCGGCCGCATCGCGCCGACGACGTACTTCGCGCAGGGGTTTTCGGGGCACGGCGTGAACACGACCGCGCTCGCGGGCAAGCTCATCGCCGAGGCGATCGACGGCCAGGCGAGCCGCTTCGACCTGTTCGACAAGATCCGGCATCGCGACTTCCCCGGCGGCGAGGCGCTGCGCACGCCGGCGCTGGTGCTCGCGATGAGCTGGTACCGGCTGCTGGACGCGTTCGGCGTGCATTGAGCGGCGCGCGGCATTGCCGCGCAGAAGCAAAACGGCCGCTCGTTTCGAGCGGCCGTCCGGACGACAGGCGTGGCGTGACGCCGCCGCGCGTCAGTCGGTACCGTACTTCGGCGAGCGCGGCCCGTACAGCAGCCCGTTCGGCGGCCCGGCCGACAGCAGCCGCGTGCTCGTCAGCCCGGCGACGTCATGCGCTTCGTCGGTCAGCGAATGCGCGACCTGCTTGACGGCCGCCTGCACGAGCGCCCCGACGATCCCGAACGTATTGACGCTCATGTTGTTGCCGACTTCCTTGCCGGTCGCCCGACCCTCGCCCTGCCACAGCACGTCGCCGCTCTTCAGGTCGACGAGCTTTGCCGACGCGGAAACGATCGTCGTGCTGTCGATCAGTTGATAGACGGAGCCGTACTGCGTGACCTTCGAATACAGCGCGGCGTCCGCGCCGAAGATCTCGCGCAGTTTCGCCGGCGACGTAGCCTGGATATCGGTCGCGTTCGTCAGGCCGTTCTGCTTGAACGTCTCGTCCATCACCGCAACGGGCACCACGTAGTAGCCGGACTCGGCGAGCGGCAGCGTCATCTGCGACAGCACGCCGTAGGTTGCGCCGACGTCGGTGGTTTCGTTGACCGGCGGCAGCACGAGGATAGAACGCGGCTGGCTCTTCTTGAACGCCGTGTAGTCGGGACGTTGTACCGGCTGTGCACACGCGCTCAGCAGCGCGGCGATCGACAGCACGGACAGCAGCTTGAATGAAAGTGTCTTGAACATGGCAGGCGTGTCACTGTTTGGCGGAATTCGAATCGGCATTCTTCTGACCGGCAACGGTCTGGCCGGCGGCGGCCGGATTCGCGGTTTTCGATGCACCGGCCTTCTTCTTCATCAGGAAATCCATAAACGCCGTGGATTCCGGGAACAGTTGCTTCTCGGCCTGCAGCTCCTGCTCGGCCTGCTGCTCGTTGCCGACGCTCGCATACAGCATCCCGAGATGCGCATGGAAACCCGGCGGCGGCGTATGGCCCTTCGCGCGGATCTCCTGCAGCGCTTTTTCGAGCGCATCGATCTGCTGCTGCGGCGCTTGCTGCCCCTTGAAGTATTCGTACACCTGCGGCTGATAGCCGGTCCACTGATACAGCGGCGGCGTGGTCGGCGCCGCGCAGCCCGCGAGCAGCAATGCAGCCGCCGTCGCCGGCAGCCAGATTCCCCGTTTCATGGTCTTGTCTCTTCTGGTGAGTGAAATGATTCGTGCGTGTCGTATCGCGCGCGGCATTTACTGCGCCGCCTTCAGCGCGCCGGCGTCGACCTGGTCGACGAGATGGTTCACGGCCTCCTGGATCGCGAGGTCCAGCACCTTGCCGTTGAGCGTCGAGTCGTAGCCGGCCGTGCCGCCGAAGCCGATCACCTCGCGGTTCGACAGGCTGAACTCGCCTGCGCCCTGGCTCGATGCGACGACTTCCGACGTGGTCGTGTCGACGATGTTCAGGTTGACCTTCGCGTACGCGACCTGTGTCTTGCCGCGGCCGAGAATGCCGAACAATTGATGATCGCCGACGTCCTTGCGACCGAACTCGGTCACGTCGCCCGTCACCACGTAGTTCGCGCCCTTCACGGCCTGCGCCTTCTTCATGAAGCCGGCTTCCTGCTTGATCTCGTCGAGGTTCTCGCGATCGAGCACGTTGAAGCGGCGGCTCTGCTGCAGGCGCGTGACGAGGATCGTCTTCGCCTGTCCGCCGAGGCGGTCGATGCCGTCGGAGAAGATGCCGCGCATGTAGCTCGAACGGTTGTCGAACTTGCCGACGGCGATCGCGACGGGCTTGCCCGCGTACGGCTTCTGCGCGCTGCTGACGGCCGGCACGTCGAGCGTGCGCGACGATTCGGTCGCGCAGCCGGACAGCGCCGCGACGACCGCTGCCGCCACGAGGACGGTGCGTCGTGTCTGAATGTTCACTGCTGGTCTCCTTGCTGGAAAAGATGCCGCTGCGCGAGGCTCATGCACGCGCTCATCGCCGGTTCGGCGATCGCGGCAAGTCAGGGAAGGGGGCGCGCAACGGGTGCGTTACGGCAAAAGACGGTGGGGAATGCGATGCGCGCCTGGATCGCGCACACGAATGATTTCGTTATTCTGGTTACTGCACTGTTGATCGCGCATGGTCGGCCCCGTATATGATTTTTCGCGATCATATCAAGCCTGTTTATCAAGACGGAGTATCTTGATAATAATTGACGATTTTCGCACTTATATTAAATACGCCGCTTATTCGTGCGCGAAGCGTTGCACGCGTGGGCTCGCGCGGCACGCGACCGGTCTGCGCCGGTCTTCCGTGTCGATATCGCCGGATTGACGATCGATCCGGCGATATCGACACACGTCATTCGCGCCGTCGATCCGAACGGCCGATATCCCGACAATAAGCCGTCCGGCATTCCAGCCGCACACGCGCATACGGTTTCCGCTAATCGGCCACTTTCTGTCGCATCGTCACGAATTCCTCGGCCGCGGTCGGATGAATGCCGATCGTGTCGTCGAACTGCGCCTTCGTCGCGCCCGCGCGGATCGCGATCGCGATGCCCTGGATGATCTCGCCCGCATCGCGGCCGACCATGTGCGCACCGACCACGCGCTGACTGTCGCGCGCGACGACGAGCTTCATCAGCGTGCGCTCGTCGCGGCCCGACAGCGTGTGGCGCAGCGCCTTGAACGACGTGCGGTAGATATCGACGTCGCCGTGCGCGTGCCGCGCATCGGCTTCGCTCAGGCCGACCGTCGCGACCTCCGGCTGGCTGAACACGGCCGACGGCACGTACGCGTGATCGACCGCGACGCGCGACCCGCCGAACAGCGTGCGCGCGAGCAGCCCGGCGTCGCGCGTCGCGACCGGCGTGAGCTGCGGCCGCGACGTGACGTCGCCGATCGCGTGGATCGACGGCACCGACGTCGCCGAATACGCATCGACGGCAATCGCGCCGCGCGCATCGAGCAGGATGCCCGCCTGCTCGAGCCCGAGCCCGTCGACGTTCGGCACGCGGCCCGTCGCATAGAGCACCTGATCGTACGGCCCGTGCCGCACGTCGCCGACGTGCACGAAAAGCGCGCCGTCGCTCGCGCGCTCGATCGATCCGATCACCGCGCGCGCATGAATCGCGACGCCCTGCTTGGTCATCTCGTCGGTCAGGAACCGGCGCACGTCGTCGTCGAAACCGCGCAGGATTTGGTCGCCGCGATAGAACACGTCGACGTGGCTGCCGAAGCCGTTGAAGATGCCCGCGAACTCGACCGCGATATAGCCGCCGCCGACCACCGCGATACGCCTGGGCAGCGCCGCGAGCGACAACGCCTCGCGCGACGTGATCGCATGCTCGATGCCGGGCCGCGGCGGCAGCGACGGCCGCGAGCCGGTCGCGATCGCGATGTGGCGCGCGCGGAACGTGCGTGCGCCGATCGCGACCGTGTGCGCATCGACGAGCGTCGCGCGGCCGGCGTGCATCTCAACGCCCGATTGCAGCAGCAGGTTGATGTAGATGTCGCTCAGCCGGTTGATCTCGCGATCCTTCGCGGCGATCAGCGCCGGCCAGTCGAGCGTGCCGGCGCCGAAGGTCCAGCCGAAGCCCTTCGCGTCGTCGACTTCGTGCGGGTAGTGCGATGCGTAGACCAGCAGTTTCTTCGGGATGCAGCCGCGCAGCACGCAGGTGCCGCCGATCTGCTCTTCTTCCGCGATGCCGACGCGTGCGCCGTACGACGCGGACATGCGCGCGAGCCTCACGCCGCCCGAGCCGGCGCCGATGACGAACAGGTCGTAGTCGAAATCCATCGCATCCCCTCATCGCAGTTCGAATGGAGGCACGATAGCAAGATTCGGGAATTCGTGCGGCGCATGGCGCGTGTCGCGCGCCCAATAAAAAACGGCGAGAGACGACGCCTCTCGCCGGTCAAACCGGCCGGCGGTTGTGCCATGCGTCACCGATCGACCGCATGCCCGACCTGCCGATCGCGCGGCACCGGTCGACCCGAGCGCGCGAAGGGCGCACCCGCGGCCGGACCGGCCGCCATGCTCATGCCTGCGACGTGTCGCTGCCGTCCGTCGCCTGCGTATCGTCCGCCGCCTGTTCGGGCTTCTCTTCCTTCTTCTCGAGCATGCCTTCGATCGCCTCGGCGCCCTTGAAACCCGCGACGGCCGCGGCCGCCTTGGTCAGCAGGCCCGCGTCCGGATCCAGCTTTTCCGCGCCTTCGACGGCGGCGATCGCGCCGGCGATTTCACCCACGGTGTTCAGGATACCCATCGTCATCCCCTTTCAAGAAAATCGTGAGCGCATCGTCCCACGAAAGAAACCGGCGGACCGCGTTTGTCATCGCCGGATACACAAGTTACGCACCAGGCCGGCAGCGCGCGCCGAGCGCCATCGGAACGACGCACGCGCACGCCAGACGGCATGCCACGAGCGATGCACGCAGCGTAGCGGAAAGCATGCGCGCGCACTGTAAAAGTATGTTCTGGATTGCCGACGGATCGCTTACGGTGCGGGACTTCCGCAATGGAGCGCCTGCCGAATAGTCGGGTGCGCGTATGAAGGTCGCGCGACGAAAAAAAAGAGGCTCCTCGCGGAGCCTCTTCGATGCGCGCCGGACGAAGCCGGCGCATGCGTTCCGGCGTTCGTCAGAAGATATTGCGCAGGCCGATCGCGATGCCCGTCTGGTTGCTGCGGCCGGGCAGCTCCACGTTCGCCGCGCCGTTCGTCTTGTTGAAGTCGACGGTGCCGTAGATCTCGGTGCGCTTGCTCAGCGCGTACTCGGCGATGCCGACGATCGCATAGCGGTTGCCGCTCGCGAGCGTGCCGTTCGTGGTCATCGCGTTGCGCATGTGGTCGTAGTAGAACGCGCCCGTCAGCGTCAGCGGCGCGCTGACCTGCCAGCTCACGCCCGCGAACGGGCCGTCGTCGATGCGGCCCGTGCCCTTCGCGACCGGAATCGTCTGCTGCGCGAGCAGGCTGTCGACGAAGCCCGTATCGTCCTTCGAGCGCAGGTAGCCCGCGTAGATCTTCGCCTTGCTGAACGCGTACACGACGTTCGCGTGGTAGATCGTCTGCTTGCGCGCCGAGTTGTCGCTGTTCTGCTGCGCGCCGGCCGCGATGCTGAGCGGGCCCATCACGTACGACAGCGACACGCCCCACGCATTGCCCTTGCCGAGCGAGCCCGGGATCTGGCCCGAGAAGCCGCCCGCGCCGGTCGATTCGTAGTTGGTGCCGGTCGAGTACATCGCCTTCGCCGTCAGGCCCTCGAACTTGCCCGTGTACTTGATCTGGTTGTCCGCATACAGGCCGGCGCCGAGTGCGACCGGCAGCCACGCGTTTTCGAGGTAGTTGCCGACGGTGAGCGGATCGTAGGTATCCGACAGCAGGTCGAACAGCGGCGTCTTCTGGCGGCCGAGGGTCACCGTGCCGTACGGGCTCTGCAGGCCGACGTACGCCGCGCGGTTGAACAGGCGGCCGCTGTCGGCGAATGCGCCGTTCTGCAGGTTCACGCCGCTCTCGAGGTTGAACACGGCCTTCAGGCCGCCGCCGAGGTCTTCCGTGCCGTAGATGCCGAAGCGGCTGTTCGTGATCGCGCCGTTGGTCATCGACAGCAGGCCGTCGTTCTTAGCGTTGGCGTTGGTCAGGTAACGGATGCTGGCGTCGGCGACGCCCCAGAGCGTGACCGAGCTTTGTGCCGATGCGTACTGGCTGGCGAAGGCCAGCGCCGCGCCCCCTGCGATGACTGCGAGTCGGGTGGTCTGCTTCATGAGCTTTCCTTTTTTAGGTGTCTCCATTCATGACCGGCCGCGTGCGCAGCCGGGTGGCGATCGCGAACGTTCATGGCGGGCGCGATGTGGGCTGAATCATAAGACGAGTGCGAACGCTGAAAGAAATTGAAATACGCGGCAATCGCACGATTGTCGTCCGGGAACAACGTTTCCCGCGCCAGGTCTCGTTCGCCCGGCGGCGGGACGGGGCGCGGCGGCGCCGGCGGGCACGCGCGGCGCTGTAAGGTTCGATGGTGCGGCGCGCTCACGCGGATCGTGGCGAAATGGTCGGTGTGGTCGGTGTGGTCGGTGTCGTCGGTGCGCTCGGTGCGCTCGGTGCGCTCGGTGCGCTCGGTGCGCTCGGTGCGGCGGCCTGCGGCCAGCCGCTTGCCACGCCTGCCCTGCCCTGCCGTCAGACCGTTTGCGTCGCCCCGTCGCTGCCGTTGCCCGCGCCGCCGTTGCCGCCCGCGTCGCCTGCACCGCCGTTCCCCGCGCGACGCCATGCACGTCGCACGATCTCCGCGAATGCACCGACGAGCAGCAGCACGGCGCCCCACAGCGCGATGTCCGGCGCGAGCCGCGTCACGAGCCCGCCGACCACGGCGCCGGCCAGGAAACAGAAGCTGATCGTCGCGAGCAGCGCCGAATCGTGCAGCGCCCCCGCGTCGTAACGCGGAATCAGCCCGACGAACAGCTTCTGCGCGGCACGCCGCAGGTTGCCGGTCGTCATCACCGACGTGTACGACAGTTCCTCGAGATGGGTAAACGACAGCGTCTGCAGCGTCGCGACGAACGAGATGCCCGGAATCAGCCATGCGCTCGACACGCCGACGAGGCCGCTCGCGGCGACCCCGAGAAACGCGATTTCGACGATCAGGCTCGCGAACGCCGTATGCCGCATCCAGCCGCGCTGCGCGGCGAGGCCGAGCAGGTGCGCGACAAACACCGCGATCACGAAGCCGACGAGCGGCGGCACGTGATGCAGCGCGGCGGCCCATTCGCCGGCCGACAGGTTGATGCCGAGCAGCGCGACGTTGCCGGTCATCGTGTTCGCGAACACGTGGCCGTGGCCGACGTACGTATACGCGTCGAGATAGCCGCCGGACAGCGTCAGCAATGCGGCGACAGTGAGATTGCGGCTGGCGCCGTCGAGATCCATCGATCCTCCGTGGTGGGCGCCGCCCGGCCGCGCGCGGCGGGCGGTGCGAATGTCGGCCGTGCCGGCAGGTGCGCCACCGGCACTGCGCGGCCCGGCTTCGCCGCATGCCGCGCGTCAATATAATGTTTGCCGTCGGGGGACGGGCGAGCGCCGCGCATCGCAGCCGGCCGAAGCGTGCCGACCGCGCGATTTCCGCCGCCGCAAGACCGGCCGAGTATACCGGGCCGACCGGCGCCGGCTGCGCCACGCGCGCCGCGCCGCCTTTCTTCGGGCCTTCGAATGACACCCGCGAAGTTCTTCCTGCGCTACACGGTCATCCCGTTCGCCGCGATCGTGCTGGTGGCCGTCTGGACGTTCAACCGCGAATCGGGCGAGATCGATGCGCGCCAGTATGCGGCGCTGGTGGCCGCGTATCCGTCGTTCACGCCGAAGCTGAAGCACGAGGTGGCCGACGCGTTGCGCGGCGGCAGGCTTGCGAAGGCCGATTACGGCACGATCATGCGCGACGCGCTCGACGCGGGGTTCGTGGTCGACTGGCCGGCCCCGACGGACGACGTCGGCAGCGAACGCGGCCGACTGCTCGGCCTCGTGAATCGTGACCTGCCCGCATCGCGGTAGCCTGCGGCCACAGCGGGTTGCGGGTTGCGGGCTGCGGGTTGCGGGCTGCGGGCTGCGGGCTGCGGGCTACGGGCTACGGGCTACGGGCTGCGACACGATAAGCCGCTCACTGCCCGATGCCCGTGAGCCCGATCAGCGCGCCGCCCGCGAGCAGCCACAGCGGATGGATGCGCGTGCGCCATGCCAGCACCGCGCACGCGGCCGTGATGCCCCACTGGATCGCGGTGCGGTTCGACGCCTCGGAAATCAGCACCGCGCTCGCCGCGACGAGCCCGGCCGTCACCGGCATCATCCCCTGCTGCACGTAGCGGCGCCACGGCCGGTCGCGAAAGCGCTCCCACGCATGCAGCACGAGCACGGTGACGATCGACGACGGCCCGAACTTCGCGAGCGACGCGACGAGCAGCCCGGCCCAGCCGGCCACGTGCCAGCCGACCAGCGACACAATCATCATGTTCGGCCCCGGCGCCGCCTGGGCCAGCGCGAACAGCGCGGTGAACTCGTGCGCGCTCATCCAGTGATGCACGTCGACGACCTGCCGCTGCATCTCCGGCAGGATCGTGTTGCCGCCGCCGAACGCGAGCAGCGACAACTGGCTGAAGATCGTCGCGATGGCGATCAGCGTGTCGCTCATGGCCGGCCCTTCCGTTGCGAGTCGGGCGAGTCGGACGTGCCGGGCGCGGCGGCCGGCGCCGGCCGCGGCGTGCCCGCGTCGCGGCGGCGCGACGCGAGCCAGATGCTGACGGGCGTCAACACGAGCATCGTGGTCAGCAGCGGCATGCGCAGCACCGCGATCGCGACGAACGCAACGACCGCAATCGCAGCGGCCGTGCGCGGCTCCCGGAGCAGCGGCTTCGCCACCTTCACGGCCATCGCGACGAGCAGGCCGGCCGCCGCGGCGGCGAGCCCCGCGAACAGGTGCTGCACGCGCGGATCGCTCTGGGTCTTCGCGTACAGCACGCCGAGCGCGACGACGACGAGCGTCGGGCCCGCGATCAGCCCGAGAATGCCGGCGAACGCGCCGGCGACGCCGCGAAAGCGCATGCCGACGGCGACCGACAGATTGATCACGTTGCCGCCGGGGAGGAACTGGCACAGGCCGAGCAGATCGGTGAATTCGTCGGCGGAGAGCCACTTGCGCTCGTCGACGATCGTGCGCCGCGCGAACGGCAACGCGCCGCCGAACGACATTAGGCCGAGCGACAGGAAACCTGTGAACAGCTCGGCGAGGCCGACGCCGCGCGAAGATGCGGCAGGCGGCGGGGAGGCAGGCGGCAAAGCGGATTGCATGGGGCTCCTCATCAAACGATGAATCGAGGTTACCGCCGTTCGGGATTCCGGCAAAACGATTTTATCGGCGCGCCCTTGTGATCTAGAATCACAAGCATGGCACGCGATCTCCCGCCCTTTTCCGCGCTTCGGGCCTTTGAAGCCGCGGCACGACATGAAAGCTTCAGCGCCGCCGGCGACGAGCTGCATGTGACTCACGGTGCCATCAGCCGGCAGATTGCCGGGTTCGAGGCGTGGCTCGGCAAGCCGGTGTTCCACCGCTACGGCAAGCGCGTGAAGCTCACCGACGAAGGCCGCCGCTACCTGGACACCGTGCGCGCGGCGTTCGACAGCATCGCGCACGCGACCGAGCAATTGCGCAACACCGGCGCGGCGCGCGTGCTGCGCATCAACGCGCTGCCGACCTTCGCGATGAAATGGCTGCTGCCGCGGCTGTCGCGGTTCCAGCGCGACGTGCCGAACGTCGAGCTGAAGCTGTCGACGTCGAACGCGCCGCTCGACACGCTGAACGGCTTCGACGTCGCGATCCGCCGCGGCCCCGGCCACTGGCCGAACTGCACGAGCGGCCACTTCCTCGACGAAAGCGTGATTCCGGTGTGCAGCCCGGCACTGCTCAAGCGCGCGCCGATCAGCCGCGCGGACGATCTCGCGCGGCACGTGCTGCTGCATTCGGATACGCGGCCGGAAGGCTGGCGCGACTGGTTCGCGGCGGCCGGCGTCGCGATGAAGGGGCGCAAGCGGCAGTCGTTCGACCACTTCTACCTGGCGCTGCAGGCGGCCGTCGACGGGCTCGGCGTCGCGCTCGGCCCGTTGCCGCTGATCGACGACGAGCTCGCGAGCGGGCGCCTGGTGATGCCGCTCGACGGGCCACGCATCGCGACGCGCAGCTACTGGTGGATCACGCCGGGCGCGCCGGCCGACGATCCGCTCGTCGCGCAATTCTGTGCGTGGCTGCAGGGGCAGTCGAATACCGGCGCATGAAGGCGCGCGGGCGGGCGGCATTGCACCGCCCGCTGTCGAATCACACCACCGGCCCCGGTTCCTTTTCCTTGCGCAGGATCGCGTACAGGATGATCGCGCCGAAGGTCGCGGTGCCGATCCCGCCGAGCCCGAAGCCGCCGATCTTCAGCGAGAAGTCGCCGGCGCCGAGCACCAGCGTGACGGCCGCGACGATCAGGTTGCGGTTGTCGGAGAAGTCGACCTTGTTGACGACCCAGATCCGCGCGCCCGTCACCGCGATCAGCCCGAACACGACGATCGACACGCCGCCGAGCACGGGGCCGGGAATCGTCTGGATCACCGCGCCGAACTTCGGCGAGAAGCCGAGCCCGATCGCGATCAGCGCGGCGAGCGCGAACACCAGCGTCGAATAGATCCGCGTGACGGCCATCACGCCGATGTTCTCCGCGTACGTGGTCACGCCCGTGCCGCCGACGCTGCCCGACACGATCGTCGCGAGCCCGTCGCCGATGAACGCGCGGCCGACGTAGCGGTCGAGGTTGGTGCCCGTCATCGCGCTGACGGCCTTGATGTGGCCGAGGTTCTCCGCGACCAGGATCACCGCGATCGGCGCGAGCATCAGCATCGCGTGCGGATCGAACACCGGCGCGCGGAAGCTCGGCACGCCGAACCACGCGGCCTGCGCGACGATCGCGAAATCGATCGGCTTGCCGAGGCCCATCCCGTTGGTCGCGATCGCGTAGATCACGTAGGCGATCGCGAGCCCGACCAGGATCAGCAGGCGTTGCATCATCCCGCGCGCGAACACCGCGACGCCGCCGACGCACAGCACCGTGACGAGCGCCATCACCGATTCGAAGGTCGAGCCCGACACGCCCTTGACCGCGATCGGCGCGAGGTTCAGCCCGATCACCGCAACCACCGCGCCGGTCACGACGGGCGGCATCAGCGTCTCGATCCAGCGCGTGCCGATCGCCTGCACCAGCGCGCCGAGCGCGACGTACACGACGCCGCACGCGACGATCCCGCCGAGCGCGACCGGAATGTTCGGGTTCGGCCCGCTGCCGCCGTAGCCCGTCACCGCGATCACGAGGCCGATGAACGCGAAGCTCGAGCCGAGATAGCTCGGCACGCGGCCGCCCACCAGCACGAAGAACAGCAGCGTGCCGATGCCCGACATGAAGATGCACAGGTTCGGGTCGAAGCCCATCAGCAGCGGCGCGAGCACGGTCGAGCCGAACATCGCGACGACGTGCTGCACGCCCATCGCGACCATCTGCGGCCACGCGAGGCGCTCGTCGGGGCCGACCACGCGCGAGGCCGCGCCGGTCGGTCGGACCCGCCAGCGCGGGAAATAGGAATCGGACATGGGGAAAGCGCTCCTGTCGGTCGTCGGTCGCCGGCTGCCAGGGATGCGCCGGTCTGGAATCTGGCGCGAGTTTACGGAGCGGAAATGGGGCTGGCAAGCGAACCGGTACGCGGAATCGGCAAGCGGTGCAGCAAGGTGCGCAAACGTCCGGCCGCGCGAGAGAACCGGCGCGCGACCGCGCGGCCCGGCGAAGTGCCCGCCCGGGCGCGATGCGCGCGGGGCGGCCAGCGCCGGCTGCGAGGTAAGCGTGCGCTCACATCGCGGCCGGCGTATCGTGCATCAGGGGTTGATGTACTGGAACAGCGACAGGTTCTGCAACTGCGCGTACGCCTTCTGCGAGCCCGTCAGCGCGTTCTGCATCTGCAGGAACTGGCTGATCGTCGCAACCATGTTGGTGCTCGTGAGGTCGGCCAGGTTGCTGCTGACCTGCAGCGTATTGGTCTGGTTTACGGCCTGCATCGCCTTGATTTCCTGCTCGCGGCCGCCCACCGACGCCTGCACGGTGAGGACGTTCGTCATCATGTTGTTCAGCTTCGTCGTGCCGGTGGTCATCGCGTTCGCGAGCGCGGTCGCGGCGGCCGTGTTGCTGCTGATCGGCACCTTCAGCGCGGCGATCATCGTGTCGAGCGCCGCGAACACGTCGGTGCCGGCCTGCGGCGCGGGCGTGACCGTGAACGTGTCGCCCGGCGCCGGCTTGCCCGACACGGGCACCGACAGGCCGTTGCCGAGCGCGATCCCGGCGCCGTCCGAATACGGCTGCGCGGGGGTCGTGGTCGGCGGCACGACGGTGTTGTCGGTCACCGTGTACGTGGGCGCCGCGGCCGTGCCGCCGAACGCGATCGTGAACTGGTGCGCGTTGGTCGCGGCCGACGGGCTCGTGATCGTCACGCCGCCGATCGTGCCCGTGCCCGTGTTGCCCGCGCCGGCAAGCGGCACCGGCTGGCTGCCGAGCATCGGCACCGACAGGAACACGTTCGCGCCGTTGTCGCCCTGTGCGATCGAACGCGTGTCGGCGATCTGCACCTCGCGCGAGCCGGTGTCGCCGCTGTAGGTCACGCCGCCGCCCGGCGCGTTCGAGAACGGCGCAGTGGCCGTCTTGAAGCCGGCGAACAGGTAATTGCCCGCGCCGTCGGTCGAGTTCGCGAGCGTCAGCAACTGGTCGCGATAGCCCTGCAGTTGCGTCGACAGCGCGGAACGATCGCTGTCCGACAGCGAGCCGTCGCCGGCCTGGATCACGACCGTGTGAATGCTGTTCAGCAGGTTGTTGACGCTGATGAGCGTCTGGTCTTCCTTCTGCAGCGACGACAGCGCGGCGTTCTGGTTCGACGCGTACTGCGACAGCGTCGCCGACGTCATCGACAGCTGCACGGCCTGCGCCGCGCCGAGCGGGTTGTCGGCCGGCGTCGCGAGGCTCACGCCGCTGGAGATCTGCTGGTACAGCTGCGAGAGCTGCGCCTGCTGGTCGCTCATTTGAGCGACGTTCATCTGGTAGAACTGCGCAGTGGAAATCCGCATCGCTTCGGTTCCGAAATTAGTTGAACAGGCCGAGCACGGTCTGGAACAGCGTCGACGCGGTCTGGATCACCTTCGCGTTCGCCTGGTAGAGCTGCTGGTACTGCATCAGGTTGGCCGCTTCCTCGTTCTGGTTCACGCCCGACACCGACTGCTGCGCCTGCGTGATCTGGCCGACCAGCGCGGTCTGCGCGGCGCTCGACGACTTCAGCTGGCTCGCCGTGTTGCCGATGCCGTTCACGTAGTTCGCGTACGCGCCCGTCAACGTGGTCGAGCCGTTGCCGAACGCCTTCGAGTTGACGAGCTTCGACAGCGCGAGCGCGTTGCTTCCGTCGTTCGTGCCGCCCGTGTTCGGCGCGACCTTGAACGTGTCGCCCACCGCCGGCGTGCCCGATACCGTGACCGTGACACCCGCCGTCAGCGTGATCGGCGAGCCGGACTGGTACGGCTGCGCGGCGCTGGTCGTCGGCGGCACGGCCGTGTTGTCGGTGACCGTATAGGTCGGCGCGGCCGCGGTGCCGCCCATCGTGATCGTGTAGTTGTGCGCGTTGGCCGCGGCCGTCGCGCTCGTGACCGACAGCCCGCCGATCGTGCCGTTGCCGGTGTTGGTCGTCGTGGCCGACGGCACGTACGGCGCGGCCGCCGCGATCGCGGAGCCGTTCGACGTCGCGAGGCCGAAGCCGTTCAGCGCGCCGCGTGTCGGCTGCACGGTGAACTTGTCGCCGGCGCTCATCGAGCCGGACGAGAACGATAAGTTCAGGCCGCCGATCGATGCCGGCATCGACGTCGACGTGCCGACCACCGTGCCGCTCGCGCGGTCGGTCAGCGTGTAGTTCGTGCCGTCGTACGCGAGTGTGTAGTCGCTGGTGGTCGGCTGCGCGGCGTTCGCGAACGACACGGACAGCGCCGCGTTGCCGGTATTGCCCTGGTTCGCGTACGTGATCGGCGCGCCGGTCGAAAACAGGTTGCCGCCCACCTTGCCCGACAGGTCGATGCCGAGCGCGTTCTGCGCGTTGACCTGCGCGGCGAAGCTGGTCGCGATCGCGCCGAGCTGGGCCTCGGCCGGGTCGAGCGTCTGGCTGCGGAACGCGAGCAGGCCGCCGAGCGTGCCG
The DNA here is from genome assembly GCF_001524725.1 of Burkholderia sp. MSMB1072. NCBI lineage: Bacteria > Pseudomonadati > Pseudomonadota > Betaproteobacteria > Burkholderiales > Burkholderiaceae > Burkholderia > Burkholderia sp. MSMB1072. The sequence goes on from NZ_LOYC01000022.1 coordinate 22,974, forward strand.
CCCGACAGCGACGCGTCGGACAGGAACTGGTTCGGCCCCGGCGGATTCGCGCCGGCGATGCCCTGCGACACGACGGTCAGCTCGCTCGGATCGGACGGCGACGTGACGGTCGCGAGCTGGTAGCTCTTGTCCGCGACGACGAGCGGCGTGCCGCCCGACATGAACACGCTGTAGCCGTCGCTGTTGCGCACCACCTGCACGCCCGCGAGATTCGACAGGTTCGACACCGCGAGGTCGCGCTGGTCCATCAGTTGGTTCGGCGGCTGGCCCTGGCTGCTCGCCGCGGCGATCTGCTGGTTCAGTTGCGCGATCTGCGCGGTGTACGCGTTGATCTGCGTGACGGTGCTCGTGAGCTGCGTGTTCACGCTCTGGCGCAGCGCGTCGTACTGCTGGCCGGCCGCCGTGATCTGGTTCGCGAGCGTCTGCGCATTGCTCATCGCGGTCTGCCGCACCGACGAGTCGGACGCGCTGTTCGCGACGTTCTGCATGCCGGTGAAGTAGCTCGTGATCGCGGTCGAGATGCCAGCCGTCGGGCTGCCGATGTAGTTGTTCAGCTGCGTGACGAGCGAGTACCACGTCGACAGCGCGCCGCCCTGCGTCTGCGCGCCGTTCAGCTGGTCGCTCAGGTACTGGCTGTACTGCCGCTGCACGGTGACGGTGTTCACGCCCTGCGGCATGTAGCCGCTGCTGGTGTACTGCCCGCTTGCCTCGGCATAGACGGGGCGTTCGACCGAATAGCCCGGCGTCGCGGCGTTGCTGATGTTCTGGCCGGTCGTCGTGAGGCCCCAGAGCGCGGCATTCAGGCCGCTGACGCCGAGGTTCATGAGTGTGTTGGACATGCGCGATCCTGATGAGCCGGCCGCGCTGCGGCCGCCGGGTTGCGTGACTCCCGGTATAACGGCCGCGGATCGAGAAAATTGAGGAAAAAATGCACGCGCGACGCACGGGCGTGCGGCGCCGGTCGAGGCGGCCGGCGAGCCCGCCGGCCGCGCCGTGCGAGCGGCCCGTACGGGGCCGCCCGCCAACCGCGCGTCAGGCCCGCGCGAGCGAGCGGCGCTTCATTTCGAGCTGCGTGATCAGCCGCTGCAGCGTGTTCTCCGCGCTGCCCGGCAGCGACATGTAGCGAAAGCCGAGCTGGTAGCGCCGCGACCCGTTCGGCATCTGCGTCGAACGCTGCGACACCAGTTGCAGGTCGAGCGACAGCTTGCCGTGGCCGGTCAGCTCGAGCTCGACGTCCGGCAGCAGCGTGCCGACCTCGAGCGCCTCGACACGCTCGTCGGCCGTGCGCAGCCCCACGCCGCCGAGCGACAGGTTGTGCACCTCGAACAGGAAGCTTTCGCCGTCCGGCAGCTTGCCGCGGCACAGGAACGGATCGACGATCGGCGCGTCGACGCGGAAATACTCGCGGCGCTGGATGCAGACCAGCACGTCGGGGAAATCGGCGACGAACGCGGGCAGCCCCTCGTAGCGCGTCTCGCGCGGCGTGCCCGTGGCGAATTCGACGCGCACGCCTTCCGGCGCGGCCGCGAACGTGCAGTGCGACGCGCCGAGGATGCCGGCGTTCTGCTCGGACAGCGCGCCCCAGTCGAACGTGAACGTCCGCGCGCCGACGTCGACCTCGAGCAGGCGCGTGACGAGCTGGCCGCCCGGGTACTGGACGGTCAGGAAATCGCCGCGATTCACGAGGTTGCGCAGCTGCACGCCGATTTCCAGCGGATTGCGGCGGGCATAGTCGGGCCCGGAGTGGCCTGCATCCAGGCTGGGGTCCGTCGACGTTTCGATATTCATGGCTAGCCGGTCTTTCTTGTCATGGGCGCCCGGGGCAACCGGTGCGCGATAAAACCGGGCCAGAACGGGGGCCCGGTCGCAGGTCTCTCACACTTAGCGGCAGTGCTGACCGAAAGTTTAGATCGAAACGGCGATTTATTTCGCGCAAACGTTGAAACCGCGCGCGGCGGGGTGCCGGGCGCGGTCCGAAAGGGCGAACCGGTGGCGGGCGAGCCCGTCAGCCGATCTGCTGCATGATCGAGATCAGCTTCTTCGCGTAATTGGGGTCGGTTGCGTAGCCGGCCTTCTGCATGCCGTGCGCGAAGCCTTCGACGCTGCGGCTCGCGCTCAGCACGCCCGCGTAGCGCGGATTGTTCTTCAGCAGGTTCGCGTAATCGGTCATCGCGTGCTCGTACGAGTCGTACGCGCGGAATTTCGCGACCACGCGGCGCGGCGTGCCGTTCACGTACTCGGTGGTCAGCGCCGACACGGTGCGGCCGGTCCAGCCCTTGTTCGCCTTGATGCCGAACACGTTGTAGCTGGTCGAGCCGTCCGCCGCGCGGATCTCGCGCTTGCCCCAGCCCGATTCGAGCGCGGCCTGCCCGACGATGAAACGCGCCGGGATGCCGGTCGTCGCACTGGCCGCCTGCGCGGGGGCCGCGAGCCGGTCGACGAACGCATCCGCGTCCTGCACGCCGCTCGCGCCCTTCAGCGGCGGCGTCAGCGCGCTGCCGGCCGAATAGCCGCGCGCGCCGGCGAGCCCGCCGTTGTTCGCCGCGTTCGCATACGCCTTCGCCATCGCGTTCATCGCGGCGAGACTGCCTTCGTTGCCGGCCGTGCCGAGGCCGCGGGCGCCCAGGCCGCCCGCGCCGACGTCGGCCGCCGTGTCGCTGCCCGCGCCGGCGCCCGCATTGCGCAGCAGCTGCTTCATCAGCGCGTCGGCGACGCCGATTCCGCGCGTCGACATCTGCTGCGCGAGCTGCTGGTCGAGCATCGACGTGTACATCTTCGACGTATGCGAATCGAACAGCCCGCCGTCGGGCGACGCGTCGCGCATGCTCTTGAGCATCATCTGCGTGAACATCGCGTCGAACTGGCCGGCCACCGCCTTCGCGCCGGCCTGCGGCGACTGCTTCGCCTGCGCGCGCAGCGCATCGAAACCCTGCACGTCGAGCGCGAAGCGCTGCGTGAGGTCGTTTGCGTTGGGGAGCGTAGCTGCCATTTAGATGATCTCCAGATCGGCGCGCAGCGCGCCGGCCGCCTTCATCGCCTGCAGGATCGACATCAGGTCCGCGGGCGTCGCGCCGAGCGTGTTCAGCGCCTTCACGACGTCGGCGAGATTCGCGCCGGCCGTCACCATCTTCAGCGCGCCGTTGTCCTGCTTGAGCTGGATCTGCGACTGCTGCGCCACCACCGTCTGCCCGTTCGAGAACGGCCCGGGCTGCGACACCACCGGCTGCGTGTTGACGACCACCGACAGGTTGCCGTGCGCGACCGCGCAGCTTTGCAGCGTGACCATCTGGTTCATCACGATCGAGCCGGTGCGCGCGTTCAGGATCACCTTCGCGGCGGCCTTGTCCGGGCTCACGTCGAGGTTCTGCAGCCGCGCCATGAACGCGACCTGCTGCGCGGAGTCGGCCGGCGCCGCGAGCTGGATCGTGCGGCCGTCGAGCGCCGTCGCGGTGCCCGGGCCGAAGCTCGAATTGACCGCGGACACGATCCGCTGCGCGGTGCCGTAATCCATGTCGTTCAGTTGCAGTTGCAGCATGCCGTTCATCTGCGCGACCGCGTTCGGCACCGCGCGCTCGACGATCGCGCCGCCGACGATCCGGCCGGCCGCGAGCTGGTTCACCTGCACGCGGCTGCCGTTCGCGCTGGCCCCCGCGCCGCCGACCGCCATGTTGCCCTGCGCAAGCGCGTACACCTGGCCGTCCGCGCCCTTCAGCGGCGTGAGCAGCAGCGTGCCGCCGCGCAGGCTCTTCGCGTTGCCGAGCGACGACACGGTCACGTCGAGCGCCTCGCCCGGCCGCGCGAACGGCGGCAGCGTGGCCGTCACCATCACCGCCGCGACGTTCTTCAACTGCATGTTGTTCAGCGACGACGGGCCGCCGTTGGCCGAACCGTTGTTGATCGAGATGCCGAGGTTCGCGAGCATGTTCGCGAGCGTCTGCGTCGTAAACGGCGTCTGCATCGTCTGGTCGCCCGTGCCGTCGAGGCCGACGACGAGGCCATAGCCGATCAGCGGGTTGTCGCGCACGCCCTGGATCTGCGCGAGATCCTTCAGGCGTTCCGCCTGCGCGGGCGCGGCGCCGAGCATGCAGGCAGCCACGGCCGCGAACGCGACGGCGAGCCGCGCGGCCGTCTGCGCGCGGGCCGACAGGCGGCCGAACAGGGTCGTCTGCATCGTCGTCACCACGGCGCGATGTTGAGGAAGAACCGCTGCAGCCAGCCCATCGTCTCGGCTTCGTTGATGTAGCCCTTCGACGAGTATTCGATCTTCGCGTCGGCGACCTGCGTCGAATAGACGGAGTTCGCGCCCGAGATCGTGTTCGGGTTGACGACCCCCGAGAAGCGCACGAATTCGTTGCCCTGGTTGATCAGCATCTGCTTCTCGCCGCTCACCACGAGGTTGCCGTTCGGCAGCACGTTGGTGACGGTCACCGTGATCGTGCCGTTGAACGTGTTCGCCGCGCTCGCGCCGCCGGTGGCCGCGAACTTGTTCGCGCCGGTGGCCGACAGGTTCGCCTTCGCGAACAGCCCGCCGAGGAAGCCGGCCGTCGGCACGTTGAAGTCGGTGTTGCCCTGCCGGTTCGTGTTCGCGCCCGACGACTTGGTCGCGTTGATGTTCTCCGCGATCATGATCGTCAGGATGTCGCCGACGTTGCGCGGCCGCTGATCCTCGAACAGCGGCCGCCCAGCGTAGCCGGGGTTGTAGATCGAGCCGGGCGCCTGCATCGACATCGGCATCGGCGGCTGCGCCGTCATCGGCTGCTGGATGATCGGATCGCGCGGGATCTGCGCGCAACCGGCGAGCGCCGCCACCGCGACCGCGCAGGCGGCGCGGACGGTGGCTGACGAGGGGAGGCGAACCTGCTTCATGGCGACGACGGGACGTTCCGGTTAGCTCTTCATCTGCGTGACGGTCTGCAGCATCTGGTCGGACGTCGTCACGGCCTTGCTGTTGATCTCGTAGGCACGCTGGGTCTGGATCATGTTGACGAGTTCCTGCACGACGTTCACGTTCGACGCCTCGACGTAGCCCTGGTTGAGCACGCCCGCGCCGTTCAGCCCCGGCTGCGACACGTTCGGCGCGCCCGACGACGTCGTTTCCGCGAACAGGTTCTCGCCCTTCGCCTCGAGGCCGGCCGGGTTGATGAAGGTCGCGATCTGCAGCGAGCCGATCTGGACCGCGTTGTTCGAGCCCGGCTGCGTGACCGACACGACGCCGTCCTTGCCGATCGTCAGCGACTGCGCGTTCTGCGGCACGGTGATCGCCGGCAGCACCTGGTAGCCGCTCGACGTGACGAGCTGGCCCTGCGCGTTGGTCTGGAACGAGCCGTCGCGCGTGTACGCGTTGGTGCCGTCCGGCATCAGCACCTGGAAGAAGCCCGCGCCGTTGATCGCGACGTCCTTCGAGTTGCCGGTCTGCGTGAGGCCGCCCTGCGTGTACAGGCGCTCGGTCGCGACCTGCTGCACGCCGGTGCCGAGCTGCAGGCCCGACGGCAGCTCGGTCTGCTGCGTCGAATTCGCGCCGGGCTGGCGGATGGTCTGGTACAGCAGATCCTCGAACACCGCGCGCGACGCCTTGAAGCCGTTCGTGCTGGTGTTCGCGAGGTTGTTCGAAATCACGTCCATCTGCGCCTGCTGCGCATTCATGCCGGTGGCGGCGATGTAGAGCGAACGGTTCATGTTGAATCTTCTCCTGGTAGCTACGGCCTGGCCGCTCAGCTGAAGTTGAGCAGTTGGTTCGCCGTCTGCTCGTTCTGGTCGGCCGTCTGGATCAGCTTCGACTGAAGCTGGAACGCGCGCGCGTTGTCGATCATCGCGACCATCGCGGTCACCGGATTCACGTTGCTGCCTTCGAGCGAATTCGGCGTGACGACCACGTTCGGGTCGACGTCGGCCGGATTGCCGTCGGCGGTGCGGAACAGCCCGTCGTTGCCGCGCGTGAGCGTGGCCGGATCGGGATTGACGAGCTTCAGCTGGTCGACGATCGCGACCGCCGTCGGCGGGTCGCCCGGCATCAGCGCGGACACCGTGCCGTCCTTGCCGATCGTCACTTCCGCGTTCGGCGGCACCGAGATCGGGCCGCCGTTGCCGACCACCGGCAGGTTGCTCGCGTTGACGAGCTGGCCGTTTTCGTCGACGTGCAGGTTGCCGGCACGCGTGTACGCCTCGCTGCCGTCGGCCGTCTGCACCGACAGCCAGCCGGGGCCCTGCACGGCGACGTCGAGCGGATTGCCGGTGCGCGTGATCGGGCCCGGCGCGTAATCGGCGCCGGGCGTGGACGACAGCACGTAGGTGCGCGTCGTCGCCGGGTCGATGTTGCTGCCGTCGCCGAAATTCATCGGCACCGCGCGATACGTCGCGAGCTGCGCGCGAAAACCCGTCGTCGACGCGTTCGCGAGATTGTTCGCGACGATCGCCTGCTGGTCGAGCGACTGCGACGCGCCCGTCATCGCCGTATAGATCAGTCGGTCCATGGCTGCCGGTTATCCGCGCTTACAGGTTGATGAGCGTCTGGTCGACGGTCTGCTGCGTCTTGATCGTCTGCGCGTTCGCCTGGTAGTTGCGCTGCGCGGTGATCAGGTTGACGAGCTGCGACGTGAGGTCGACGTTCGAGTTCTCGAGCGCGCTGCCCTGCAGCGTGCCGTGGTTCGTGCTGCCCGGCGCCGAGATCTGCGGCACGCCCGACGCGGCGGATTCCGCGTACTGGTTGCCGCCGAGGTTCACGAGCCCGTTCGGGTTGTTGAAGTTCGCGAGCGCGATCTGGCCGAGCACGGCGGTCTGGCCGTTCGAGTAGTTGCCGGTCAGCTTGCCGTCGGTGCCGATCGAGTAGGTCGTCAGCGTGCCGCTCGCGTAGCCGTCCTGCGCGAGGTTGTTCACGCCGTCCTTGCCGCCGTACTGCGTCGTGCCGGTCAGGTCGAGCGTGAGCTGTTGCGGCGTCGCCGAGCCGTCGGTGTTCGGCACGGTGAACTGGAACTGGCCGAGCGATGCGGTCGGCGCGGCCGGCGTGCCGGTCGTCGTGCTCGAGATCGCCCCCGCCGAATTGAACGTGATCGTGCCGAGATCGGTCGTCGTGCCGCCCTGCACGCCCGCGTACGCTTCCCACGTGCCGGCCGCCGACTTCACGAAATACATGTTGACCGCCTGCGAACCGCCGAGCGAGTCGTACACCTGGATCGACGTCGAGTAGTTGTACGTCGTGTTGTCGGTCGCGCTGAACGGCGTCTTGGCCGGCACCGTATCCTGCGAGTTCAGGTTGAACTGGCCGTTGATCCTGGTCGTGGCGGTGGGCGCGATGTTGGTGGTCGGCGCCTGCAGCGGCACGGTCTGCGCGGTGTTGATCACGCCGTTCTTGTCGGCCATGTACCCCATCAGGTTCATGCCCTGCGCGTTGACGATGTAGCCGTTCTTGTCGCGCTGGAACGTGCCGTCGCGCGAGTACGTCGTCACGCCGTTGTTCGACATCTGGAAGAAGCCGTTGCCGTTGATCGCGACGTCGAGCGACGAGTTCGTCGTATTGATCGTGCCCTGGCCGAACTGCTGCTGCACCGAGTTCAGCGTCGTGCCGATGCCGATCTGCGTGTTGACCGACGTCGCGACCGAGTTCGCGTACATGTCGGCGAACTGCGCGGTGCTCGACTTGAAGCCGACCGTGTTCGCGTTCGCGATGTTGTTGCCGATCACGTCGAGCGCGTTCGATGCGCCGGCGAGGCCGCTCAGACCCTGTTGATAACCCATTTCGGTCTCCGTTACGAGAAAGCTCGATCAGTTGGTGGTGGTGTCGCCGGACGAGGACGACCGGGTGTTCGGGAAGATCGACGCAACCTGGGTGAGCCCCACCGTCGTGCCGTTCGACAGCACGAGCCCCGCGGTGCCGTCCGCCTGCTTGATCACGCTCTGCACCTGCGACGCGGCCAGCACGGTCGGCGCGTAGGTCTTGCCGTCGGTGCCGGTGTACTGCGCGCTGACCGTGTAGTTGCCGTCCGGCAGCGCGTTGCCGGCCGCGTCGGTCGGCGTCCAGTTGAACGGCACGGTGCCGGCCGACTGCGCGCCCGCGTTGATCGTGTTCACGACGGCGCCCGCCGAGTTCTTCACGGTGATCGTCAGGTTCGACACGCTGCTCGTGAGCGACACGCCGAACGGCGACGCCGCGCCGCTCTTCACCGTGACGCCGTTGCCCGGCGCGAGCACGTTCGTGCCGATCAGCAGCGCGGCCTGCGTCTGCTGGCCGGCCGCGAGTTGCGTCGACAGCGACGTGAGCGACGTGTTCAGTTGCGCGATGCCGCTCACCGTGTTGATCTGCGCGAGCTGCGACGTCATCTGCGAGCTGTCCACCGGGCTCGTCGGATCCTGGTTCTGCAGCTGCGTGACGAGCAGCTTCAGGAACGTCGCCTGCAGGTCGCTCGCCGACGTGCCGTTGGTCGACGACACGTTGTTGGTGTTCATCGTGTCGGTCGGCAGCGTCGACACGCTGGTGCCGTTGCCGCCGATCGTCGTGTTGGAGGAAGTCATCCTGGGTGGCCTTGTGTCGGAACTGTCGGTCCGGTTCTCGGTATGGAAAGTCGGGCGGCGCGCGGCTTACGAGCCGATCGTCAGCGTCTTGAGCATCAGCGTCTTCGCGGTGTTCAGCGTCTCGACGTTGGCCTGGTACGAGCGCGACGCCGAGATCATGTTCACCATCTCCTGCACCGGATCGACGTTCGGCATCTGCACGTAGCCGTTCGCGTCGGCGGCCGGGTTCGCCGGGTCGTACGTCGATTTCATCGGCGACGGGTCGTCCATCACCTTGGTCACGCGCACGCCGCCCACGCCCTGGCCGGACGCGGTGCGCGCGCCGCCGAGCGGATCGGTCGCGAACACGACCTGCTTGGCCTTGTACGGCTTGCCGTCGGGGCCGGTCGCGCTGTCGGCGTTCGCGAGGTTCGACGCGGTGACGTTCAGGCGCTGCGATTGCGCGGACAGCGCCGAACCGGCGACGCCGAAGATATTCATCAACGAAGGCATGGAGGCTCCTTGTGCTGGGGTCCGGATTCGGAAACGGCGCTTACGAGTTCGTCGTGATCGCGGCGATCATCGCCTTGATCTGCTGGGTCATCACGGTCATCCCGGTTTCGTAGTGCAGCGCGTTGTTCGCGAACTGCACGCGCTCGACGTCGAGATCGACCGTGTTGCCGTCGAGCGACGGCTGCAACGGCATCCGGTATTGCGCGCGGCCGTAGTCGTCCGACGGGCCGCCGGTCGGGATCAGCTTCGCGGTGCCGGCCATGTGGCCCGGCGCCGTCGACACCATCGACATGCCGCTCGTCACGCCGGCCGGCTGCGCCATCAGCAGTTGCGCGGCATTGCTCGGCGCCAGACCGCCGCTCGCCTGCTTCAGCGAGCGCGCGAGCGTCGACGCGAAATCGACGTCGCGGGCCTGGTAGCCGGGCGTGTCGGCGTTCGCGATGTTCGACGACAGCAGTTCCTGCCGGTAGGCGCGCACGTCGAGCGCCTGTCGGCCGAACGCGAATTCCGCATCGAGTTTGTCCAGCATGTGTGCGTCTCTCCGTATGAAGCGCTGCACGCCCCTCGCGCCGGATGGCGACACGAGAGGCTTTTTTCCATGACAGCGATGGTAGGCGCGGGACGCAACCGGCAATCGGACGAATAACGCGGCAAAGCCCCCCTCTATTCATCGTTTGCGCGCCGCCCCCGCTCCCTAGAATGCGAAGCGGATCAACGGCTTCGAGGACACGGCGATGGCACGCAGCGCATTTCGCGAATACGCCGGACGCGGCACACGCCTGCGCCGTGCGCTCGCGCTCGCCGCGGCGCTGTGGGCCGCGGTGCCGGCCGCGCACGCGGACGACGGGATGATCGTGATTCCCGGCCGCGGCGAGACGGCAGAGACCGCGCTCGCGCATGCGAATGCGGCGAGCGGCGGGCAGTTCGGCGGGAAAGCGGGTACGGGCGCGGATGCGGCCATGGGTGGTGCGGCGGGCGGTGCCGGCGGCATGGTCGGCATGGTCGGCATGGTCGGCATGGCCGGTGCAGCCGCTGGCGGCGCTTCGGGCATGCCCGGCGCCGTCGGCATGGCCGCCAACGGCTACACGGCGCAGCCGGCCGGATCGATGGGGGTGACGAGCGTTCCGGCACCTGCACCGGTACCGGTGCCAGCACCACGCCCCGTCTACGCAGCAGCCCGCGCGAATGCCGCAAACGCCGCTTACGGCGCGCCGCGCGCTGTCGATCCCGGCGGCGTCGCGACCGTCGTTGCCGGCACCGGTGCCGCCGAAGCCGCGTCGAATCCCCGGCAGGCGCTTGCCGCCCGTATCGCCGCGGCGCGCGCCGCTTCATCCGCGCCGGCACCGCGTGCGCCGGCGGCGGCCGAGCCCGCGGCACAGCCGACGCCGCCCGGCCGGCAAGACCCCGAAACGATCCGGCGCGCGGCGCTCGCGTTCCTGCAGCAGCAGATCGCCGGCCTGCCCGGCAAGACCACCGCGACCGTCACGACCGCCTTTCCGCGCGGGCTCGCCGCGTGCACGACGCTCGAACCGTTCCTGCCGACCGGCGCGCGCCTGTGGGGCCGCACGACGGTCGGCGTGCGCTGCGCCGGCGAGCGGCCGTGGACCGTCTACCTGCAGGCGAAGGTCGCCGTGCAGGCCACCTATTACGTCGCCGCGCGCCAGATCGCGCCCGGCGAGCCGCTGTCCGCGGCCGACCTGGTCGCGCGCGACGGCGACCTGACGGTGCTGCCGCTCGCGGTGATCACCGATCCGGCGCAGGCGATCGGCGCGACCGCGCTCGCACGCATCTCGGCCGGACTGCCGCTGCGGCAGGACATGCTGAAGAGCGCGGCATCGGTGTCGGCCGGCCAGACGGTGCGGGTCGTCGCGGCCGGCCCCGGCTTCACGATTTCGGCCGAGGGCAGCGCGCTCGCGAATGCGGCGCCGGGCCAGTCGGTGCGGGTGCGGATGGCGGCCGGGCAGATCGTCACGGCGATCGTCAAGGACGCCGGCACCGTCGAAATCCCGCTGTAGGGACGGATCGGCCGCAAGAATGTAAAGAATTGTTTATTCGGAGCATTTCGGGCTCGCGATGCTAAAGTTCGGGCCGACCCGGCCGTTATCTGGGTCAAACCGTACAGGAAACCCATCGTGAAGATCGATTCCACTCCGAAACCGAGCCCCCTCGCGCCGACCGGCACCGGCGCGGCCCGTGCGCAGTCCGGCACGGCCCAGTCGTCCGGGCAGGCAGCCGACGCAGGATCGACCGGCGGCGACACGACCGTGAACCTGTCGGGTCTGTCGGGCCAGCTGCGTTCGATATCCGCGTCGGGCGACGCCGATATCGACACGGGCCTGGTCCAGTCGATCAAGGACGCGCTGAACGACGGCACGCTGACGATCGACGCGAACAAGATTGCCGACGGCGTACTGAACACCGCCCGCGAACTGCTGCAGCAGCAGCGCCCGCAGGGCAGCTAATCCCGGCCTCGTGGCCGGTTCACCCGGTTTGCCGGCGCGCGCAGCACTGCACGCACCGGCGTGACGAGCATGACGCGATGAGAGAAGAGCTGCTGGCCACGGTCAACGACGAACACGCGACGGTCGAAGCGTTCGCGTCCCTGCTCGTCTACGAGGAAAAGGCGCTGACGACGGCCGAGCCGCTCGAGATGCTGCCCGGGATCGTCGAGAAGAAAAGCGCGCTGATCGACCGGCTCGCGCAGCTCGAACGCACGCGCGACACGCAACTTTCCGCGCTCGGCTTTCCGGCCGGCAAGAAAGGCATGGACCAGGCGGCCGAACGCGATGCGCGCCTCGCGAGCCGCTGGCAACTGCTGCAACAGGCCGCCGAACGCGCGCGCCAGGCCAATGCGAACAACGGGATGCTGATCCGGATCCGGATGGACTACAACGAGCGCGCGCTCGCGGTGCTGCGCTCGGCGCCCGCGCCGGCCGGCGTGTACGGCCCCGACGGACGCGTCTCGGCGCTGACGCGCTGACGTCGCGCCGCGCGGCCGCCCGGCGGCCGCGCCCCTGCCTTGCCCGTCGTTACAGCAGCGGACACGCGGTGACCTGCGTGCCGCGCTCCACGCACAGCCGCTCGTAGTCGCGCAGATACGCACGCTCGGCGTCGTCCAGCAGGTCGAGATCGATCAGATCCCAGTCGTAGCCGACCGTCACGATGTTCTCGAACGTCACGGTGCCCGGCTGCGCGTCGTCCGGCCGCACGATCACGATGTTCTCGATCCGCACGCCGCCCTTGCCCGGCAGGTAGATGCCCGGCTCGACCGAAATCACCGCATTCGGCACCAGCCCGTACCGGGCGCCCGGCGCGAATCGCACGCCGCCCTCGTGTACGTGAATCCCGACGCCGTGCCCGGTGCCGTGGCCGAAATCGTAGCCATGATCGCGACACACCTGCCGCACCAGCGCATCGACGTCGCCGCCCGTCGCGGCGGCCGGAAAGCGCGCGACGAGCCCCTTGATGCAGGCCTTCAGCGCGACCGTGTAAATCTCGCGCTGCCACGGCTGCGCGACCGTGTCCGGCCGCGTGCGGCGCAGCACCACGCGCGTGCAGTCCGTCGCGAAGCCGGCTTCGTAATACGCGCCGCTGTCGAGCAGCACGAGTTCGCCTTCGGTCAGCTCGACGTCGGCGCTCGCCGCCGTGTAATGCGCGAAGGCGCTGTTCGCGCCATTCGCCGCGATCGACGGAAACGACAGCGCGACCGCCGAGCGTGCGCCGTACGCGTCGTTGATCGTGCGTGCGAGATCGTACTCGGTGTGACGCACGCCCGGCTCGCCGGCCTTCGCCCAGCGCATCGTTTCGGCGATCGCCGCGGAGCTGCGCGCGAACGCGTCGCGAAAGCGCTCGAGCACCGCCGGCGTCTTGCTCGCGCGCATCGCCTCGACCGGGTTGAAATCGGCGTGCCGCGCGTGCGGCCACACCCGCTTCACCGCGTCGACGAGCGCGCAGTTCACCGATTCGAAGCCATAGCACACGTGCTCGACCGCGAACTGCGCGAGGAAGCGCTCGAGCGCCGCGACGTCGCGCCGGATCACGTGCAGCGCCGGATACGAAGCGAGCGCGACCTCGCAGCGGTCGCAGCCTTCCGGCAAAAACAGCGCCACCTGGTCGCCGATCGCGAACAGGAAGCCGAGGTGCGACGACGCATTCGGGATGTGATAGCCGCGGCTGTTCAGCAGATACGCGAGATCGTCCGATGCGCAGGTGAAGAACGCCGTCCTGCCGTCGGCCGCGCCGGTATGCGCGGCGAGCCGGCGGTTCAGCGCGTCGAGGTTTTGCGCGACGCTCAGGCCGGTCACCGTTGCCGGGATCTCGAAGATCGGCCGCTCGACGTTCCAGCCCGGCAGCGCGATCGCGCGATCGATCTCGCGATCGGCGAGGCTCGCCCAGTCGAGCGACGCGGCCTGCGTCTCATCGAACAGCCGGTTGCGCTGCGCGACGCTGATCCGTCGCGCGTCGTAGCCGACCCGCGCGAGCCGGCTCGCGTGCACGACCAGCCAGTCGGCCATCGCCTGCCAGATCGTCACGTCGATGCCGAGCTTCTCCACCCGCACGCGCGCCGGATCGCACTGCTCGTCGGCCTGGAAGTGATAGCGGCCGTCGACGAACAGCACGAACGGCGGCACGCCGAGCGCCTGCGCGGTCGCCGCGCTCAGGAAGATCCCGCAGCCGGCCGAGCCGTCGAAGCCGGACACCGCGTAGCGCGGGTTGTTGCTGCGCGGCAGGTACTCGGTCACGTATTCGTCCTGCGACGTGATCAGCACCGCGTCGAGTCGCGCGGCATCGAGCAGACGCGACAGGCCGGCCTGGGTCTCGGCGACGGACGCGTCGTACGGGGGAAGGCCGGAAAAGCTGTATTTCAGTCGATCGATCATCGGATGCCCGTTATTCATTGTTGTCGGCGGCCGGCGGCGCGGAGCGGCATCGCGCCTGCCCGCCCGCACACGTCGCCGCGGCCCGCGCATGGCGCGACGCGCGGCCGGGCCGCGCCGCGGTTCCAGCGGCCGCCCTCGGGAAATTTTCGTCTCACTTAACTTTGTTTGATGCGCGACAGAATCTAGAGCAGGCCGAAATCGAGGTCAAGCCAAAATTTTCGTAGGACTAAAATCGGCGCGTAGCCTGCGGATCCCGGCACAACGCCGATTCGCCCGGCGACACCGCGCGGTACAATGCGCCGGCCTCCGCCCCGGCGACCGCCCCGCCGCTGCGCCTGCGCCCCGACTCGTTGCCACGAAAGAGATTCATGGATTCAGACCTCATGCGTATCGGCCAGCGCATTCGCCGCCTGCGCCGGGAAGCGAAGAAGACGTTGCTGGAAGTCGCGACCGAGGCGAAACTGTCGGTCGGGTTCCTGTCGCAAGTCGAGCGCCATCTGACGGGCATCTCGCTGTCGTCGCTCGTCAACGTCGCGAAGGCGCTCGGCGTGCCGCTCGGCACGCTGATCGCGCAGCCGCGCCAGACGCAGCCCGATTCGCACGAGGGCAGTCGCAAGCCCTATGCGCTCGACGCCGCGTCGCAGTGGTACGAGCGGCTCTCCACCACGTTCGACGGCAGCCAGATCAACGCACTGAAGGTGCAGATGATGGAAGGCTACCGGTCGGAATGGGTCGCGCACGGCGGCGACGAATTCGTGTACGTGCTGGCCGGCCGCATCTGCTACACGGTCGGCAAGAAAAATTACCCGCTGGCGCCCGGCGACTCGCTGCACTTCGACGCGCGCAAGCGGCATCGCGTAGCCAATGTCGGCGACGGGCCGGCCGAGCTGATCACCGTCAGCACGCTGCCGCTGTTCGACGACAGTTCGGCGGAATCCGTGTCCGCGACGGCGGAAATCAGGCAGTCGAAGCCCGGCGAGCCGCGCGGGCGCCGCCGTGCGCCGGCGTCCGAACGGGATGAGCGCGACGCCGCCGCGACGCGGCCGTTCACGGTTGGCGCGGCCGAAAGGAAGGGGGCGGCGAAGCCGCGCGCCGCCGCCGGCAAGCGCCCGGCGGCCGCCACGTCGAAGCGCACGAAGAAACCGTAACCGCTGGCGGGCGCGCACGCCGTGCGCGCTGTTCCTCTCTACTCGTCGCCGATCGCGAGCGCCTGCGCGACGGCCTGGATCCGCGCGCGATGCACGGCTTCCTTGATCTTCTCCGTGTCGGCGCCGATGCCGCGCGCGATCGCGCCGGCGTCGACGCTACGCGCCGCCGCGAGCGCGACGCGCAGCCGCTCGGCCTGCGGATACGGCTGCGCATCGAGCCCGAGCCGGCCGCGCGCATCCGCTTCGCAGGCCTGCAGCAGCTCGGCGAAGCGCGCCGGCTTGCGCAGCGCGTCGCTGCGCTCGAAGAGCCGCACCAGCGCGGCCGCGCCCATCTCCATCACGCGATGCAGGTTGCCGTGCTCGCGCGCGACCACCAGCGCGAGATCGCGGCATTCGTTCGGCACACGCAGCCGCTCGCACAACGGCTTGAGCAGCTCGACGCTGCGGCTTTCGTGGCCGACGTGGCGCGGCAGCACGTCCGCGGGCGTCGTCCCCTTGCCGAGGTCGTGCGTGAGCGCCGCGAACCGCACCGCCAGCGAATAGCCCTGCTTCGCCGCGTAGTCGACGACCATCATCACGTGCACACCGGTATCGACTTCCGGGTGGTAATCGGCGCGCTGCGGCACGCCCCACAGCGCGTTCACCTCGGGCAGGATGCGCGCGAGCGCGCCGCAGTCGCGCAGCACCGCGAACATCCGCGACGGCTTCGCCTCCATCAGCCCGCGCGCGATTTCCTGCCACACGCGCTCGGGCACGAGCGCATCGACCTCGCCCGCGTCGACCATCCGCCGCATCAGCGCGAGCGTTTCGTTTGCGACCGTGAAATCCGCGAACCGCGCGGCGAAGCGCGCAATGCGCAGGATCCGCACCGGATCCTCGACGAACGCGTCGCTCACGTGCCGGAACACGCGCGCGCGCAGGTCGGCCTGCCCGTCGAACGGATCGATCACCGGGCCGACCAGCGCGCCCTCCGGGCTCACTTCGCGCGCCATCGCGTTGATCGTCAGATCGCGCCGCGCGAGATCCTCGTCGAGCGTCACGTCCGGCGCGTAATGGAACTGGAAGCCGTGATAGCCGGCCGCCGTCTTGCGCTCGGTACGCGCCAGCGCGTATTCCTCCTGCGTCTGCGGATGCAGGAACACCGGGAAATCCTTGCCGACCGGCCGGAAGCCCTGCGCGGTCATCTGCTCGGGCGTCGCGCCGACCACCACGTAGTCGCGGTCCTGCACCGGCACGCCGAGCAATTCGTCGCGGATCGCTCCGCCTACTGCGTAGATGTTCATGGCTGAGGTTCGTAGTCGGCGATCACGTTGGTTTCGCGGCGCGCGGCGTCGATCCAGCGCTGCACCGCCGGCAGCGCCGTCACGCGCGCCGCATAGCCGGCCGCTTCCGGCGACAGCGCCGGCGCATACGTGTTGAAGCGCATCACGACGGGCGCATACATCGCATCGGCGATCCCGAATTCGCCGAACAGGAACGGGCCGCCCGATGCCTCGATGCATTCGCTCCACAGCGCGTCGATGCGCGCGACGTCGGCGAGCGCCTCGGGCGTCGCGCCGCGCCCCGGCATCGACGCGCGGATGTTCATACCCATCTGCGTGCGCAGCGCCGCGAAACCCGAATGCATCTCGGCGGATACGCAGCGTGCATGCGCACGCGCGAGCGGGTCGGCCGGCCACATCGGGAATTGCGGATAGCGCTCGGCGAGCGTCTCGGCGATCGCGAGCGAATCCCAGATCGCCATGCCGTGATCGTCGACCAGACACGGCACCTTGCCGGTCGGCGAGTATTCGCGGATGCGCGCGGCCGAGTCGTCGCGGCGCAGTTCGACCACGATCTCGTCGAACGGGATGCCGAAATGCGCGAGCAGCAGCCACGGCCGCATCGACCACGACGAGTAGTTCTTGTCTCCGATGACGAGCTTCATGATGGGGTTCCGAAAAACGTAAAAAAAGAAAAGGGTCGACCCGCGACGCCCCGTGCGGATGCTAGCGACGCGAGCGGAACCAGTCGAACCGCGAGCGCCCGGTCGCTTCGCCGAGATACGCGGGCGCAATGCTTTCCAGACTCGCGGGCGAGATCCCGAGTTCCGGCGCGAGCGGCCCCGACAGCACATTGGGCACCGACATCGTCGCGAGATTGTCGCGCGTGAGCACCGGCTCGCCGGGCAGGCATTCGAACACGCTCGCCTGCAGCCGCGCAAGCGCGTCGGGCAGCCGCACGATGCGTGCCTGGCGGCCGACCAGTGTGCCGCAATAGCGCACCAGTTGCTCGAGCGTGTAGACGGTCGGGCCACCGAGTTCGTAAGTCTTGCCGCGCGCGGCCGCGAGATCGAGCGTGTTGACGAACGCGCGTACGACGTCGCCGACGAACACCGGCTGGAAGCGCGCGTCGGGCATCGCGAGCGGCAGCACGGGCGCCATGCGCTGCAGCTTCGCGAACGTGTTGAGGAATGCGTCGCCCGGGCCGAACACGACCGACGGACGGAAGATCGTCAGCGCGAGCGAATCGGTGGCCGCGACCGCATGCAACGCGGCTTCGCCGTCGCCCTTCGAGCGCTGGTACATGCTCGCGCCGTGCGAATCGGCGCCGAGCGCGCTCATGTGCAGCACGCGCCGCACGCCGACCTCGACGCATGCCGCGGCCAGCGCGGCCGGCAGCGCGACGTGCGCACGCTCGAAGCCCGGCCCGTACGGCGTGCCGCGGCCGCCGTGCAGCACGCCGATCAGGTTGATCGCCGCGTGCGCGCCGGCGACGAAGCGCGCGAGCGTGCGCGTATCGAGCGCGTCGAGTTCGACAATGTCGACCGGCAGCATCTGCAGGTGGCGCGCGTGGTCGCGCCGCCGCGTGCCGATCCGCACGTGCTTGCCGGCGTCGATCAGCGCATTGACGAGCCGGCTGCCGATGAAGCCGGTGCCACCCAGCAGCGCGACGGTCTGGCGATCCATGTTCGGGACCTCTAAGGGGCGGTTCACGCTAATAACGGGCTTGCGCTGGCCACCAGAAGGGCCGAGCGCAAGGATTGCGACGCAGCGAATACTCGACGTATTCGCAAGGAGCATGACGCAGCGATCGGCCCTTCTGACGGCCAGCCCCATTCATGATTTTTTCCGGTCAGGGGAACGAGGCTGGCCGGCCGCATTGCGGCGTCGCGCGTCGCTTGTTTGGCTCGGCCAAACGGCGCTCCTTGCTTCTTGCACTGCAGCCGGCCAGCCTCGTTCGCAAGCCCGTTATTAGCGTGAACAGCCCCTTAAACACTGCCGCGTCTCGCGCGGCAGTTCGTATATCAGGGCGAGATCATGCCTAGACGTTTCTTCAACGACTGCGGTTTGCCCTCGAAGAGCGCCGCGTAATAGACGGTGTTCGACAGCACGTTCTTCACGTAGTCGCGCGTCTCGTTGAACGGAATCGTCTCCGCGAAGATCGCGCCTTCGACCGGCTGCGTCAACACCTGGCGCCACTGGCGCGGCCGGCCGGGGCCCGCGTTGTAGCCGGCGGTGGCGAGCACCGGCGAGCTGTCGAAGTTGTTGTAGATGTCCGCCAGATACCAGGTGCCGAGCTGGATGTTGGTGTCGATGTCGTGCATCTGCGCACGCGAGATCGTGCCCATGCCGAGCTTCTTCGCGACCATCTGCGCCGTCGCCGGCATCAGCTGCATCAGGCCGCCCGCGCCCACCGACGAACGCGCACTGATGATGAAGCGCGATTCCTGGCGGATCAGCCCGTACGCCCACTCGACGTCGAGGCCCGTCGACTGCGCGTAGCGCTCGACGGTCGTGCGGTACGGCGACGGATAGCGCAGCGTGAAGTCGTGCTCGGCCTTCGTGCGGTCGGCCGTGTTGACCGTGCGGTCGAGCAGCTCGACGCGCTTGCCGTATTCGGCGGCCGCGAGCAGCTGGCGATCGGTCATCCCGCGCAGCGGCCAGTTCCATTCGCGATTGCCTTCGAGGCGCAGGTTCAGTGCGTAGAAACGCTGCGCGAGCGCGAAGCCCGGGATCTTGCCCATCGCATCGATCTCGGCGTCGCTCACCTTCGTGCGCGGCGGGATCGTCGTGCGCTGGCCGAGCTCTTCGCCGGCCAACTGCCCGTAGAAGTTGAACTGGCCGGCGACCTGCTCGAATTCCTGGTTCGCCTGCAGCGTGTCGCCGCTCTGCTTGAGCGCGCGCGCATGCCAGTAGATCCACGCCGGATCGTTGCGCAGCGACGGCGGCATCTGCTCGATCGACCAGCGCACCATCGGCCAGTTGCCGGCGAGCAGCGCGGCGCGCGTGCGCCATTCGTAGCCCGGGTTCGACAGCGGCGCGCTCGCCGATTTCGCATACCAGACCGACGCCATCGGCGAGCGCTTGATCGCGCCCTGGTAGCCGATCGCGCCCCACGCGATCGCCTGTTCCTGCTTGGTCAGCAAAGGCGCGACCGTCGTCAGCATCCCGGCGGCGGCGTCCGGATCGTTGCGCGCCATGCGGCCGAGCGCGATCAGCGCGAGCTGATGCGACGCGGCATCGGGGCCGACGCCGCGCGCGAGATACAGCGGCGGCGCGCTCGTCGCCTGGTCGAAACCGGCCGGGCGCGGGCCGAGCGCATCGACGATCTTGCCGCCGAGCGTCGTGTAGTTCTGCTCGTACGCGAGGCGCGCCTGCTGCCACACGTCGTCGCTCGTGAACTGCTGGTTGACGGCGAGCGCGGTGATCAGGTCGACGCACGCGTCGCCGTAGTTCTTCGGCTCGACGAGCAGCGCGCGCGCCGCGTCGGCGACGTTCTCGTTGCGCGCCGCGCGCGATTCGAGCGCATAGCACTTGACCTGCGTGTCGTCGTCGAGCACGAAGCGCTTGTACTGGTCGTCGAAATTGCGCCAGTCGTGGCGCGCGCCGAGCACGAGCAGGTAGTCGTTGCGCAGGCGATCGGCGATCGCCTGGCCATCGTAGCGCTGCAGGAACGACTGCACGGGCGCATCCGGCGCATCGACGCGCGCGCGGCCCGTCGAATCGAACAGCTGCGGCTTGATCTGGAAATACTCGACGTAGGACGGAACCGGATAGTTCGGGATCATCGACGCGAGCTGCGCGGCCTTCGCGGCGTCGTTGCGGCGTGCGGCTTCGCGAAGCTGCACGAAGATCTGGTCATCCCCGGGGAGCGTGTCGTCGTTCGGTGCGGCGCACGCGGCCGTGCCCGCGACGAGCGCGCCGGCCGAAAGCATCAGCGCGACCGCGCGATATACTCGAAAAAGGCTGTTCGACATCGTTATGAATGGAGCACGAAGTGAGCGAAAGCATAGCACGCAACCCTGTGCCGAACCCGAAGGTTGCGCTGCGCAAAACGCTGTCCGGCGCCCGTCGCGACGCCGCGTCGCAGCCCGCCGCGAACGCCGCGCTCGACGCGCGGCTGCGCACGCTGCTCGACCGTCTGGCGCCGCGCACGGTCGGGTTCTACTGGCCGCTGCCGGGCGAATTCGATGCGCGCGACGCGGTGCTCGCATGGTGCGCGGCGGGTGCCGGCCGGTGCGCCGCGTTGCCGGTGATCGGCGAGCGTCACACGCCGCTCGCGTTCCACGCGTGGGACACGCACACGCCGATGCGCGAAGGCCATCACCGGATTCCCGAACCGGCGTCGGGAATCGTCGTCGTGCCCGATCTTTTGCTGATTCCCTGCGTGGGATTCGATCCGCAGCGCTACCGGCTCGGCTACGGCGGCGGCTACTACGACCGCACGCTCGCCGCATGGCCGGGCGACACGCTGCCCGTGACGGTCGGCATCGCGTACGAAGCGTGCCGCGTCGATGCGCTGCCGGCCGAAGCGCACGATCTCGCGCTGCGCTGGATCGTCACCGACGGGGCGCTTTACCCGGCCGCCGGATAATGCCGCGCACGGCGCCGCGATCGTCGCCGCCGGCCCGAGGGCGCGTCGTCGCGCCCGAGCGTTTCCGCCAGCGCTTACAGCGATGCCGCCGCGCGCGCGGCCGTGTCGTAGAGGCCCGATGCGTGGCGCAGCAACTGCGCCGCGTCGCCGATCTGCTCGTTGGTGAGGCCGCTGTCCTTCAGCGTCTCGATCAGGCAGTGCTCGCGAACCTCGCGGTACTTCAGGCACAGGTCGCGGCCCGCGTCGGTCGCGAAGAAGAACACTTCCTTGCCGCTTTTCTCGCTCTTCACGTAGCCGCGGGCGATCAGTTTTTTCAGCGCATAGGTCGCGACGTGCGTATCCTCGATATTGAGCACGAAGCAGATGTCGGCGAGCTTCTTCTTGCGTTCGCGATGGCTGACGTGATGCAGCAGCGAGACCTCGACCGCCGTCATGTCCTTCGCCCCCGCCGCCGACATGCAGCGCACCATCCAGCGGTTGAACGCGTTGCCGGCCATGATGAGCCCGTATTCGAGCTCCGACAGCTCCGCGCTCGAATCGGAAACGAGGTGTTCGGATGACACGATCTTGGTCGCAGGACGCTTCATGGAAAGGCGGCGCAAGCCGGATGACAGGATGTGCCCGAGTGTACGCCAGAAGCCCCGGCCTTCGGGCTAGGCAAAAACGCTTATTGATAAGTTGTCGATATTTTGTCGACAATGTGCGCTAACATTGCCGTCCGAACCGTGCCAGTCCGATGACGCAACCCCGCATTTATCCGCTCGGCGATGCCGCCCTCGTCTGCGAGGTGCCGCCGCCCGCCACGCTCGATTGCCAGCGCCGCGTCTGGGCCGTGGCCGAGGCCGCGCGCGCGTGGCCCGACGTGATCGACGTCGTCCCGGGCATGAACAACCTGACCATCGTGTTCGACGCGCTCGCCGCGACGGCCGACTCGCTCACGCCCGCGCTGCGCGACGCGTGGGAGACGGCCGACGTCGAGCACGCGGACGGCCAAGAGGTCGAGATCCCGGTCGAGTACGGCGGGGCCGCCGGCCCCGACCTGGCCGCCGTCGCCGCCCACACGGGCCTGTCGGCCGACGAGGTCGTCGCGCGCCACGCGGCCGGCACCTACGTCGTGTTCTTCGTCGGATTCCAGCCGGGCTTCGCGTATCTCGGCGGCCTCGACGCGTCGCTGCACACGCCGCGCCGCGCGGCGCCGCGCCTGGAGGTGCCGGCCGGCTCGGTCGGCATCGGCGGCGCGCAAACCGGCATCTACCCGGCCACGTCGCCCGGCGGCTGGCAACTGATCGGCCGCACGTCGCAGTCGCTGTTCGATCCGGCGCGGCCGCAGCCGACGCTGCTGCTGCCCGGCGACCGCGTACGCTTCACCGTTGCGGGAGTCGACCCACGATGACCCAGAGCCACGCACCGGGCACCATCGAGGTCGTGCGGGCCGGCCCGCTGTCGACCGTGCAGGATCTCGGGCGCCGCGGCACGCGCCATCTCGGCGTCGCGCAAGGCGGCGCGCTCGACGGCCTCGCGCTCGAGGTCGGCAACCGGCTCGTCGGCAACCGCCCCGACGCGGCGGCCGTCGAAATCACGATCGGCCCCGCCACGTTCCGCTTCACGCGCGCGACGCGCATCGCGATCGCCGGCACCGAATTCGGCGCGACGCTCGACGGCAAGCCCGTGTACTCATGGTGGAGCCTGCCGGTCCGCGCCGGGCAGACGCTCGTGCTGCCGGCCGCGAAACGCGGCATGCGCGGCTACCTGTGCATCGCGGGCGGCATCGACGTGCTGCCGATGCTCGGCTCGCGCAGCACCGATCTCGCGTCGCGCTTCGGCGGCCTCGGCGGCCGCGCGCTGCGCGACGGCGACCGGCTCCCGGTCGGCGTGCCGCCGGCCGGCGCGGGTTGCCTCGCGGCCGATGCGCCCGAATTCGGCGTGAAGGCGCCGGCGTGGTGCGCGTTCGTGCGCGTCGACGAGCCGCCGCGCCGTCACCGCCCCGCGCACGCGCCGTGGGCGATGCCCGTGCGCGTGCTGCCGGGCCCCGACTACGCGTCGTTCGCGGCCGATTCGCAGCAGGCGTTCTGGGACGAGGAATGGCTCGTCACCGCGAACAGCAACCGGATGGGCTATCGGCTCGCCGGCGCCGAGCTCGTGCGCGAGCGCCCGGTCGAGCTGCTGTCGCACGCGGTGCTGCCCGGCACGATCCAGGTGCCGCCGAACGGCCAGCCGATCGTGCTGATGCACGACGCCCAGACCACCGGCGGCTACCCGAAGATCGGCACGGTGATCCGCGCCGACCTGTGGAAGCTCGCGCAGGCGCGGCTCAACCTGCCGATCCGCTTCGTGCGCACGACGCTCGACGCCGCACGCGCCGCCCTCGTCGCGGAACGGGCGTACTTGCGGCAGATCGACGTCGCGATCGAGATGCGCGAGGAAGCGCGCCGCGCCGCCCAAACGCGCGCGGCGTGACAATGACGGAAGCGGCACGGAGGACGCGCCACGCAATCAGTGGACGAGGAACGTTATGGAAATCGATCTGAATGCCGATCTCGGCGAAGGATGCGGATCGGACGAGGCGCTGCTCGACCTCGTCACGTCGGCGAACATCGCATGCGGATGGCATGCGGGCGGCGCGAATGCGATGCGCGACTGCGTGCGCTGGGCCGTGCAGAAAGGCGTGTCGATCGGCGCGCATCCGAGCTTTCACGATCCGGAGAATTTCGGCCGCAAGGAAATGCAGTTGCCGGCCGGCGACATCTACGCGGGCGTGCTGTACCAGCTCGGCGCGCTGTCTGCGATCGCGCAGGCAGAGGGCGGGCGCATCGCGCACGTGAAACCGCACGGCGCGCTGTACAACCAGGCCGCACGCGATCCGATGATCGCCGACGCGGTGGTATCTGCGATCCACGACTTCGATCCGTCGCTCGCGGTGTTCGGGCTCGCGAACAGCGTGTTCATCGCGGCCGCGCGACATGCAGGGCTCGCGGCGGTGGAGGAAGTGTTCGCCGATCGCGGCTATCGCGCGGACGGCTCGCTGGTGCCGCGCAGCCTGCCCGGCGCGTTGATCGACGATGAAGATGCGGTGCTCGCGCGCACGCTCGACATGGTGCGCAACCGGCAGGTGCGCGCATTGAGCGGCGAATGGGTGCCGCTCAATGCGCAGACCGTCTGCCTGCATGGCGACGGGCCGCATGCGCTGGCGTTCGCGAAAAGGATTCGCGCGGCGCTCGAGGCGGCCGGCGTCGACGTCGTGGCGCCCGGCGCGCTGCAGGCCGACGAAGGCGCGTAACGAAGCATCCGGCGCATGGCCCGCGTGTCGCGCGTTTTCGTCGCACCAAAGAAAAAAGCGCCCTCGTGGCGCTTTTCCGTTGGCGCAATCGCTGCGGCTTCGCCGTCTGTCGATTCGCCCCCCGAAACCGTCTTTCGACGGTGACCGGAAAAATATTCCGGATTAAAAAACGTCCGCCGCCGCCCGATCACTGCCTTCCCCGGTCAGACGGCGGAACGTCGCTTATGTGCAAGTCGGCCTGCATGCATGTGTTTTCGACGACGATTGGCCCCGCCGTGCATGCAGACTCTCCGCGGCCGGCACATGCTTCATGTGCCGGCGACGCTCACCCCGCGCTTTATTTCTGCTACCCCGTAGAACTTATCTATTCTTTTCATTTTTTCAACTTGTGGGGTGAAGAATAGATATCGGCCGAACGGGATGTCAATCGTTTTAAACGCTATTTTCCGACGATTCAAGGGTTTTCCTTATCGAGCGACGCCACCGCGCAGGCGCTGCGCGCCGTGCGTGCGACGTCGATCAAACAGGGGAAGATCGATGCGGGCAGGCGGGCCCGATCAGTTCGCGTCGACCCGGTATCCTTGCTGGCGCAACAATTCGAGCACGCCCCGCGGGCCACCCAGATGCAGCGCGCCGATCGCGACGAACAGCGGCCGGTTCGGCGCGGCGATTGCCGTCATCCGTGCAACGAAGCGCCGGTTGCGTTCGTACACGATCTTGTTGTCGAGCGACGCCGACAACGCCTTCGAATGCGCGAGCCGCTCGCTCTTCGCGACGGCCCATGCGGAGATCGCATCGGCGTCGCCAATTCGCCACAGCCGGTGCAGCGCCTTGATGTCGTCGGCGTTCTGCGCGGGCGTCTGCACCATGTCCTGCGCGAGCATCTCGCGCTGCTCGGCGAGCGTCAGCCCGGTGAACGCGCGCATCTGTTCGGCGAGCGTCTCGAGTCCGATCACGCGGCCGCCCTTCTTCTTCAGGAACACGTTCTGCAGTTGCGCCTCGGTGCCGTATTCGGTCTGCAGGCCCGCCGACAGCGAATCGTAGGTCTCGACGACGAGCGCCGCGAGCCACGGCCGCATCTTGCGGATCTCGGCGAGCGCGGCCGGATTGCCGCGCAGGCGCGCCGCGAGCCGCTGCCACAGCGGCTCGGGCAGCAGGCGCTGCAGGCACGGGTAGCGACACACGCCGTATTTCGACACGTCGTCCTGCGATTCGAGCAGGTCGTCGGGCGACAGTTCGAGCGCGAGCGTCGGCGACGCGGCGAGCGCCGCGAGGATGCGCGGCCGGAACGGCTGCGCGCTCGGGTAATCGGACGGATCGCCCGTGTGCAGCGTGCCGAGCACGTAGAGCGTGACCTTGCCCTTGGTCGCGACGTAGAACGGCATGCGCGCCGGCTGCACGCGCACGGTGCCGCGCGACACCGTGCCGTCCGATCCGGCCGGCGCATGGAAGCCCGGCAGGCTCATGCCGGGCGGCGGAACCTGCGACGGATGAATCGGCGAAGTCGCCGGCGCACGCCCTTCGGCGCGCGCCGGCTCGACGGGCACCACGACGCTGGCCGCCACGCACGCGCCGGCCAGCGCCGCGCCCGTGACGGTGCGCACGCTCCAGCGCCGCGCGTAGCGGTATGCGCGCATTGCGCGCGCGCCGCCTGCCCCCGCACGGCGCACGCCGGACACGCGCGCCGCCAACGCTTCAGGCATTCTCCTCCCCGACCTCCTCGGCGCGATGGCAGGCCACGCGCCGGCCGTCCACTTCACGCAATTGCGGCTCCTCGACGCGGCACCGCTCGACCGCGTACGGGCAGCGCTGGTGAAACGAGCAGCCCGACGGCGGATTGAGCGGCGACGGCAGCTCGCCCTGCAGCTTGATCTGCACGCGGCGGTCTTCCTCGAAGATCGCCGGCGTCGCCGACATCAGCGCCTGCGTGTACGGATGGCGCGGCCGTGCGTAGATCGTCGCCTTGTCGCCGAGCTCGGCGACGCTGCCGAAGTACATCACCATCACGTCGTCCGCGACGTGCTCGACCACCGACAGGTTGTGCGAGATGAACACGTAGCTCGTCTTGAACTGCTCCTGCAGATCCATGAACAGGTTCAGGATCTGCGCCTGGATCGACACGTCGAGCGCGGACACCGGCTCGTCGGCGACGACGATGCGCGGATCGAGGATCATCGCGCGCGCGATCGCGACCCGCTGGCGCTGGCCGCCGGAGAACATGTGCGGATAGCGCTTCGCGTGCTCGGGCCGCAGGCCGACCGTGCGCATGATCTGCGCGATGCGCGCGGCGCGCTCGGCGGCCGTCAGGTTCGCGTTGATCTCGAGCGGCTCGGCGAGCGTCTGCTCGACGGTCTTGCGCGGGTTGAGCGACGCGAACGGGTTCTGGAACACCATCTGCACGCGGCGACGCAGGTCGGCGACCGTGTCGCGGCTCGCGCCGGCCACGTTCTTGCCGTCGATCGTCAGACTGCCCGACGTGGGCGTCTCGATCATCGTGAGCTGGCGCGCGAGCGTCGACTTCCCGCAGCCCGACTCGCCGACGACGGCGAGCGTCTTGCCGCGCTTCAGCGAGAACGACACGCCGTTCAGCGCCTTCACCGTGCCCTGCCCGAACATCCCGCGCTTCACGGAATAGTGCTTCGCGAGGCCGTCGGCCACCAGGACGTCCTCGTCGTGCGACACGTGGCGCGTATCCTGGACTGCATTCATCGTGCGCCTCCCGTCAGGTCGAGGTTGGAAACATTGAGCGGCTTGATGCAGCGCGCGCGCATCGCATCGTTGCCCGGCACCAGCGTGTCGAGCGCCGGCCGCGCCTTGCGGCAATCGTCGACGACGTACTTGCAGCGCGGCGCGAAGAGGCACCCGGACGGGCGATCATCGCGGCCCGGCACCATGCCCGGCAATGCGGCAAGGCGACGCGCCCCCCGATTGTGCTCGGGAATCGCCGCGAGCAGCGCTTCGGTGTACGGATGATGCGGCGCGCGGAAGATGTCGGGCACGCGGTTGGTCTCGATGACCTCGCCCGCGTACATCACCGCGACGCGATGCGCGACCTCGGATACCACCGCCAGATCGTGCGAGATCAGCACGAGCGCCATCCCGCGCTCCTTCTGCAGCTTCACGAGCAGATCCATGATCTGCGCCTGGATCGTCACGTCGAGCGCGGTGGTCGGCTCGTCGGCGATCAGGAGCTTCGGGTTGCACGCGACGGCCATCGCGATCATCACGCGCTGGTTCATCCCGCCCGACATCTGGTGCGGGAACGACGCGATGCGGTTCTTCGCATCGGGAATGCCGACCTGGTCGAGCAGTTCGAGCGCGCGCCGGTGCAGCGCGTCGCCGCGCAGGCCTTCGTGCAGCTTCAGCACTTCCTTGATCTGGTAGCCGACCGTGTAGCTCGGATTCAGGCTTGTCAGCGCGTCCTGGAACACCATCGCGATGTCCTTGCCGACGATCTTGCGGCGCGCCTTCGGCGACGCCTTCAGCAGGTCGACGCCGTCGAACGTGACCTCGTCGGCCGTCACCTTGCCGGGCGCGTCGATCAGGCCCATCAGCGCCATCATCGTCACGCTCTTGCCCGAGCCCGATTCGCCGACGACGCCCACCACCTCGCCCGGCGCGACCGACAGGTTGATCCGGTCGACCGCGGGCAGGCCGTTGAAGTTCACCGCGAGATTGCGGATAGTCAGTAGATTTTGGGTCATGTCGTCCTCCGCCGGGCCGCCCCAAGGAGGATGACCGCCCCCTTGGGGGGCAACGAACGAAGAGAGTGTGGGGGTCGTTTCATATCACGCCATCCGC
Organism: Burkholderia sp. MSMB1072; assembly: GCF_001524725.1. NCBI lineage: Bacteria > Pseudomonadati > Pseudomonadota > Betaproteobacteria > Burkholderiales > Burkholderiaceae > Burkholderia > Burkholderia sp. MSMB1072. Next base: position 50,933 of record NZ_LOYC01000022.1, read on the forward strand.
TTCAGTTTGGGATCGAGCGCGTCGCGCAGCCCGTCGCCGAGCAGGTTGATCGCGAGCACCGAAATCAGGATCGACAGCCCGGGCATCGTCACGATCCACCACGCGTTGTCGATGTAGTCGCGCGCGGACGCGAGCATCGCGCCCCACTCGGCGGTCGGCGGCTGCACGCCGAGGCCGAGGAAGCCGAGCGCGGCCGCGTCGAGGATCGCCGACGAGAAGCCGAGCGTCGCCTGCACGATCAGCGGCGCCGTGCAGTTCGGCAGCACCTGCGAGAACATCAGGCGCAGCGTGCCGGCGCCGGCCACGCGCGACGCGGTCACGTATTCCTTCTGCAGCTCGCCGAGCGCCGACGCGCGCGTGAGGCGCACGTAGGCCGGCAGCGCGACGATCGCGATCGCGAACATCGTGTTGGTGAGGCCCGGGCCGATGATCGCGACGACCGCGACCGCGAGCAGCAGCGACGGCAGCGCGAGCAGCACGTCCATGATGCGCATCACCGGCGTGTCGGCCCACTTCTGGAAGAACGCGGCGATCAGGCCGAGCACGATGCCGGGGATCAGCGCGAGCACGACCGACACGAAGCCGATCCAGAACGACATCCGCGCGCCGAACATCAGCCGCGAAAGAATGTCGCGGCCCGCTTCGTCGGTGCCGAGGATGAATTGCCAGTTGCCGCCGGCGAGCCACGCGGGCGGAATCTTCACGTAGTCGCGGTATTGCTCGACCGGGCTGTGCGGCGCGATCAGCGGCGCGAACAGTGCGACGACGATCAGCACGATCACGACGATGCCCGCGCCGACGGCGCCGCGGTTGCGCGAGAAGTTGGCCCAGAACTCGCGCAGCGCGAGCGCACGGCCGCCGGCCGGCGCGGATTCGCTCGGCAGGGTGTTTTGCAGATTGCTCATGGAATTACCTCGTGTGGCGGATGCGCGGATTCAGCACGCCGTACAGCAGGTCGACGACCAGGTTCACGACGATCACGAGCGTCGCGATCAGCAGGATGCCGCCCTGGACGACCGGATAGTCGCGGCGGCCGATCGCGTCGATCAGCCACTTGCCGATGCCGGGCCACGAAAAGAGCGTCTCGGTCAGCACGGCGCCCGCAAGCAGCGTGCCGATCTGCAGGCCGATCACGGTGACGACCGGGATCAGCGCATTGCGCAGTGCATGCACGACGACCACGCGCACGGGCGACAGCCCTTTCGCGCGGGCAGTGCGGATGTAGTCCTCGCGCAGCACTTCGAGCATCGACGAGCGCGTCATCCGCGCGATCACCGCGAGCGGGATCGTGCCGAGCACGATCGCGGGCAGGATCAGGTGGCTCACCGCCGACTTGAACGAGCCTTCGTCGGGCGCGAGCAGCGCGTCGATCAGCATGAAGCCCGTCGGATGCGGAAAGTCGTATTCGACGGCGATGCGGCCCGACACGGGCGTCCAGCCGAGGTACGACGAAAACACCATGATGAGGATCAGCCCCCACCAGAAGATCGGCATCGAGTAGCCGGTGAGCGCGGTGCCCATCACGCCGTGGTCGATGACCGAGCCGCGCCGCAGCGCGGCGATCACGCCGGCCGGCAGGCCGACGACGAGCGCGAACACGAGCGCGCACAGCGACAGTTCGACGGTCGCCGGGAAGCGCGCGAAGAATTCGCCCGCGACGCTCGTGTTGGTGATGATCGACGTGCCGAGGTCGCCGTGCAGCGCCCGGCCGACGTAGTGGAGGTACTGCAGCGGCAGCGGCTCGTCGAGCCCGAGGCGTTTCATCGCCTCTGCGTGCATCGCGGGATCGACGCCGCGCTCGCCCATCATCACTTCGATGGGGTCGCCCGGTATCAGGTGAATCAGCGCAAACGCCAGGATGGTGATGCCGATGAAGGTCGGGATCACCATCCCCACGCGGCGCAACACGAATCTGAACATGATGCGTCTCGTATTTTCTTGTGGGAAATGTGCGACCGGCGACGGGAAGCTTTTGGCCTCCCGCCGCCGGATGAGTTAGCCGGTCTTCGCGACAGCTTACGACAGGCGTGTTACTTCACGCTAACCCCGTCGAAGCGGGCATAGCCGAGCGGTTCGATACGCATGTCGACCACGTTCTTGCGCACCGGCTGATAGACCGTCGAGTTCGCGATCGGCGAGAACGGCAGTTGTTGCGCGAAGATCTGCTGCGCCTGCGTGTAGAGCTTCGTGCGCGCGTCCTGGCCCGTCGTCGTGCGGCCCTTCTGGACCAGGTCGTCGAACGGCTTGTAGCACCAGTGCGAGAAGTTGTTGCCCTTGATCGCCTCGCAGCCGAGCAGCGTGCCGAGCCAGTTGTCCGGATCGCCGTTGTCGCCGGTCCAGCCGATCAGCATCGTGTCCTGCTCGCCGCCGTGCGCGCGCTTGATGTACTCGCCCCACTCGTACGTGACGATCTTCGCCTTCACGCCGATCTTCGCCCAGTCGGCCTGGATCATCTCGGCCATCAGGCGGGCGTTCGGGTTGTACGCGCGCTGCACCGGCATCGCCCACAGCGTGATCTCGAAACCGTTCGGATAGCCTGCCTTCGCGAGCAGCGCCTTCGCCTTCGCGGTGTCGTAGGCAGCCATCTTCAGGTTCTTGTCGTACGACCATTGGGTCGGCGGCATCGGCGCGGTCGCGGCCTGGCCGGCGCCCTGGTAGACGGATTCGAGGATCGCCTTCTTGTTGATCGCCATGTCGAGCGCCTGACGCACTTCGAGCTTGTCGACCGGCTTGTGCTCGACGTTGTACGCGAGGTAGCCGAGGTTGAAGCCGGCCTGCGACGGCATGTCGACGTTCGGATCGGCCTTCAGCGTCGCGATGTCGGCCGGGCGCGGATAGCTCATCACCTGGCATTCGTTGCGCTTGATCTTCTGCACGCGCACGCCCGGATCCGGCGTGATCGAGAAGATCAGCTTCGACAGCTTCACCGCGCCCTTCTTCCAGTAATCAGGATTGCCATCGAAGCGGATCGTCGCGTCCTTCGTGTAGCTGCGGAAGATGAACGGGCCCGTGCCGATCGGCTTCTGGTTGATGTCGGCGGCCTTGCCGGCCTTCATCAACTGGTCGCCGTATTCGGCCGACAGGATCGACGCGAATTCCATCGCCATGTTCTGGATGAACGGCGCGTTCGGCTCGGCCAGCGTGAACTTCACGGTATACGGGTCGACCTTCTCGATCTTCGTGATCAGCTTGTCGAGGCCCATGTCGGTGAAGTACGGGAACGACACCGGGTACGCCTTGCGGAACGCGTTGTTCGGATCGAGCATGCGCTCGAACGAGAACACGACGTCGTCCGCGTTGAACTCGCGCGTCGGCTTGAAGAAGTCGGTCGTGTGGAACTTCACGCCATGGCGCAGGTGGAACGTGTATACCTTGCCGTCGGACGACACGTCCCACTTCTCTGCGAGGCCGGGCTCGACCTTCGTGCCGCCGCGCTCGAATTCGACGAGGCGGTTGTAGACGGTGAACGTGGCGGCGGTGAAATCGACGCCGGTCGTGAATTGCGCGGAATCGAAACCCGCCGGGCTGCCTTCTGAGCAGTAGACGAGCGTTTTGTTCGGGATCTGTGCGAATGCAGAGCCCGCGACGCCGAGCGATGCCGCTGCCACGCCTGCCATGGCGGTAACACGCAGGGTGTGCAACAGACGGTTGTATTCCATGTTTCCTCCAGGTCTCCAGATCGGAACCGGTCCCGCCAGGGTCCGGCGTACGCGGATATTACTTGAGCTAACGATGTGGCAACAAGCTGGAGAAAAAACTCTTCTAGATGCCCGCCGGGTTTTTGCCGATTTTTAGTGTGGGTAAAAAATGCGACAACGCGCGCGAGCGACGATTCCGTTCATTTCGCGGCATGTTTCGTTCGACGACTAAACAATTCGGGTGCGAACACGAAGGGGGCGACGCACCGTTTCCCCCGCGTTCCGCAGCACATCATTGCGTTTTGCGAAACGATTCGATGACCGTCTTCGAATCGTCATGTCGTCACGCCGGCGCATCGAGATCGGCGCTGCGCGCGGGCACGAACGCGACCGCGACGATCGACAGCGCGAGCCCCGCCATCACGTAGTAGGTCGGCGCGAGCGGCGTGCCCGTGACCTTGATCAGCCACGTGACGATGAACTGGCCGAAGCCGCCGAACAGCATCACCGCGACGTTGTACGCGATCGACAGCCCGGTCGAGCGCACGTTGGCCGGAAAGAGTTCGGCGATCATCGCGCCGAACGGCCCGTAGTAGCCCGCGAGCGTCACCGACAGCACGGCCTGTACCGCGATCAGCCGCCCGATGCTCGGCGCCGCGTCGAGCCACGCGAACAGCGGATACATCAGCGCGAGCGTCAGCACGAGCGACCACAGCGACAGCTCTTTTCGGCCGATGCGGTCCGACCACGCGCCCGCGACCGGCGACAGCACCATCAGCAGCAGGTTGCCGACGATCACCGCGTAGAACGATTCCGCATAAGGCAGCTTCAGTTGCTTCACCGCGAAGGTCGGCAGATAGCTGATCAGCACGTAGATCGTCACCGTGAGCGCGATCACCGAGCCGAGCCCGCACAGCACCTCGCGCGGGTGGCGCGTGAACACTTCGCCGAGCGTCGCGCGGCGCGCGCTTTGCTGCGCATGCAGGAATGCTTCGGAATCCGCGAGATGGCGGCGGATGTAGAAGCCGATCGGGCCGATCACGAGCCCGAGGATGAACGGCACGCGCCAGCCCCAGCTGCGCAGCGCGTCGTGCGACAGCCCGCGCGTGACGGCCGCGCCGACGAGCGCGCCGATCAGCAGCGCGGCCGCCTGGCTCGCCATCTGCCAGCTGCCGTAGAAACCGCGTTTCGAGAACGGCGCGGCTTCGATCAGCAGCGCCGTCGCGCTGCCGAACTCGCCGCCCGCGGAAAAGCCCTGCAGCAGGCGGCCGAGCACGATCAGGAGCGGCCCGCCGATGCCGATCGCCGCATAGGGCGGCGCGATCGCGAGCAGGAAGATGCCGGCCGTCATCAACAGGATCACGAGCGACAGCGCGGCCTTGCGGCCCGCGCGGTCCGCGTACAGCCCGAACACGATGCCGCCGATCGGGCGCATGAAGAACGCGACGCCGAACGTCGCGGTGGTGAGCAGCAGCGACGAGTATTCGCTGGTGGTCGGGAAGAACAGCTCGGCGATCACGACCGTCATGAAGCCGAACACCGTGAAGTCGTACCACTCGAGCGCATTGCCGATCACGGCGGCCACCACCGCGCGCCGGTTCAGCGCACGCTCGGGCCGGGTCGCTTTCGTTGAATTCGCAATCGTCGCCATGCGTGCCTCGTCCTCGTGGATACGCCGTGTCGGGCGGTTCGGCGCGCGCGGTGCCGCGGCGCGCTGGTGTGCAGCGAGTGTAGAAAGCGGCGGAACCGTTTTCAAGCAATAAAAAACGCCCGCCATCGAACGACAGCGAGCGTGTTGCGGTTTTCGCCACAATGCGGCATCGCACGACGCCGCACGGGCCTCAACCCATCTTCGAGAAAGCGCTGCACCAGCCCTTCGCCGACACCTGCTTGCCGGGGAACGCGCCGCACGGGCCCGCAGCCGAGCCCTTCTTGCCCTGGTACAGCATGCAGGCCGCGCAATCCTGGCCCGCTGCGTATTTCGGGTACTTCGTCTTGTCGACCTTCGTGGCATCGGCCTTGTAGCCGAGCGCCGTCGCGGTCGGATCGGTTTCCGACAGCATCGGCGCATCGGCCAGCGCTTCGCGCGACAGCGCCAGCGCGGACACGGCGCCAATGCTCGTAATCAGGAAACTCCGACGGGATGTTTTCATGGGGGACTCGCTCCAACGTTATCGGTTTGAAAGCCGTTCTGGCGACGGCGTACGACAGAATAACGCCCAAGCGGATAAATGTGCGCGCCGAAATGCCGGAGATAAGGGATTTCACACGGGCTCATCCGGCCGGCCCGCGCGGCGGCGGGCCGTGCGTCACGCGCGCGACACCATGTCGCCGACGCGCTGCGCGAGCGCGAGCGCGGCGGTGAGCCCCGGCGACTCGATGCCGAACAGGTTCACGAGCCCGCGCACGCCGTGCTGCGCGGCGCCCTGCACGATGAAGTCGGCCGGCGGCTCGCCGGGCCCCGCGACCTTCGGCCGGATGCCCGCGTACGCCGGCTGCAGCGCATCGTCGGGCAGGCCCGGCCAGAATGCGCGAATCGACGCGTAGAACGCGCCCGCGCGCGCCGGATCGACTTCGTAGCGCAACGAATCGCACCACTCGACGTCCGGGCCGAAGCGCGCCTGCCCGCCGAGATCGAGCGTCAGGTGCACGCCGAGCCCCGCGCGATCGGGCATCGGATAGATCAGGTGCGAGAACGGCGCTCGGCGCGACAGGCTGAAATAGTTGCCGCGCGCGAGATAGAGCGGCGGCACCCAGCGCGGATCGAGGCCGCGCGTGCGGCGCGCGAGCGCCTGCGCGCCGAGGCCCGCGCTGTTGATCACGCAGGTGGCGTCGATCTCGGCCGGCGCGGCGCCGCCGGTGCGCACAATGAAGCGCCCGCCGCGCAGCACGTCGATCGCTTCGACCGGCGATTGCAGCACGCACACGGCGCCGTCGCGCTCCGCATCGCCGAGCAGCGCGAGCATCAGCTGGTGGCTGTCGACGATGCCCGTCGACGGCGAGAACAGTGCCTCCACGCATTCGAGCGCGGGCTCGAGCGTCTGCGCCTCGGCGCGCGTGAGCGGCAGCAGGTCGAGTACGCCGTTTTCGGCCGCGCGCGCGGCGATCGCCTTCAACTGCTTCACCTGCGCGGCGCTCGTCGCGACGAGCAGCTTGCCCGTGCGCCGGTGCGGCACGTGATGGGTGTCGCAGAATTCGTACAGCAGGTCGCGCCCGTGCACGCACGTCACCGCCTTCAGCGACCCGCGCGGATAGTAGAGCCCCGCGTGAATCACCTCGCTGTTGCGCGAACTCGTGCTCGTGCCGATCGCGTCGGCCGCCTCGAGCACGATCGTTTCACGCCCGCGCGCGGCGAGTTCGCGCGCGATCGCCAGACCGACGACACCCGCGCCGATCACGACACAATCCGTCTGCTCCATGGCTTTTCGCGCTGCTCGCGCGTCGAAGGGAGAGAGGGGAATTGTACGTCCCGGTTCGCCCGCTTGCCGAACGCGCGCGCATCGCGGCGCGACGATGCGGCCGACCGCGCAACGAATGCCACGCGCGCACGCCGCAGCCGTGCGCGCGTGGCCGCGTCAGAAGCCGATCGGCCGGCGCTTCGCCGCGCCTTCGTCGGCGCGGATGTCGGCCGGCGCGATCGCGTCGCGGCCGTCGAGCCGCGCGGCGCCGAACGCGTGCAGCAGCGCGCGGCGCATCGTGCGCGGCGGCGTCGCGGCCAGCACGTCGAGCGCGTCGTCGCCGAGCGTATCGGGAAAGCGCCGCCCCCACGCATGCGACGTGCGGATCTCGTCGTAGATCGTCTGCGCGATCCGGCGCGCGCCGGCCGCATCGGGCGGCGCGATCTCGTACACGTTCATCCGGTTGAGCAGCGGCTCGGGAATCGCGTGCGCGTCGTTCGCGGTCGCGATCCAGATCACGTTGCCCGCGTTGATCGGCACTTCCGCGAATTCGTCGACGAACGCGCGCGCGGTGTCGTGCTCGAGCAACGCATACAGCGCGCCGAGCGGATCGTATTGCGCATCGCTGCCGGCCTTGTCGATTTCGTCGACCGCGATCACCGGGTTCGCGTAGCTGCCGTTCACGAGCGCGTCGAACACCTTGCCGGGCTTCGCGTTCTTCCATTGCGACGATGCACCCGACAGGATCCAGCCCGCCGTCAGCGAACTCATCGGCACGTAGTGGTACGCGGTGCCGAGCAGCTGCGCGAGCGCCTTCGCGAAATGCGTCTTGCCGATCCCGGGCGGCCCGAGCAGCAGGATCGGCATCAGTTCGAGCCGGTCGTCCGTTTCGAGACACAGCGCGATCTGCTTGCGTACGTCATCGAGCGGCTCGCCGAAATTCGGCAACGCTTCGCCGAGTGCGTCGAACGACGGCATCCGGTTCGGCTTCACGCAGAAACGCAAATTCCCCGTCTTGAGCATCTTCTCGTAGGTCGAGCGCAGTGCGTCGCTTGCGCTCTCGTTCAGGTCGCCCAGCGCCGTCTCGACCTGCTCGAGGTCGTACACCGTGCTGAAGGACGCCACCGCCAGTTCCTGTTTCACCATCGCCGTCGTCATACCTACCTCGCTGCACTTGCCGTCACATACTCATCAGACCCTTACGATTTCAGTGTAGCGATCCCGCATCGCCATGCAAGCAAGCAGCCGGGTGCGTCTGCTGCTAACAGCGCGCGCACGCTGCAGGGCCGCGCGCCGCGGCGTATGATCGAAAGTTCACGAGGTTCGCGCCGGGCTCGCCGACGGCGCCCGCGCGCCGCGCACACGCTGCTGCGCACCTCGCCCGACGCCTCGCCCGAAGGGTTGCCGATGTCCATCCCCGCTGCTTCTCCGCGCGTCGACGCCGACGCGATCCGTTCCGTCGACGCCGCGCTCAAGTCGCGTCGTTCGGTCCGTGCGTTCCTGCCGACGCCCGTGCCGCGCGAGACGATCGAGGCGATCCTCGAAGCCGCGAGCCGCGCGCCGTCGGGCACCAACATCCAGCCATGGCGCGTGTACGTCGCGACGGGCGCCACGCGCGACGCGCTCGCCGCCGCGCTCACCGCGGCCTACGACGATCCGGCGCGCGACGAGAAATACGTCGCCGAATACGACTACTACCCGCGCGAATGGGTGTCGCCGTATATCGACCGGCGCCGCAAGGTCGGCTGGGATCTGTACGGCCTGTTGAACATTCGCCGCGACGAGAAGGCGCGCATGCACGCGCAGCACGCGCGCAATTTCCGTTTCTTCGATGCGCCGGTCGCGCTGTTCTTCACGCTGGACCGGGTCATGACACGCGGCGCGTGGCTCGATTGCGGGATGTTCCTGCAAGGCGTGATGACGGCCGCGCGCGCCCGCGGCCTCGATACCTGCCCGCAGGCCGCGTTCGTGCCGTTTCACCGGATCGTCGCCGACCACCTCGGCATTCCGCCGAACGAACAGTTCGTCTGCGGGATGGCGCTCGGCCATGCGGACCCCGACGCGATCGAGAACCGTCTCGTCACCGAGCGCGCGAGCGTCGCCGAATTCACGCGCTTTTTCGCTTGAAAACGCATGACGCGGCCTTACCTGTCGAGCAGGATCGCATCGTGCTGCGAACCTGCCGCGGCACGTCCCGTCACATCGCGACCGAAATCGATCGGGCGTAAGATGTGCGTCCGTTCCCCGCTATCCCGCGTTTCCGGAGACGTTTCATGCTGAAACACGGCCTGGCCGTCCTGCTTGCGAGCGTCGTGCTCGCCGCCCATGCGCAGAGCCCCGCGCCCGCCGTCGTCGCATGGGAAATCCAGGTGGTGCGCGACGGTCAGACGATCGACACGTTCCAGCAAAACACCACCGTGGGCCAGTCCCGCACCGATACCCATCGCTATCCGGCCGCCGTGCCGGTGGGCTGCGGCAATGCCGCGCGCGTCGTGCCGACCGAGCGCTCGCGCTCGGTGTCGGTCGCCCCGCTCGCCGTCGATGCCAGCGCGAACACCGTGTCGCTCGGGCTCGACGTGCAGGAAACGCTCGACGACGAAAACGCGCGCGGCGATCCGTGCTTGCCCGCGTCGCCGCGGCAAATCGTCGCGAGCCACCCCGGCCTGTCGGTCGGCGGCGACGCCTGGACCGACTGGACGCTCGTCGAGCAGCATCCGCATCTCGTCTACCGCGTGCGCGCGCACGTCGCGAAGGATTGAGCGTCATGTCCGCCGACGCCCTCTCGCTGCCGTTCGCCGAACCGCACGCCGCGCCCGACGAAATCACCGCCGTCAGCTGGAATCTGCACAAGGGCCGCTCGCCGCTCGGCTTCACCGCGTGGAACGCGATGCGCGACTGGATGCAGTCGACGCACGCCGACGTGTATTTCCTGCAGGAAGCGATGGCGCGCCGCATGCCGCGCCCGATGCTCGCCCCGGGCTTCGGCGCGCCGATGGACGACGCGGTCGACGACGTGTGGCATTGCCAGGCCACCGAGATCGCGCAGGCGCTCGACTGGCAGATCGCGCTCGGGCCCAACGTGTTCAAGCCGTCGTGGCGGCACGGCAATGCGATCCTGTCGCCGCATCCGCTCGACCTCGGCGGCCGCTGGGACATCTCCGCGCACCGCTTCGAGCGGCGCGGGCTGCTGGTCGCGCGCGCGACGCTCGCGGGCGCACGCCCGGTCACGCTGCTGTGCGCGCATCTCGCGCTCACGCGCGCCGCGCGGCTGCGCCAGATGCACTGGATCGCGCACTGGATCGTGCGCAACGCGGGCGACGGCCCGCTGATGCTCGCCGGCGACTTCAACGACTGGCGCAACGATTCGGTCGCGCTGTTCGGCGAGATCGGGCTGTCCGAGGTCGCGACGCTGCTCGGCGAATCGGGCCGCACGTTTCCGGCGTTCTCGCCGGCGCTCGCGCTCGACAAGATGTTCGTGCGCGGCCTGACGCCGCTCGAATGGCGCGCGCCGTCCGGCGAGGCCGCATGGCTGTCGGACCACCTGCCGTACATCGCGCGCCTGCGCCTCGATCCGCAGTAAGTTGCCCGGTCGGGCGCGCCGCCGGAATGCGCCGGCCTCGGCGCGAAACGGGCGGCCGATCGATGAAAGTTCGTTGAAAGGATATGTTGCGCCAAATCCGCGCGGCCGCGGGGGTCAAGCCCGCGATCCGCGTCAACAGGGTAAAATAACGAGTTCCTCAAACGTCTGTCATCGAGAAGGCGCGTGTCCGACGCGCCGGCCGGCCGATCCGCGATCGGGCCGTCGCACTCGGTTTTTTGCCCGTTTTTGGGCCCGTTACACGCGTTCGCCACGCGCGTCCGTTTTCAAAGCCATGAGCAAATACGACACCGCCACCGTCCAATCCGTCCATCACTGGACCGACACGCTTTTCAGCTTCACCTGCACCCGTGAGGCGAGCCTGCGCTTCAACAACGGCGAATTCACGATGGTCGGCCTCGAAGTCGACGGCAAGCCGCTCGCGCGCGCCTACTCGATCGTCAGCCCGAACTACGAAGAGCATCTCGAATTCTTCAGCATCAAGGTGCAGAACGGCCCGCTGACGTCGCGCCTGCAACACCTGAAGGTGGGCGACAAGGTGCTGATCGGCAAGAAGCCGACGGGCACGCTGGTGGCCGACAACCTGCTGCCGGGCAAGACGCTGTGGATGCTGTCGACGGGCACGGGCCTCGCGCCGTTCATGTCGATCATCCGCGATCCGGACATCTACGACCGCTTCGATAAGGTGATCCTGACCCACACGTGCCGCCTGAAGGGCGAGCTCGCGTACATGGACTACATCAAGCACGATCTGCCCGGCCATGAGTACCTGGGCGACATCATCAAGGAAAAGCTCGTCTACTATCCGACGGTCACGCGCGAAGCGTTCGACAACGAAGGCCGGATCACCGACCTGATCGCAACGGGCAAGCTGTTCACGGATCTCGGCGTGCCGGCGTTCTCGCCGGAAAACGATCGCGTGATGCTGTGCGGCAGCACCGCGATGCTGAAGGACACGACCGACCTGCTGAAGCAGGCCGGCCTCGTCGAAGGCAAGAACAGCGCGCCGGGCCACTACGTGATTGAGCGCGCGTTCGTGGACTGATCGATCCCCCAATTTGCGCATCATCAAGAACCGGAGCGAAAGCTCCGGTTTTTTTTCGTCCCTACTTGGCGAATTCGTAACAAACTGGGACCATTCCATCTCAAATAGTTACATTTTGATACGTCATCGTGGGGTGGTCGGGTGTCAGTGTTTTTCCTACAACACCTTCATTCCGATTATTCACATTTACCCTTAAATGACCGCCTGACATGACCTTTTCGGAAATTTTGAGATATTATTCGGCGCGCGTGGTTGCCGTTCGGATGAGCGTGGAAGGGTCGGATGCAAGTGTTACAAGATGTAACTTTTGTTACCTCGGCATGGAGCGACTCCGTGGCGGCGACCGTCGTCGAAACGGCAGCCAGCCCACGCAGCCAGCCGGTGTCTGAACCGCTTTCTGACAGCAGGGAGAGTCATGGATACGTCGCTTAACGCGCCCTTGGGCGCCCACGCCCCGTTCCCGTCGCGGCAGCGCATGCCCGGCTACGCTGCTACGCCGCCCATGGCCGACGAAGCGTCGGGACGCGACGCGTCCGACGCACGGATCGCGGCACTTTCCGCCCAGCTTCTCGCCGCCGACGAAGCGGCCCGCCGCCATTTGGCCGGCGAGCTGCACGACGGGCTCGGCGCCGAATTGACCGCCGCCCGCTTCGCGCTGGCAAACGTTCAAACATGGCTGCCGGCCGATGCGCCGGAAGCCTGCCTGCGCGCACTGACGCTGGCGCAGCAGGCGCTCGACGCCGCGACCGACGCGAATCGCCGGCTCATCGACGAACGCGCCGCGCCGGCGCTCGACGCCGGCATGGTCGGCGCGCTGGCGTCGTGGATCGACACGCATGCGGCGCGCACCGGCCTGCGCACGAGCTTCGTGTGCGCGGCCGACGCACGCCTGACGCAGCTCGCCGGCGCAGGCGCGCTTGCGGTGTTCCGCGTCGCGCAGGAGGCACTGTCGAACGTCGCGAAACACGCGCGCGCGACGGCGGTCGACGTCCGGATCGTCACCGACGGCACGCATCTGTCGCTGAGTGTCGCCGACGATGGGACCGGTTTCGCCCGGCGCGGCCGCAACGGCTACGGCCTGGCCGGCATGCGCGCCCGCTGCGAGGCGTTCGGCGGTAGCTTCGAGACGGCCACGCCGGCAACCGGGCGAGGCACGCGCGTCACCGCGCGCTTCGCGTGGGCTTCGCTGCTCGCGGTGTCCGGCGCAGCACGCCGCACGTCGCTTTCGTGAGGTCGCGATGAGCCTGAACATCCTGCTCGTGGACGATCACGCGATCGTCCGGCAAGGGATCCGCCAGTTGCTGATCGATCGCGGCGTCGCGCGCGACGTGACCGAGGCCGAGAGCGGCGGCGACGCGATGGCCGCCGTCGACAAACAGGAATTCGACGTGATCCTGCTCGACATCTCGCTGCCCGACACGAACGGCATCGAGGTGCTCAAGCGCCTCAAGCGCAAGCTGACGCGCACGCCGGTGCTGATGTTCTCGATGTACCGCGAGGACCAGTACGCGGTGCGCGCGCTGAAGGCCGGCGCAGCCGGCTACCTGTCGAAGACGGTCAACGCCGCGCAGATGATCGGCGCAATCCAGCAGGTCGCGGCCGGCCGCAAGTACGTGAGCCCCGCGATGGCCGAGGCGCTCGCCGAGTACGTGTCGTTCGAGAACGAGCCGCTGCCGCACGAGAAGCTGTCCGATCGCGAATACCAGACGCTCTGCATGCTCGCGTCGGGCAAGCGGCTCACCGATATCGCGAACACGCTGTCGCTGTCGGTGAAGACGGTGAGCGTGTACCGGTCGCGGCTGCTCGAGAAGATGCGGCTGTCGAACAACGCGGAACTCACGTTCTACGTGATGAGCAACCGGCTCGTCGACATGGCGCCCGCGGCCGGCGCCTGATCCGATCCCCCGGCCCACTCGAATTCGTCCGATCCGGCGACGCGGCGCAGGCCGCGCCGCGCTGGACCACACCCGACCCAGCCCGTTTCGCGCACAAACGCCCGTTTTATCGGACGATTCCGCGGCGCCGCGGCGGGCTTATACGCCAAATCGGCTAAAATTATGGGTTTTCACTTAGTTGGCGCGCCGTGCCTGCGCGTGCCGGCGATTCATCCGCAATGTCCCTCTTCCGCAAGAAAAACGTCGATCGCATGATCGCCGGCGCGCAAGCCGCCGGGCTCAAGAAAGCGCTCGGCGCGATCGACCTCACCTTCCTCGGCATCGGCGCGATCATCGGCACCGGCATCTTCGTGCTGACCGGCACCGGCGCCGTCCAGGCCGGGCCGGCGCTGATGCTGTCGTTCGTGATCGCCGCGATCGCGTGCGGCCTCGCCGCGCTGTCGTACGCGGAGTTCGCGTCGACGATCCCCGTCGCCGGCTCGATCTACACGTATTCGTACGCGACGCTCGGCGAGCTCGTCGCGTGGATCATCGGCTGGGACCTGATGCTCGAGTACGGCCTCGCGTCGTCGGCCGTGTCGGTCGGCTGGTCGGGCTACCTGCAGTCGCTGCTGCAAGGCTTCGGGCTCACGCTGCCGACCGTGCTCACCGCCGCGCCCGGCGCGGTGCCGGGAGTCGTCACGTGGTTCAACCTGCCCGCATTCCTCGTGATGATCGTGATCACGACGCTGCTGTCGATCGGCATCCGCGAATCGACCCGCATCAACAACATCATGGTGTTCATCAAGGTCTCGGTCGTGCTGCTCGTGATCGCGGTCGGCCTGTTCCACGTGACGCCCGCGAACTGGAAACCGTTCATGCCGCACGGCTGGAACGGCGTGTTCGGCGCCGCCGCCGTGATGTTCTTCGCGTTCATCGGCTTCGACGCGGTGTCGTCGGCGGCCGAGGAAGTGAAGAACCCGAAGCGCGACCTGCCGATCGGCATCATCGCGTCGCTCGCGGTGTGCGCGGTGCTGTACGTGACGGTCGCCGCGGTCGCGACCGGCATCGTGCCGTCCGCGCAGTACGCGAGCATCTCGCACCCGATCTCGTACGCGCTGCAGATCGCCGGCGAGAAATGGGTCGCAGGCTTCATCGACCTCGGCGCCGTGCTCGGCATGCTGACCGTGATCCTCGTGATGAGCTACGGCCAGACCCGCATCATCTTCGCGATGTCGCGCGACGGCCTGCTGCCGGCGGCGCTGTCGCGTGTGCATCCGCGCTTCGCGACGCCGTTCCTGACGACCTGGCTGGTCGGCCTGTTCTTCGGGCTGATCGCCGCGCTGGTGCCGCTCAACGTGCTCGCCGAGCTGATCAACATCGGCACGCTCGCGGCGTTCTCGATGGTGTCGATCGCCGTGCTCGTGCTGCGCCGTACGCACCCCGAACTGCCGCGCGCGTTCCGCTGCCCGGGCGTGCCCGTGGTGCCGATCCTCGCGGTCGCGTCGTGCCTGTTCCTGATGCTGAACCTGCAGCCCGTCACGTGGGCCGCGTTCGGCATCTGGCTCGTGATCGGCCTCGCGATCTACGCGCTGTACTCGCGGCACCACTCGAAGCTCGCGCACGGCCACCCCGACGCGCACTGAGCATCCGTGATGGCGCGCCTTCCGCGGTGCGCCATCACGAGAACCCCACGCGGGGCCGGCACCGGCTCCGCACGTCCGTCTCTCCCGAACCCTCGGCCACCGCGCGATCGCTGTCCGATCGTCGCAATCTCTTGCCCGATTCTCCGGATTTGCCTGCCCGGCCGGCGCGCCACCTGCACGCGCGCGCCGGGCGGTTCATAATCCCGCCATCGAACGACGGCGCCGCCCGACGGGCCGTCCGGCAACAGGAAAAAACGATGGAAAGCGTCGATCTCGATGTACTGAAATCCAGCGCGCGCTGGCTCGAAGAAGGGCGTCGCGTGCTGCTCGTGACGGTCGTGAAGACGTGGGGCTCGTCGCCGCGCCCCGAAGGCGCGATGCTCGCGGTGCGCGAGGACGGCCTGGTGGTCGGCTCCGTGTCCGGCGGATGCATCGAGGACGACCTGATCGCCCGCGTGCATGCGAGCGGCATCGCGGCCGATGCGCGCCCGGAAGCGCTCAAGTACGGCGTGACGGCCGAAGAAGCGCACCGCTTCGGCCTGCCTTGCGGCGGCACGATCCAGCTCGTGCTCGAACCGCTCACGCGCGATAGCGGAATCGCCGCGCTGTGCGCGGAAGTCGAGGCCGGCCGCCTCGTCACGCGCACGATGACGCTCGCGACCGGCCGCGCGTCGCTGTCGCCCGCGCAGGCGACCGACGGGCTCGCCTTCGACGGCGAACGGCTCGTGACGATCCACGGGCCGCGCTACCGGATGCTCGTGATCGGCGCAGGACAGTTGTCGCGCTACCTGTGCCAGATCGCGGTCGGGCTCGACTACCAGGTGACGGTCTGCGATCCGCGCGAGGAATACACGGACGCGTGGGACGTGCCGGGCACGCGCGTCGTCCGCACGATGCCCGACGATACGGTGCTCGACATGAAGCTCGATGCGCGTTCGGCCGTGATCGCGCTCACGCACGACCCGAAGCTCGACGATCTCGCGCTGATGGAAGCGCTGAAGACGCCCGCGTTCTACGTGGGCGCGCTCGGCTCGCGACGCAACAACGCGGCGCGGCGCGAGCGGCTGCGCGAATTCGATCTGAGCGAAGCGGAGCTGGCCCGGCTGCACGGGCCGGCCGGCATCTACATCGGCAGCCGGACGCCGCCGGAAATCGCGATCTCGATCCTCGCGGAGATCACCGCCGCGAAGAACAACGTGTCGCTGCCGACGATCCTGCAGGTCGAAGGCGCGAAGGCCGCACGCGAAATCGCGGCGAACGGCGGCGCGGCCTGCGGCCTCTGACCGGCGGCGGCGGGCGGTAACGCTCCCGCCGGGCGCCGGCGCCGGCCGGCGCGAACGTCGATCAGCTCAGGCCGGCCGCCAGCGCGGCGGCAACCGAACCGACCACCAGCACGACGCCGACCGTACGGCGCTTGTTCAGCTCGGTCCACAGCAGCACGCCCGTCAGCGACAGCAGGATCAGCGAGCCTGCGATCGTGTCCATCAGCAGCACCCAGCCGAGATTCATACCGACGCCGCGATGCAGGTTGTTCAGCGTCGTCAGGAACGTGTTGCCCGTACGTTTCACGGACACGTAGCCGTTGCCGACCCAGTACTCGCCCTGCAGGTTCTGGTGCGGCCCGAACACGCCGAATTGCCAGTGCTCGGGCTGCATCACGCGCTTGTCGCCCCACGCGACGGCCTGCGCAGGCTCCTTGCGCATGCGGCCCGGCTTGCCGTCGAAATGCAGCTCCTGCTGCAGCCATTTCGTCATCGCGGCGGGCGTCTTCGGCACCGGATCCGGCAGCGCGATCTGCATTTCCTCGACCTGCGGCTCGCCGGTCGAAATCTTCAGCGGCGGCGCGCGGTGATTCAGCAGCACGCCCGTCACGCCGAACAGCAACCCGAGCACCGCGCCCCACAGCCCGACCCAGCCGTGCACCTTGCGCAGCCACTTGATGAAGGTCGCGCGGCGCGAGCGCTGGCGGCGCGCGGCCAGTTCGTCGTCGGTCAGCGGGCGGCCCGCCGGGTGCAGCACGGTGACGCCGGCGCGCGGCAGGCCCGTCTTGGGCGGGTCGATCGTTTCGGGCGCGTTCACGCGAAAGTATCCATTCGTTCAAAACGACGGGCGGCGCGCAAGATGTGCGCGCCGCCCGGGCAGCATGAAAATGAGAATGGATATCATTACATAAATCGCAAGCCGGCTCAATCCGTACGCGCACGAAGCGGGAGGTCCGGTGTACGCGCAAATGCGGAAGAAGGCATGCGTTGCAATCCGATGACGAACGATAGACGGTAAATACCGGGAGAACGATCCCGCAAGCCACGGACAGCCGTTCGTAAGAACCCGCCCGTCGGCTGACCGTTCAGCGCAACGGCGGCAGCGGAAAACGCGGCGCGGCGTCGTCCGGCGCGGGGTCGGCGCGATCGAGCGCGTACAGCCACGCGAGCAGGTCCGCGACCGCCTGGTAAAGCTGCGGCGGAATCCGGTCGTCGAGATCGACCTGCATCAGCAGCGACACCATCTCCGGCGCCGTATGCACGTACAGCCCGGCCTCGTGCGCGCGCGCGACGATCATCTCGGCGAGCACGCCGTAGCCCTTCGCCACCACGCGCGGCGCCGCATCGCCGCCTTTCGGATCGTAGACGAGCGCGGCCGCGCGCTTGCGGGACGTCATGCTCATGGCAGCGCCTCGTCATCGTCGCCCGGCACCGGCGCGTCGGGGCCGCCGGCCGCGCCGCGCGCGTATGCGGCGGCGGCGGCCTGCGCGGCGAACAGGTCGAAGCCGTCCGGCCCGTCGTCGACCGCGCGGATCGACAGCCCACCGACCCTGAGCCCCGATCCTTCGAGCCGCTGCCGCAGCGCGGCTTCGTGGCGCGTGAGACGGTCCGCGCCCGTCTGGTTCGCGCGCAGCCGCGCGACGAGCTGCGCGCCGTTCAGCACCAGTTCGGCATCGACCGTGCCGAGCGACGGCAGCGTCAGCGTCAGGCGCGTGCGCCACGCGATGCCGTCGCCCGGGTCGTCGCCGCCGCGCGGGGCGCGATGGCCCGGCTCGTCGGGTTCGATCGTCCAGTCGAGCCGCGCGCCCGGCCACGCCTCGCCGGTCCAGCGAAACTGGTCGGTCGCGAGTGCGTCGAGCTGCTGCCGAACGAGCGGCACGGCGGCCGGATGCACGGTCGCGAGCGGCTGCGCCTGCGGCTCGGACGATGCGGCGGCCAGCTCGGCCCGCGCGAGCGTCCAGCGCGTATCGGTGGGTGCAGCCAGCGGATCGGCGGGGTCGAGCGGCAACGATGCGCTCTGCCGGGCGGCCGCCGGCGCGGCCTGCGCGGGATCGCGCGCAGGCGCGCCGCCCTGGGCCGGCGGGGGCGCGCTCGCCCGCGCGGCGGCCGGCAGCGACGGGCGCTGCGCGAGCAGCTCGTCGAGCACGTCGGTCGACGCGTGCGGAACGGCTTCCGGGTCGGCCGGCGCGAGCGCGGTCGCGAGGCGCGCCTGCGGTTCGCGCAGCAGCGCCGCGAGCGGACGCTGGCCGGCCAGCCACTGCGCGAGATGGGATTCGTAGAAGAGGCCGCTTTCGCTCACGGCCTGCGCGAGCGCCGCGCGCAACGCCGCGACCGGCGGCGGCGCGGCGGTTTCGCGCGCCGCCGCGGCGGACGACGCTTCAGCCGAAGCCGGCGTGGAGGACGCCGGACCGGACGCAGCCGACGCGCGCGCCGGCACGGACGTATCGGTGAGCAGCACCGCGGGATCGGCCAGCAGCGGCAGCCGACCGACGATCGCCGGCGTCGCATCGCCGCCCGAGCGCGAAATCGCGTCGAGCACGCGCCCGACCTCGGACAGCGCGGTCTGCGTGGAAGCCGGCGGCGCGGCGGGCGGGCTGCCGGCCGGCGGCGAGGACGACGCGCCGGCCCCCGGCGTGCCGACCTGCGAGGTCGCGCCGCCGCCGGCGGGCGCCGATACGGTGCCGGTCAGCAAGCTGTCGAGGCGGCTCGCCAGCAGCGCAGCCGCAACGGAGTCGATACCGGTCATGATCGGAGCCTGCTCACCTTGGGTCCGTTTGCATATGCAAGCGGACGCTACACATCGTTGCGAATCCGGCGCGGCACGCCGGCGCCGCCCGCGGGAACGGCGCGCGCCACGTGCGGCACCGGGCCGGGGCGCCCGCCTCCCGGAACACGGCCCTACCCGCGCGCGCGATAGAGATCGGTCAATACCTGGGTCGAGCGCCGCGCCTCGAACAGCGCGGACAGCCGCGCGACGTCCGGGCTCGCGAGATCGCGGATCGCGGCGTCGTCGGCCAGGATGCGGCGGATCAGGTCGAGCTTGCGGCCGAGATCCGATTCGTCGAGCGCGACGCCCGGATCGGCCTCCTTCAATCCGTCCACGAGCTGCATGAATTCGGCCTGCAACCCCGGCAACGCGTTCCAGTCGGCGCCGCGCGCGGCGCACAGCATCCGGCTCGACACGGCGGCAAGCGCCTCGTAACGCGCGAAGTATTCGGCCTTGTGATTCATCGTGATGCTTCCGCTACCTGTTGCGCGGCCATCCGCGCGACTTCCGGGGCGATGCCCGTCCATGCTTCCTCGAGCGTCGCGAGCAAGCCGTCGACCTCGACCAGCATCGCGTCGCTCGCCTGCGCGTTCGCTTCCAGCAGGCGCCGGCCGATATACGCATACAGCGCATCGAGCCGGTCGGCGATCTCGCCGCCCGCGTCGCGGTTCAGCGACGCCTGCAGGCCGCTCTCGACGATCCGGATCGCCTTGCCGATCGCTTCGCCGCGCCCGGCTACGTTGTCCTGCTGCAAATGCATGCGCGCCAGCGCGATTGCCTGCCGTGCCCCCTGGTACAGCATCGCGATCAGCCGATGCGGGGAGGCGCCCATCACCCCGGTCTCGACGCCGACACGCGCGTACGCACTGGCTCCAGCGTGTCCTGGGGAAAACATGCGCTTCTCCTTTATTTGCCTTGGCTATGCGGGAGCCGCCGCCGTGCGTCGCACGGCGCGGCCTTCACCGGAGTTATCGGAAGGGATTTGAAAAGCTTTAGGTGCGCCGGAGCTGCCGCCGGGCCAGCGATGCCGGCCCGCCGGCCCCATTCAGCAAGCACCGAACCGTCCCGGGATGCCCGTCGTCGGTTAGCCGCCCCCGGGATGCCCGTCGTCGGATAGCCGCCCCCGGATGCCCGTCGCCTCACACCGACATCTGCATGATGTCGTTGTAAGCGCTCACTAGCTTGTTGCGGACCTGGAGCCCGAACTGGAAGCCGATATTGGCCTTCTGCATGTCGACCATCACGTCGTTCAGCGAGATGTTCGGCGCGCCGACCTCGAACGCCTTCGCCTCGCCGAGCGCGCGCTGCTGGTCGCCGCTGATCTTGTCGAGCGACGCCTTCATCGCGCTCGCGAACGTGCCGGCCATCGCCGCGCCCGAGCCGGCCAGCGCCGCCGTCGGGCTCGCGACGCCGCCGGACGCCTGCGCGGCCATCGACTGCATCTGTTGCAACACCGAACCGATTCCGCTGACGTTCGCAGTCATGCTGTCCCCAGACATAGAGAAGAGACCCGGACGCACCGGGCGATCCGCCGGCGCCGCACCACGCGCACCATGCCGGATCGCGAAAAAGGATAGCAGCGCGGCACGCGTCAAAGCCGAGAAAGTACGGGGGAAACCCCGCTCTTTTCGGTCGATCGGAGTACGCCTCGGGTCACGATAATCGCATCGTGTCATTGTCCGCCCGCTCGCCCGAGCGAGCTCAGTCGCCCCGCTCCGGAGAAACTCGACGCATGGATTCGCAGGCCAACTCGCTGATCAACCCAGACGCCCGCGCGGGCCTCAGCCCGGCGCCCGGCGCCGCCGCGGCCGCCGCGTTGCCGGGCACGGGCGGCGCAGGCGCGGACTTCGGGCTGGGCGGCTTCGCCGAACGCATTCCCGGCATCTCGCGAATGAAGGGCAACCCGAAGCTGCCGTTCGTGATCGCCGTCGCGTTCGCGATCGCCGCGATCACCGCGCTCGTGCTGTGGAGCCGGGCGCCCGACTACCGCGTGCTGTACAGCAACCTGTCCGACCGCGACGGCGGCGCGATCATTGCCGCGCTCCAGCAGGCAAACGTTCCGTACAAGTTCGCCGATGCCGGCGGCGCGATCCTCGTGCCGTCGAACCAGGTGCACGAAACGCGGCTGAAGCTCGCCGCGATGGGGCTGCCGAAGGGCGGCTCGGTCGGCTTCGAGCTGATGGACAACCAGAAATTCGGCATCAGCCAGTTCGCCGAGCAGATCAACTACCAGCGCGCGCTCGAAGGCGAGCTGCAGCGCACCATCGAATCGATCAACGCCGTGCGCGGCGCCCGCGTGCATCTCGCGATCCCGAAGCCGTCGGTGTTCGTGCGCGACAAGGAAGCGCCGAGCGCGTCGGTGTTCGTCGATCTCTACCCGGGCCGCGTGCTCGACGAGGGCCAGGTGCAGGCGATCACGCGGATGGTGTCGTCCGGCGTGCCCGACATGCCGGCGAAGAACGTGACGATCGTCGATCAGGACGGCAACCTGCTGACCCAGACCGCGTCCGCTTCCGGCCTCGACGCGAGCCAGCTCAAGTACGTGCAGCAGGTCGAACACAACACGCAGAAGCGCATCGACGCGATCCTCGCGCCGATCTTCGGCGCCGGCAACGCGCGCTCGCAGGTCAGCGCGGATCTCGATTTCTCGAAGATCGAGCAGACGTCGGAAAGCTACGGCCCGAACGGCACGCCGCAGCAGGCCGCGATCCGCAGCCAGCAGACCAGCAGCGCGACCGAACTCGCGCAGGGCGGCGCGTCGGGCGTGCCGGGCGCGCTGTCGAACACGCCGCCGCAGCCGGCTTCCGCGCCGATCGTCGCCGGCAACGGCCAGAACGCGCCGCAGACGACGCCCGTCAGCGACCGCAAGGACCAGACGACCAACTACGAGCTCGACAAGACGATCCGCCATACCGAACAGCCGATGGGCAGCGTGAAGCGGCTGTCGGTCGCGGTCGTCGTCAACTACCAGCCGGTCGCCGACGCGAAGGGCCACGTGACGATGCAGCCGCTGCCGCCCGCGAAGCTCGCGCAGGTCGAACAGCTCGTGAAGGACGCGATGGGCTACGACGCGAAGCGCGGCGACTCGGTAAACGTCGTGAACAGCGCGTTCTCGACCGCGAGCGACCCGTACGCCGACCTGCCGTGGTGGCGTCAGCCCGACATGATCGCGATGGCGAAGGAAGCCGCGAAGTGGCTCGGCATCGCGGCGGCCGCGGCGGCGCTCTACTTCATGTTCGTGCGCCCGGCGATGCGCCGCGCGTTCCCGCCGCCCGAGCCGCCCGCGCCGGCGCTCGCGGCGCCGGACGAAGCGGTCGCGCTCGACGGCCTGCCCGCGCCGGAAAAGGCGGCGGAGGAAGCCGATCCGCTGCTGCTCGGTTTCGAAAACGAGAAGAACCGCTACGAACGCAACCTCGACTACGCGCGCACGATCGCCCGCCAGGATCCGAAGATCGTCGCCACCGTCGTGAAGAACTGGGTGTCCGATGAACGCTGAAGGCTTGACCAAGAGCGCGCTGCTGCTGATGTCGATCGGCGAGGAAGAGGCCGCGCAGGTATTCAAGTTCCTCGCGCCGCGCGAGGTCCAGAAGATCGGCGCCGCGATGGCCGCGCTGAAGAACGTCACGCGCGAGCAGGTCGAGGACGTGCTGCAGGAGTTCGTGAAGGAAGCCGAGCAGCACACCGCGCTGTCGCTCGATTCGAGCGAGTACATCCGCTCGGTGCTGACGAAGGCGCTCGGCGAGGACAAGGCCGGCGTGCTGATCGACCGCATCCTGCAGGGCAGCGACACGAGCGGCATCGAAGGCCTCAAATGGATGGATTCGGGCGCGGTGGCCGAACTGATCAAGAACGAGCACCCGCAGATCATCGCGACGATCCTCGTGCACCTCGACCGCGACCAGGCCTCGGAAATCGCGTCGTGCTTCACCGAACGGCTGCGTAACGACGTGCTGCTGCGGATCGCGACGCTCGACGGCATCCAGCCGGCCGCGCTGCGCGAGCTCGACGACGTGCTCACGGGCCTGCTGTCCGGCAGCGACAACCTGAAGCGCAGCCCGATGGGCGGCATCCGCACGGCGGCCGAGATCCTGAACTTCATGACGAGCGTGCACGAGGAAGGCGTGCTCGAAAGCGTGCGCCAGTACGACGCCGATCTCGCGCAGAAGATCATCGACCAGATGTTCGTGTTCGAGAACCTGCTCGACCTCGAGGACCGCGCGATCCAGATGGTGCTGAAGGAAGTCGAGTCGGAAACGCTGATCGTCGCGCTCAAGGGTGCGCCGCCGGCGCTGCGCCAGAAGTTCCTGGCGAACATGTCGCAGCGCGCGGCCGAGCTTCTCGCCGAGGATCTCGACGCGCGCGGCCCGGTGCGCGTGTCCGAAGTCGAGACGCAGCAGCGCCGCATCCTGCAGATCGTGCGCAACCTCGCCGAGAGCGGCCAGATCGCGATCGGCGGCAAGGCGGAAGACGCGTATGTCTGATTCGGCGAGCGATCGCGTGGGCACCCTCACCGCGTACCAGCGGTGGGAGATGGCGTCGTTCGACCCGCCGCCGCCCCCGCCGCCGCCCGACGACGCGGCGGCGGCCGCCGCCGCGCTCGCCGAGGAACTGCAGCGCGTGCGCGACGCCGCGCACGCCGAAGGCCATGCGGCCGGCCACGTCGAAGGCCAGGCGCTCGGCTACCAGGCCGGTTTCGAGCAGGGCCGCGAACAGGGCTTCGAGGCCGGCCAGGCCGATGCCCGCGAACAGGCCGCGCAGCTCGCGGCGCTCGCCGCGTCGTTCCGCGAAGCCGTATCGGCGGTCGAACACGATCTCGCGTCCGAGCTCGCGCAACTCGCGCTCGACATCGCGCAGCAGGTCGTGCGCCAGCACGTGAAGCACGACCCGGCCGCGCTGGTCGCGGCCGTGCGCGACGTGCTCGCGGCCGAGCCCGCGCTGTCCGGCGCGCCGCATCTCGCGGTGAATCCGGCCGACCTGCCCGTCGTCGAAGCGTATCTGCAGGACGAGCTCGACACGCTCGGCTGGAACGTGCGCACCGACGCGTCGATCGAGCGCGGCGGCTGCCGCGCGCACGCCGCGACCGGCGAGGTCGACGCAACGCTGCCCACCCGCTGGCAGCGCGTCGCCGCCGCGATCGGCAAGGTGAGCACGTGGTGACGCGCTTGCCCGACGCACTCGCGCACGACGGCATGACGCCGCTCGAACGCGAGCTCGCGCTCGCGTCGTTCGGGCCGGCGGCCGCGCACGATCCCGCCCACGACACCGCGCCGCATCCAGCGGCCTCGGCCGCCGCCCCGCGCGCGCCGCACAATCCGCATCTCGCACACTGGCGCACGCACCTGAACGGGCTCGCCGCGCGCAGCCACCACGCGTTGCCGCTGCGGCCGTGCGGACGCCTCACGCGCGCGGCCGGCCTCGTGCTCGAGGCGATCGGGCTGCGCCTGTCGGTCGGCGCCGAATGCACGATCGAACTGCCGCCCGGCAGCACGCTGTCGCACGCGGAAGCCGAAGTCGTCGGTTTCGCCGGCGACCGCCTGTTCCTGATGCCGACCACCGACGTCGCCGGCGTCCTGCCCGGCGCACGCGTGTGGCCGCGCGAAAGCGCGCCCGTCACCGATCCCCTCGCGGGTGCGAAGCGGCTGCCGGTCGGCTGGGAGATGCTCGGGCGCGTCGTCGACGCGTCGGGCCGCCCGCTCGACGGCCTCGGCCCGCTCGCGTCGAAAGTCGACGCGCCGCTGTCGGCGCCGTCGATCAACCCGCTCGATCGCGAGCCGATCCATCACGTGCTCGACGTCGGCGTGCGCGCGATCAACGCGCTGCTCACCGTCGGCCGCGGCCAGCGGATGGGTCTGTTCGCGGGCTCCGGCGTCGGCAAGTCGGTGCTGCTCGGCACGATGGCGCGCTACACGAGCGCGGAAGTGATCGTGATCGGCCTGATCGGCGAACGCGGCCGCGAAGTAAAGGAATTCATCGAACAGATCCTCGGCGAGGACGGGCTCGCGCGCTCGGTCGTCGTCGCGGCCCCGGCCGACGTGTCGCCGCTTCTGCGAATGCAGGGCGCCGCGTACGCGACGTCGCTCGCCGAGTATTTCCGCGATCAGGGCAAGCACGTGCTGCTGCTGATGGATTCGCTCACGCGCTACGCGATGGCGCAGCGCGAGATCGCGCTGGCGATCGGCGAGCCGCCCGCGACGAAAGGCTATCCGCCGTCGGTGTTCGCGAAGCTGCCCGCGCTCGTCGAGCGCACCGGCAACGGGCCCGAAGGCGGCGGCTCGATCACCGCGTTCTACACGGTGCTGACCGAAGGCGACGACCAGCAGGACCCGATCGCGGATTCGGCGCGCGCGATCCTCGACGGCCACATCGTGCTGTCGCGTGCGCTCGCCGAGGCCGGCCACTATCCCGCGATCGATATCGAGGCGTCGATCAGCCGCGCGATGACCGCACTGATCGACGAAACGCATCTCGACCACGTGCGGCAGTTCAAGCAGATGCTGTCGCGCTACCAGCGCAATCGCGACCTGATCGCCGTCGGCGCCTACGCACCCGGCCGCGACGTGCAACTCGACCGCGCGATCGCGCTCTACCCGCGCATCGAGGCATTCCTGCAGCAGGGCTTTCGCGAATGCGCGCCGTTCGCATCGAGCCTCAGCGCGCTCGATGCGCTGTTCGACGCTTACGGAGGCTGATCCCGATGGCCCACGGCTTTCCCCTTCAGTTGCTGCTCGAGCGCGCGCAGGAGGACCTCGATTCGGCCGCGAAGCAGCTCGGCACCGCGCAGCGCGATCGCACCGCGGCGGCCGAACAGCTCGACGCGCTGCTGCGCTATCGCGACGAATATCACGCGCGCTTCGCGCAATCGGCGCAGAGCGGGATGCCGGCCGGCAACTGGCGCAATTTCCAGGCGTTCATCGACACGCTCGATGCGGCGATCGCGCAGCAACGCACCGTGCTCGCCGCGGCCGAAGTCCGCATCGACGAGGCGCGCCCGAACTGGCAGCAGAAGAAACGTACCGTCGGCTCGTATGAAATCCTGCAGGCGCGCGGCATCGCGCAGGCAGCGCAGCGCGACGCCCGGCGCGAACAGCGCGACGCCGACGAACACGCCGCGAAGATCCTGCGCATGCGGGCCGACGCGGCCCGTTCGTCGTAACCGACCACCGCATTCGAACGAGAGAACCGCCATGCCTCCCCTGCCCCTGCTCGGTGCGCTGCTCGACACCGCCGGCGCCGCACTCAAGGCCGCCCGCGGCTCGGGTGCGTCCGCCGCCAGCGATGCGTCGGCCACCGCGAGCGCCGTGCCGTTCGCGCAGACGCTGAAGCAAAGCGTCGCCACGCGCGACGATACGGCCAACGCCGGTACACCGGACGTGTCGACCCAACAGGTTTCGTCTAAGCCGGCCGCCGGCGCGAAGCCGTCCGGCACGAACGACGACGACGCGACCGACGATACGACCGCGAACGCCGCCGCCAACCCCGATGCCGCAGCACTCGCGGCGGCCGCCGCCGTACAGGCGCAACTGCAGGCCCGCCCGGACCCTGCGACGCCGGCCGACGCGGCGAGCGCCGCTGCCGCCGCTGCCACGACGCAAAAGACGGCCGTGTCCGGCCAGCCGGACGCCACGGCGATGCTCGCCAGCCACGCAACCCAGGACGCGGCCACCGAGCCGAGCGACCCGGCATCGAGCCGCGACGCGCTGCAAGCGACGCTCGCCAGACTGACGGGTGGCGCGGGCGCGATCGCGATGCCGGCGCCCGGCTCGGCCGCCTCCACCGCGCCGACGGCGCCGGCAGCGACCGCGTCGAACGCAGCCGCGCCGCTTACGCCGAAAGTGCCGACCTTCGACCGCACGCTCGCCGACGCGAAAGGCGCGCTCGCCTCCCAGCCGACGCCGGCTCAGGTCACGCCGCAAACGCTGCAGGCCGACGCGAATGCGCAATCCGGCACCCAGCACGCGCTCGCGGCGGCCGGCAACGCGACGGACCCGGCCGCCAGCGCGACGCTCGCGGCCGGCGCAACGGCCGCCGCCGCCGCGCAGACGAACCTGCAACTGTCGCCGGCCGCCGGCGCGATCGCCGCCGCCAACGCGCACGTGCTCGCACCGCACGTCGGCACGGCCGACTGGACGGATGCGCTGAGCCAGAAAGTGGTGTTCCTGTCGAATGCGCACCAGCAGAGCGCCGAGCTGACGCTCAACCCGCCCGATCTCGGGCCGCTGCAGGTCGTGCTGCGCGTCGCGGACAATCACGCGCACGCGCTGTTCGTGTCGCAGCACGCCCAGGTGCGCGATGCGGTCGAAGCCGCGCTGCCGAAGCTGCGCGAGGCGATGGAAGCGGGCGGGCTCGGGCTCGGCAGCGCGACCGTCAGCGACGGCGGCCTCGCCTCGCAACAGCAGCCCAACCCGCAGCAGGCCTTCGCCGGCGGCCAGTCGTCGCGACGCGGGAACGGCGGACCGTCAACCGTCGATGCACCCGCCGACGCCGCGCCATCCGCACCGGTCGCCGCACGCGCGAGCCGCGCCGGCCTCGTGGATACGTTTGCCTGAGCATGACCGCCGCCGTGCGCGCCGCGTCTAGCGGCCGTGCACCGCGGCAGCCGCCTCGCCGCGCGGCACGCCGCCCCGACGCGCCGCGACGATGAAGTCGGCCGCGCGTTCGCCGATCATCACCGACGGCGCATTCGTGTTCCCGCCGATCAGCGTCGGCATCACCGACGCATCCACCACGCGCAGCGCGTCGACGCCGCGCACGCGCAGTTGCGGATCGACGACCGCGCGCGCATCGGCGCCCATCCGGCAGGTGCCGACCGGGTGATAGATCGTGTCCGCATGCGCGACGATCGTCGCGCGCAGCTCCGCTTCGCTCTGGTCCGGCCGCGTGTACAACTCGCGCCCGCCCTGCGACGCGAGCGGCGCCTGCGACAGGATGCGCCGCATCGCCTGCGCGCCGCGCACCAGCAGGTCGAGATCGCGCGAATCGCTGAAGAAGCGCGGATCGATCAGCGGCGCGTCGCGCGCGTCGCCGCTCGCGAGCGCGACCGTGCCGCGGCTGAACGGCCGCAATGCGCACACGTGCAGCGAATAGCCGAAACCCCAGTGCATCTTGCGGTTGTGATCGTCGACGAGCGCCGTGCAGAAATGCAGTTGCAGGTCGGGACGCTCGAGCGACGGATCGCTCTTGATGAAGCCGCCGGCCTCCGCGACG
Organism: Burkholderia sp. MSMB1072; assembly: GCF_001524725.1. Classification (NCBI taxonomy): domain Bacteria; kingdom Pseudomonadati; phylum Pseudomonadota; class Betaproteobacteria; order Burkholderiales; family Burkholderiaceae; genus Burkholderia; species Burkholderia sp. MSMB1072. Next base: position 79,365 of record NZ_LOYC01000022.1, read on the forward strand.
TTGCTCGTCATCATCCCCGTGCGGCTCGAGAAATAGCGAGCGAGCGCCGGCGTCATCTTCGCGATGCCGCGCAGGCACACGCCGACCAGCTCCGACGAATTCACGCGCGTGTTGATGATGAAGTCGATGTGATCGATCAGGTTCGTGCCGACGTCCGGCGCATCCTGCACGACCGCGATCCCGTGCCGGCGCAATTGCTCCGCCGGGCCGATCCCCGAACACATCAGCAGTTGCGGCGAATTGAACGCGCCGGCCGACAGGATCACTTCCGCGCGCGCGCCGAGCGTCTCGATCCGCCCGTTGCGCGACACGACGACGCCGACCGCGCGCTTGCCGTCGAACCCGACGCGCAGCGCCGTCGCATCGGTGATCACGTGCAGGTTCGGCCGGTTGCGGCCGTAGATGTACGCGCGCGCCACGCTGCAGCGCGAGCCGTCGCGATGCGTGACCTGATAGAAGCCGACGCCTTCCTGCTTCGCGCCGTTGAAGTCGTCGTTCAGCGGATAGCCGGCTGCGTGCGCGGCCTGGATGAATCGTTCGGAGAACGGATTGCGAAAGCGCAGATCCGACACCGACAGCGGGCCGTCCGCGCCGTGCCACGCGTCGGCGCCGCGCTCGTTGCCTTCCGCGCGGCGGAAATACGGCAGCACGTCCTGCCAGCCCCAGCCCGTCGCGCCGAGCTGCGCCCATTCGTCGTAGTCGCCCGGGTGGCCGCGCGTGTAGATCATCGCGTTGATCGCGCTCGAGCCGCCCATCCCGCGCCCGCGCGGCTGATAGCCGCGCCGCCCGCCGAGGCCCGGCTGCGGCACCGTCTCGTAGCCGTAGTTGGTGCCCAGCTTGAACGGCACCAGAGCCGCGATGCCGACCGGCATGTTCACGAGCAGGTTGCGCTCCGTATGCGAGCCGGCCTCGATCAGCGCGATCGTCGCATCGGGGCAGGCATCGGCGAGACGGCCGGCGAGGCTCGAGCCGCCCGAACCGCCGCCGACGATGATGTAGTCGTATTGCATGTCACGTCTCCGTCGTGTCATGGAAGGCGCCCGGCACCGCCGCGCGACCGCGTCTCCTCTTGTGTTCGGGCATTGTAGGAATGGCCGTCGCGTGCGCGGCGCGCGGATTCAAGAGCGATTCCTCTAAACGCCCGCGTGAACTAAATTTAAGATGTACCGATACGCTTCGCGCGATGCACCGGCCACGAGAAGCCGATTCGTCGCGAAACGGGAGGAACGACGATGCAGCGCCCGATTCTGCAGGCCGCGTGTCGACCGGGTGATCCCGAAGTCGCGCGCGCGGCCCGCATTTCATTTCAAACGACGGCCCGCGCGACGATGCGCGGCATCATGCGTGCGGTCGGTCGAAATCGAACGGCGCGTGTCGTCGCCGACCGTTTGGACGGTGTGTCGGCGCCGCCGCACGATGCACGGCGGCCCGCAATCGCATACGCGTCGCATTGCCCAGCTGCGGTGCACCGGCAGACGATCGCAAGACGGCATCGCGTGCCCGCTCGTCCCCGTATCGGGTCGCGCACGCGGGCCGTGCGGCACGATTTTCGGGCGCGCGCACCGTCGCGCGGATACGACGCCCGCCGCGTACCGCAACCGGTTTTCGAGCACCCGTCGCATCCGGCCCCGTGCCGCGCGACACGCATCACCCGATCCGCGTCGCCGCGCTCGCCGAGCGTGCGCGTGCGGCGTGACGGCCGGCCGATCGGCCAGGCCCAACTGGAGGAGACGACATGAAGAACGACCTGCCCGAACTGGCCCCGCAAGCACTGCCGTCGGTCGATGCGCTGACGTCGCTGCTGCACGACCAGCGCGCGGCGTACCTGCGCGCACCGTACCCGGCATGGGACACGCGTGCGCAGCACCTGCGCGCGCTGCGCACGATGCTGATCGACCACGCGGATGCGCTCGCCGACGCGATCAGCGCCGATTTCGGCCATCGCGCGAAACAGGAAGTGCTGCTGTCGGAAATCTGGATGGCGAAGGAAGAGATCGACGACGCGTTGAAGCACGGCAAGCGCTGGATGAAGCCGATCCGCAAGCCGATGAACAAGTGGCTGCGCCCGGCGCGCGCGAAGGTGATACCGCAACCGCTCGGCGTGGTCGGCATCGTCGTGCCGTGGAACTACCCGGTGCTGCTCGCGGCGGGCCCGCTGATCTGCGCGCTCGCCGCCGGCAACCGCGCGATCGTCAAGATGTCCGAACTGACGCCGCGCACGTCGGCGCTGTTCGAGCAGCTCATCGGCAAGACCTTCGCGCGCGACCACGTCGCGGTCGTGAACGGCGACGCGGAGGTCGGCGCCGCATTCAGCGCGCTGCCGTTCGACCATCTGCTGTTCACCGGCTCGACGCACGTCGGCCGCCACGTGATGCGCGCGGCCGCCGACAACCTCACGCCCGTCACGCTCGAGCTCGGCGGCAAGTCGCCGGCGATCGTCGGCCCGAATGCGCGCTTCGACGCGGCCGTCGACGCGATCGTCGCCGGCAAGACGCTGAACGCCGGCCAGACCTGCATCGCGCCCGACTACGTGCTGCTGCCGCGCGGGATGGAAGGCGCGTTCATCGAACGCGCGCGGACCCGCTTCGCGAAGCTGTATCCGGACCTGGCGGCCAACGGCGACTACACGACGATCGTGTCGCCGCGTCACTACGCACGCCTGCAGCAACTCGCGAGCGACGCGCAGGCAGCCGGCGCACAATTGCATCCGCTGTCCGACGCGCAGTCCGATCCCGCGTCGCGCCGCTTCGTGCCGTGCGCGGTCACGCAGGTGCCGGCCGCGTCGTCGCTGATGCAGGAAGAGATCTTCGGGCCGCTGCTGCCGCTCGTGCCGTACGAGCGGCTCGACGAGGCGATCGCGTACGTCAATGCGCGCCCGCGTCCGCTCGCGCTGTACCTGTTCGACGAGGATCGCGGCACGATCGACCGCGTGATGCGCGAAACGGTCTCGGGCGGCGTATCGATCAACGAAACGCTGATGCACATCGCGTGCGGCAGCCTGCCGTTCGGCGGCGTCGGTGCGAGCGGCATGGGCGCGTATCACGGCTACGACGGCTTCGTGACGTTCTCGAAGATGAAGCCGGTGCTCACGCAGGCGCGGCTGAACGCACGCAACCTGCTCGCGCCGCCGTACGGCAAACGCTTCGCCGCACTGATCAAGCTGATGCTGAAATTCTGAGCCGGCCGGGCCGCACGTACGCATCGCGTCGCGGCCGTTGCGGGCCCGACGCGCGGCATCCATGCCGCGCACGCAGCCGTCACACCGGCCAGAGCGGCCCCTCCTGCATCGCGCCGATTTGCTCGCGCAATTCGAGCACGCGTGCTTCCCAGTAACGATGCGTGTTGAACCACGGGAAGGCAGCCGGAAACGCGGGGTCGTCCCAGCGCCGCGCGAGCCACGCCGCATAGTGGATCAGCCGCAGCGTGCGCAGCGCTTCGACCAGATGCAGCTCGCGCGGCTCGAATTCGCAGAAATCCTCGTAGCCGGCGAGCAGGTCCGCCAGCGCGCGCGACGCGCCTTCGCGATCGCCCGGCAGCAGCAGCCACAGATCCTGCACGGCCGGCGCCATCCGGCTGTCGTCGAAGTCGACGAAATGCGGGCCGGCATCGGTCCACAGCACGTTGCTCGGATGACAGTCGCCGTGCGTGCGCAGCAGGCGGATCTCTCCGGCGCGCTCGAACGCGGCCTCGACGCCTTCGAGCGCGAGCGCGACCGCGCTCGCGTACGCCGGTCTTACGTCATCCGGAATGAAATCGTGCGCGAGCAGATAGTCGCGCGGCTCGTAGCCGAACGTATCGATGTCCAGCACGGGACGCGCGACATACGGCTGCGTCGCGCCGACCGCATGAATGCGGCCGATGAAGCGACCGAGCCATTCGAGCGTGTCGCTGCGGTCGAGATCGGGTGCGCGGCCGCCGCGCCGCTCGAAGATCGAGAAGCGGAAACCGTCGAACGCGTGCAGCGTACGGCCGTCGAACGATCGCGCGGGCACCGCCGGAATCTCGCGCGCGGCGAGTTCGGCGACGAACGCATGTTCTTCGAGAATCGCGTCGTCCGACCAGCGCGCCGGGCGATAGAACTTCGCGACGACCGGCGGGCCGTCTTCGATACCGACCTGGTAGACGCGGTTTTCGTAGCTGTTGAGGGCGAGCAGGCGCCCGTCGGTGCGCAGGCCGGCCGGCATCAGCACGCTGTCGAGCGCGTCGAGCACGCATTCGGGCGTGAGGCCGGCGAACGGCGGGCTGGCGGGAGAAGCGGGAGCGGAAGTGGCGTCTGTCATGCCCCGCATTGTGCCGCCACCCGGGCCGAAAGACGAGCGTCCGGCGCGATGCGCCAGGGCCTGTTCACGCTAATCACGGACTTGCGCTCGCCCCCATGGATGAATTTCTCCAAACGGGGGAACGCGCCTTTCCGCCCGCAGGGCGGCGTCGTTCGTCGTTGCAATAGCTACGGCTATTGCACCTCCTCTCTTCTTGCACGCGCCCGAAGGAAGTCCCCTTGGGGGACGGGGTGAAAGGTGCGTTCGCGAGCCCGTTGCTAGCGCGAACAGGCCCTAGTGAAGCGCCGCGCCGGCCGGCAGGACGGATTCGCCGGTGTCGATCAGATCCTCGAGAAAGAACGGCTCGGTGTTGAGTTCTTTCGACTCACCCGGCACGCCCGCGTACCAGGTCACCATGGCCATGTCGCCCAGGATGCGCTGGACGATGCCGCGCGCGCCTTTCGGCACCGCGATATGGGTAGTGCAGACGATCGACCCGATATGCATGATGGTTCCCCACTCTTGAATCTTGAAACCCGGCCCGCTGGCGAGCCGGCAAATGCACGATCCGCGCCGCTCTCGACGGAGCGTTGCGCGTGATCCCATTGTTCACGGTTTATCGAAGCGCGAAAAGAAGAAGAAGCAGGCGAAATGCCGCGAATTCGTCGAATGTCTCCAATCAACCACTGCGCCGGGCTCGTACTTGCCTGCCCGGTTACCCCCATCATACCCTGTCGAATGTGACCGCCCACCGAAACCGCCCGGCCGTGCCGCGCGCACGGAATTGACGCAACGCGCATACCGCTTCGCTTCTTCCGTGCAGGACCATCGGCACACGCCCTGCGATCGGCGCCGACATCGCCTCGCGCGCGTCGCATGTCGATCGCCTTTCGCCGTTTGTCGAATGCTTGCGTGCGCAGCGGCCGGCGCACCGGCGTCGGCCTGCATCGGCGCAACATATCGCCGGCAACATGCAGCCGCCGACAGGAGTTGCGTTCGGCGCTTGCCTTGCGGTACCTTAGGCTTTCGTTCGCGTTCACTCGCATTCCGACACGATGCATCCGCTCACGTCCGCCCTTGCCAAATCCCGGCCGCAGTTCGACTCGCGGCCGCAGGCGTGCGCGCATCCGTCGGTCCTTCCCCCTCCTGTCGCACCGCCGCTCGTCAGCGCTGCGCCGCCCCCGCCGGCGGCACGCGCCGGCTGACCGGCCGGCTTCCGTTTTCGTCTTCCATTCGCCTCGTTGGCTGCAGGTGCGTGCGTCGTGACGCACGGCATGTTGCCGCGCGCGCGGATGGAACGTTTCGATCCGTTCGACAGGTGGATTCACATGGTTTCGTTCAAACGCGCGCTTGCCGCGCATGGCGCGACGTCGCTCTTCGTGCTGCTGTGGAGCAGCGGGGCGATCTTCGCTGAACTCGGTCTGCGTCACGCATCCGCGTTCGCCTTTCTCACTGCCCGTTTCGCGCTCGCATCGCTCGTGCTGCTCGCGCTGGCCTTCGTGCGCAAGCGCTGGCTGCCGCCGCACGGCGAGCGGCGCATGGCCGCGCTGACCGGCTTGCTGATGATGGGCGGCTATTCGATCTTCTACCTGCTCGCGCTCGAGCGCGGCATCGCGCCCGGCGTGCTCGCGACGATCCTCGGCGTGCAGCCGATCCTCACGCTCGCGATCGTCGAGCGTCGCTGGCAGCCGCTGCGCATCGCGGGGCTCGCGCTGTCGCTCGCCGGCCTCGCGCTCGTCGTCGGCCGTGGCGTGGGCGGCATGAACGGCGGGAAGGGCGGCCTGTCGGCTGCCGGTATCGCGTGCGCACTCACGGCACTCGTCGCGCTGACCGTCGGCTCGCTGCTGCAAAAACGCGCACGCGCGGCGCCCGCCGACGTGCTGCCGCTGCAGAATGCGATCGGCCTCGCACTGTGCGTCGCGATCGCGCCGTTCCGGCCGGTGTCGTTCGACACGAGCTGGGCGTTCGTCGTGCCGCTACTGTGGCTCGGCATCGTGATTTCGGTGATCGCGCAACTGCTGTTCTACCGATTGATGCAGCGCGGCGATCTCGTGAACGTGACGAGCCTGTTCTATCTCGTGCCCGTCGTCACCACGCTGATGGATGCCGTGTGGCTCGGCAATCGGCCCGAGCCGCTCGCGCTCGCCGGCATGAGCGCGATCGTCGCCGGGCTCGCGCTCGTGTTCCGCGCGCCGGCCGCACGATCGCAACCCGAGCGCGCCTGAGCGGCGGGCCGCCGCGCCTGCGGGTGCGGCGGCCCGCATCGGACACGTACGACGATTCCGCGAGAACCGAAAGGAACGGGAAAGATACGTGCAAGGCGTTCGTCTTGCTTGCACGAAAAACGCGTGCTTCCCGCGGCTTTCCGCTGATTTTTAATGGTTCGGATAGCGAAAAGCGCCGCCGGTTGCCTATACTCGAATGGACGGCCCGCACGCAACGGGCCGGACCAACTAGAAACACCCGGCATGGGGCCGGGGTGAGCGCACGCGTGCCGTTTCGGGCCGATATCCCGCAGGGATGGAGCCGCCAAGGCAACACTGAAGCGCCCACTTCGGTCGACACTGGAGACACGCATGACGACCTATTTCACGATCGGCGACTTCATCCTGTTGATTCCGATGGCGCTGGCCGGAGCGCTATTTCTCGGCGCGGTGCCGTGCGCGACCCAATTCCGTCACAACCTGCTGCGCGTACTCGGCGTCATTCTCGGCGTCGGCGTCGCGGTGCTGCTCGTTGAAGGCCTGCCTGCGCTGATCTAGCGCGCCGCCAGCGCGCGACGTGCGTCGCTGCATCGCAGCGACGCGACGTACGGTCCGCGGGTCGGCGACACGGCACGCGACGTTTCGCATGCCGTATCGACTCCCGATCAGATCGCCTGATCGGTGGACGGCTTTTCCCACAGATTGATGCCGCCTTCCGTCGCGTAACGATCGATCTCGGCGAGCTCCTCCGCCGAGAATTCGAGGTTCTTCAACGCCCCGACGTTCTCGCGCACCTGCTCCGCGCGGCTCGCGCCAATCAGCGCGGACGTCACGCGGCCGTTACGCAACACCCACGCCAAGGCCATCTGCGCAAGGCTCTGCCCGCGCCGTTCGGCGATCGTGTTGAGCTTGCGCACATGCTCGAGGTTGTCCGCGCTCAGGTGTTCCTGCTTCAGCGAGCCGCCGCCCGGCTTGTTCACGCGCGCGTCGGCCGGCACGCCATTCAGATACTTCGACGTCAGCAAGCCCTGCGCGAGCGGCGTGAACGCGATGCTGCCCGCGCCGACTTCGTCGAGCGTGCCGAGCAGGTCGCGCTCGATCCAGCGGTTCAGCATGTTGTACGAAGGCTGGTGAATCAGCAGCGGCACCTTGTATTGCGCGAGCAGCTCGGCCATCTCGCGCGTCTTCGCGGCCGAATACGACGAGATGCCGATGTAGAGCGCCTTGCCCTGCTGCACGGCCGACGCCAGTGCGCCCGCCGTTTCCTCGAGCGGCGTGTGCGCGTCGAAACGGTGCGAATAGAAGATGTCGACGTAGTCGAGCCCCATCCGCTGCAGGCTCTGGTCGAGACTCGCGAGCACGTACTTGCGCGATCCGCCGCCGCTGCCGTACGGCCCCGGCCACATGTCCCAGCCGGCCTTCGTCGAGATCAGCAGCTCGTCGCGATACGGCCGGAAATCCTCCTTCAGCAGCCGGCCGAAATTGATTTCGGCGCTGCCGTACGGCGGCCCGTAGTTGTTCGCGAGGTCGAAGTGGTTGATGCCGAGGTCGAACGCGGTGCGCAGAATCTCGCGCTGCGTCGAGATCGGCGTCGAGTCGCCGAAGTTGTGCCACAGACCAAGCGACAGGGCGGGCAGTTTGAGCCCGGATTTGCCGCAGGTGCGGTATTGCATGCCGGCATAACGTTCGGAAGCTGCTTCGTAGGCCATGAGTCTGTTCCGTCAGGACATCAGGGGAAGGGGCGCGCGCCGGCCGCGCACATGGCGTGACGGCGGCGAAGGAGTCATACGACGACTATGGTAGCGAAAGCGGCCGGATCGCGCACGGCGGCACGGCGATGGACGCGACCGCGGCCGTCGCCTACACTGCGGCGTCTCGAATCACCGTTTCAGCGAGGTTGGTATGTCCCGGGTCATCTCGGTTGCACTGCTCGTCGGCGGCATCGTGCTGCTGTATTTCGGCGGCCAGTCGTTCCATTCGATCAACGACAACGTGTCGCGCTTCTTCACCGGCTCGCCCGCGACGAAGACGATCCTGCTGATCGTCGGCGGCGCCGTCGCGTCGTTCGCCGGCCTGATCGGCCTCGCGATGCCGGGCAGCAAGCGCTGATCGCTGCGCATCGCGACGCCCGCCCGTCTGCCTCACGCGCGCGGGCCGCACCAAGCGAAACGGGCGGCCACGCCGCCCGTTGCTTCATTCGCGCGCGATGCGCCGCATCGCGTGATCGGGGGCGGCAACACCCTGCCGCTCCGCTCCTGACCTAGAACTGCACTTCCGGCTTCGACGCCGAGCGCGTGCCGGGCACCGGCCGGTTGCTTGCGCCGTGATACGTGTACACGAGCGAGAACTTCACCTGGTCGGAACGGTTCTGCCCGGCCGAATGCAGCGTGTTGCAGTGAAAGAACACGACATCGCCCGTCTCTAGCGACGGACACGTGGCCGCGTCGATCATCCTGCGGTTTTCCGGCAGATCGCCGCGGAAGAACTTCGCGTCGTCGAACGCTTCCGGCCCGAATTCGGCCGTATGCGAACCCGGCACGAGCCACAACGCGCCGTTCTCGTTGGTTTCAGGCCCAAGGGCGAGCCACACCGACACCATGTCCGGGCGCTCGAACGCCCAGTAGCGGAAATCGCGATGCCAGCCGGTCAGGCTGCCGTACGCCGGGTGCTTCGTCATCATGCAGTTGTGATGCGCGCGCGACAGCACGGGCTCTTCACCGAAATACTCGCGCATCCACGCGCCGATTTCAGGAGCGACCGCGCGCTCGGCAAACGCCGGATCGCGCGAATACGCATCGAGCAGCCGCCGCACCGTATGCCCGCCCGGCGCATGCTTCGATTCGGGCGCGCCCGGGTAGCGCAGGTCGGCCTCGAACTCGATCGGCTCGGCGGCCTCCCGCAACTGACGCTCCGCGATCTGCCTGAGCGCCGCGCACTGCTCCTCGCCGACGAGGCCGCGCGCGACGACGAAGCCGCGCTCGCGCAATTCCGCGACCTGCGCGCGGATCGATTCCGACTGCAATGGAGACGACATGGGATGCCAGACGTTTATTGTGTGAATGTGACGATTGTAAATCGGCGCCGGATACCGCGAACAGCACCATTGTCGTGCGCAGGGGCATGCCAATCACGGCTTTGATCCGGGTCAAGGGAACTGTGCGACGCGGCACCTGCCTCAGCGACAGGCGGTATGCGGCACACGCGTTGCAGCACAAGGGTTTATCGCGACTTTTGCCCGTCACGAAACCCCTGTAGCCTGACGCGGCCTGTCAATTCTGGCGGGGGCGGCGCGCAGCGGGATCCGATAAGATCCGTTGTGCCATCCGAGGCCGTTCATACCAGTGCGCTCTTCAGGGCGCCACCCATACAAGCGAAGCATCGTTCACATGCCATTCCGTCTGACTTCCCGTTTCAACCGCGCTGCGAAGCGCGTCGTGCCGTCCGCTCCTGCCCGCTCGCTGCGCCATCACCGCGCACGCACGCAGGCGCTGGCCGAGCGTACGCACACGCACAGCCGGCTGGACGGCATCCGTGCGTGGTTCCACGCGTTTTTCTCGATGATGAGCGCGCAGACGTTCGCGCGCCGCGCCGGCCTGCGCTCGCTGCTGCAGAAGCCGTCGTCGCTGCGCGCGCTCGCGCTGCGCCGCACGCTCGGCCCGCAGCGCCGCGTCAACCGCCCGCGCCGCCTCGCGGCGAGCAACGGCTGGTTCGGGTTCGGCGCACGCTGAGCGAATGCCTGGCGGGCATGGCCCGCACCGATCGCCGCCATTGCATCGGCGACCGAAATCCATAAAAAAACCCCGGCCAGGCCGGGGTTTTTCATTTCAGGCGAACGACGCTTACGCGACGCGTGCCGTCGGCTCCACACCGGCTGCTTCGGCCAGCGCGAGCGCCTTGTCGGTCGCTTCCCACGAGAATTCCGGCTCTTCGCGGCCGAAGTGGCCGTAAGCCGCGGTCTTCTCATAGATCGGGCGCAGCAGGTCGAGCATCTTGATGATGCCCTTCGGACGCAGGTCGAAATGCTCGCGCACGAGCTTCGTGATCACCGCATCCGACACGCGGCCCGTGCCGAACGTGTTGACCATCACCGAGGTCGGCTCGGCCACGCCGATCGCGTACGACACCTGGATCAGCGCGCGCGACGCGAGGCCGGCGGCAACGATGTTCTTCGCGACGTAGCGGCCGGCATAGGCAGCCGAGCGGTCGACCTTCGACGGATCCTTGCCCGAGAACGCGCCGCCGCCGTGCGGTGCGGCACCGCCGTACGTGTCGACGATGATCTTGCGGCCGGTCAGGCCGCAATCGCCCTGCGGGCCGCCGATCACGAACCGGCCGGTCGGGTTCACGAGGAACTTGATGTCGCCCTTGATCAGGTCGGCGGGCAGCGTCGGCTTGATGATTTCCTCGATCACGGCTTCGCGCAGCGCGGGCAGTTCGATGTCCGGCGCGTGCTGCGTCGACAGCACGACGGTGTCGATCGAATCGGGCTTGCCGTCGACATAGCGGACCGTCACCTGCGACTTCGCGTCCGGACGCAGCCATTGCAGGCGACCGTCGCGGCGCAGGCTGGCCTGGCGCTCGACGAGGCGGTGCGACAGGTAGATCGGCAGCGGCATCAGTTCCGGCGTTTCGTCGCACGCATAGCCGAACATCAGGCCCTGGTCGCCCGCGCCTTGATCGAGGTTGTCGTCGTGTGCGCGATCGACGCCCTGCGCGATGTCCGGCGACTGCTTGTCGTACGCGACGAGCACCGCGCAACCCTTGTAGTCGATGCCGTAGTCGGTGTTGTCGTAGCCGATGCGCTTGATCGTGTCGCGCGCGATCTGGATGTAATCGATGTTGGCCGTCGTGGTGATTTCACCGGCCAGCACGACGAGACCCGTGTTGCACAGCGTTTCGGCCGCAACGCGGGAGTATTTGTCCTGCTCGAGGATGGCGTCGAGAATCGCGTCCGAGATTTGGTCCGCGACCTTGTCCGGATGGCCTTCGGAGACGGATTCGGACGTGAAGAGATAATCGTTTGCCACTTTTTCAGGCTCCTGTGTGGTTACGGTTGGTTTCACGTAGCCAGCTTCGTTGGGCCTGAAGCGGCGACGCTTTAGCGGATTACCAGGACCGGGCAGCGCGTGTCGCGCCAGCCGGCTTCGCCCCGCAAGTTGTCAGTTAACTCGGCGAAGCCCGTATTATAGCGGCTTTCCTGAATTGTCACAGAGCGCCGCCCGTGCTGCATCTTCCGCTGTCTTACCACCCTGTTCGCAACGTGCCGGCCAGCCGGCCCTACGGAGCTTTCGCATGCTAGGCCGCCTCGGCACGCACCTCGCCATCGGCTTGCTGAAGCTGCTCGCCCTGCTGCCGTACGGCCTGACCGCACGGTTCGGCGACGGCCTCGGCTGGCTGCTGTATCAGATCCCCAGCCGGCGAAAGCGCATCGTACATACGAATCTGAAACTCTGCTTCCCCGACTGGAGCGACGAGCGGCGCGAGGACGTGGCGGGCCGGCATTTCCGCCATGCGATCCGCAGCTACGTCGAGCGCAGCGTGCAGTGGTTCGGCTCGGAGAAAAAGCTCGCGAAACTGATCCAGGTCGACAGCGCGGTCGATCTCACCGATCCCGACCTGCCGCCGACGCTGTTCCTCGGCCTGCACTTCGTCGGCATCGAAGCCGGTTCGATCTGGCTCAACCGGTCGCTGCAGCGCCGCTGCGGATCGCTGTACCAGCCGTTCTCGAACGCGGTGCTCGAGGAAGAGGCGAAGAAGGCGCGCGGGCGCTTCGACGCCGAGATGGTCGGCCGCGCGGACAGCGCGCGCGTCGTGCTGCGCTGGCTGCGCGACCGCAAGCCGGTGATGCTCGGCGCCGACATGGACTACGGGCTGCGCAATTCGACGTTCGTGCCGTTCTTCGGCGTGCCGGCGTGCACGCTGACGGCCGTCGGCCGGCTCGCGAAGACGGGCCGCGCGCAAGTCGTGCCGTTCATCGGCGAGGTGCTGCCGAACTACAAGGGCTATCGTCTGAAGGTATTCAAGCCGTGGGATCACTACCCGACCGGCGACGACGATCTCGACGCGCGGCGGATGAACGAATTCCTCGAGGAACAGATTCCGCTGATGCCCGAGCAGTATTACTGGGTGCACAAGCGCTTCAAGACGCGCCCGCCCGGCGAGCCGAGCCTCTACTGAGCAGCATCGGCCTGCGGGCGCACGGTCACGCGCGCGTCCGCACTCTGGTTACCTTCGGCACGCCTTTCGCGCGTGCCTGCCACAGATTGTAGGCGGATTGCTGCGCGAGCCACAGATCCGCACGGCCGCCATTCTCCTCGCCGAGCCATGCCTCGAGGCGCAGCGCCATTTCCGGCGAGATTCCTGCATGGCCGTGCAGGATGCGCGACAGCGCCGCGCGCGTGACGCCAAGTTGCGCGGCAGCCTCGGTGACAGTCAGGCCCAGCGCCGGTAGCACGTCCTCGCGCAGCGCTTCGCCCGGATGCGGTGGATTGAAGATGCGAGTCATGGCTTGAATCACCTCGATGGTAGTGCTGGTAATCGACCAGGACGGCATCGGCTCCGTCGAAGCTGAACGTCAAACGCCAGTTGCTGCTCACGCTCGCCGCGTAATGGCCGTCCAGCCCTCGGGCCAGGCCGTGAAAGCGCCAGCCCGGCACGTTCATGTCGAGCGGCCGGCTCGCAGCGTCGAGACGTGCGAGCTGGCGCCGTAACCTCGGGGCATGGCCGGGCCGGATGCCCGCCTTGTTCCCGCTCGTGAAAAACACTTCCAGCCCCTTGTGCTGCCACGACTTGATCATGGATCTCCCACATTCGAGTCGCGATGCCGACAGCATGGCCCATGCGTATAGCCACACTATACGAATCGCTCGATTGCGCTCTCAATTTGACCTGTACGAAAGTGCGCGTCCCGCCCGTCCGCTGTTTTCGCCGAGCCTTGCGCCCGCCGCGACAGGTTCGCCACACCGCATCAATTTGCTCACCCGCCTCACATGCGACCAGTCGACCGATCGGCAGATACCGCTCCCTGCCCGCCTTCGCCCGCGGTACAAACCGGTCGCCCACGCAGGACGCCCCTGTCGGCTGCATGTATCATTTGCGGTTGAGATCAGCACGACGAACGAGGCCGCCCCGGCGCGGCCACCGGCCGGCCGTGCCGACCGCCTTGTTCGCCATGGAATTCCGGACCCAGTGAAACTCTCGTTCACCAAGATGCACGGCGCGGGCAACGACTTCGTCGTGCTCGACGGCTATTCGCGCGCGCTGCCGCCGCTCACCGATGCGCAGGTGCGCGCGCTCGCCAACCGCCACTTCGGCATCGGCGCCGATCAGTTGCTGCTGGTCGAGAAACCGACCGTCGACGGCGCGGATTTCAAGTACCGGATCTTCAATTGCGACGGCGGCGAGGTCGAGCACTGCGGCAACGGCGCGCGCTGTTTCGTGAAGTTCGTCAGCGACCGCGGCCTGACCGACAAGCGCAGCGTGCGCGTGCAGGTCATGAAGGGCCTGATCACGCTGACGATGCAGGACAACGGCGAAGTCGTCGTCGACATGGGTGCGCCCGTGTTCGCGCCGGCGCAGGTGCCGTTCGATGCATCGGGCCTCGACGGCCGGACCGACGGCAACGACACGCTGTGGCCGCTCGACGTCGGCGGCGCGACGCGCTGGATCTCGACGGTGTCGATGGGCAACCCGCACGCGGTGCAGGTCGTCGACGACGCCGAAGCGTATCCCGTGCTGGAAGAAGGCCCGCTGATCGAGCGCCATGCGCGCTTCCCGCAGCGCGTGAACGCCGGTTTCATGCAGATCGTGTCGCGCCGCGAAGTGAAGCTGCGCGTGTACGAACGCGGCACGGGCGAGACGCTCGCGTGCGGCACCGGCGCGTGCGCGGCGGTCGCGGCCGGCATCCGGCGCGGCCTGCTCGATTCGCCCGTGACCGTGCACACGCACGGCGGCACGCTCACGATCGGCTGGGACGGCGCGCGCGACGAAGCCGCCGCGCTGACGATGGCCGGCCCCGCCGCGACCGTGTTCGAAGGCGAGATCGACCTGATCGCCTGACCCTGCAACGTCCTTGATAACTGAACGCTCCAGCCACATGAACGATCGCGAAGTCGCCGACTACCTGCTCGCCAATCCCGAATTCTTCGCGCAGCACGCCGAGCTGCTCGCGACGATCCGTCTCGCGAACCCGCACGGCAAAGCCGCGATCTCGCTGCAGGAGCGGCAGATGGAGATGCTGCGCGACAAGAACAAGCACCTCGAACGCCGGCTCGCCGAGCTCGTGCGCTACGGGCACGAGAACGACAGCCTGTCCGCGAAGTTCAGCCGCTGGACCGCGCGCGTGATCGCGGAGCGCGATCCGTACGCGCTGCCGCGCACGATCGCCGACGGCATCGCCGACGTGTTCGACGTGCCGCAAACGGCGCTGCGCGTGTGGGATGTGGCCGACACCTACGCGCAAGCCGACTTCGCACGCCAGGTCGGCGAGGAAGTGCGCCTGTTCACGAACGGCCTGTCGACGCCGTACTGCGGCGCGAACACGGGCTTCGAGGCCGCCCAGTGGCTCGCGCCCGCGCTCGCCGCCCCGGCCGCGAGCGCGGCGGAAGGCGCCGAGGCCGCGCCGGCCGGCGACGGCTCGGCCGCGTCGGTCGCGCTGCTCGCGCTGCGTGCGCCGCTCGCCGGCAACGACGCGCCCGCGTTCGGCCTGCTGGTGCTCGGTTCGCCCGATCCGCGCCGCTTCCACGACGGGATGGCCACCGACTTCCTCGCGCAGATCGCGACGCTCGCGAGCGCCGCGCTCACGCGCCTGCTGCCGCACTGATTCGCCGCACGCGATGACCGACGATCCGATCGCCGCCTACCTGTCGAACCTGCAGCACGTCAGGCAGCTGTCGGAACACACGCTGCGCGGGTACGCGCACGAACTCGACGAACTGAAGAAGCTCGCGGCCGGCCGGCCGCTCGAAGCATTGACAGCCGCCGACATGCGCGGCGCGGTCGTGCGCGCGCACGCGGCCGGGCTGTCCGCGCGCTCGATCTCGCACCGGCTTTCCGCATGGCGTGCGTTCTATCGCTGGTTCGCGCAGCGCATCGAGATGCCCGCGAATCCCGTGGCCGGGGTACGCGCGCCCAAACGCGAGAAATCGCTGCCCAAAGCGCTGTCGGTCGACGATGCGGTCGCACTCATGGATACGCCGCTGCCCGAAACGACCGAAGGCATCCGCGACCACGCGATCCTCGAGCTGTTCTATTCGTCGGGGCTGCGCCTCGCCGAACTGGTCGGGCTCGACGTCGGGTACGCGCAGGCCGACGGCTACCGCTCGGCCGGCTGGCTCGATCTCGCCGAAGCCGAAGTCACCGTGCGCGGCAAGGGCAACAAGGAGCGCAAGGTGCCGGTCGGCCGCAAGGCGATCGACGCGCTGAACGCGTGGCTCGCGGTGCGCGGCGAATTCGTGAAGCACGATCCGCATCCGCTGTTCCTGTCGGTGCGCGGCAACCGGATGTCGCCGGGCGTCGTGCGCGAACGTGTGAAGCGCGCGGCGCTCGCCGCCGGCATCCCCGCCAACGTCCACCCGCACGTGCTGCGCCACTCGTTCGCGACGCACGTGCTGCAGTCGAGCGGCGACCTGCGCGCGGTGCAGGAACTGCTGGGCCACGCGAGCGTCGCCGCGACGCAGGTCTATACGTCGCTCGACTTCCAGCATCTCGCGAAGATTTACGACAGCGCGCATCCGCGCGCGAAGAAGCGCGACTGACGCGCGCCCCGTGTTACCCGCCGCGCGCGGCGGCCGGCATCGGCCGGCGTCGCGCCCGGCCCATTTCGATCTCATCATGCAAACCGTCACCCTCAAGCCGTCCAAGGAAAAATCGCTGCTGCGCCGCCATCCGTGGATCTACGCCAATGCGATCGACCGCGTCGACGGCAAGCCCGCGCCCGGCGCGACCGTGCTCGTGCGCGCGCACGACGGCCGCTTTCTCGCGCGCGGTGCGTACAGCCCGCAGTCGCAGATCCGCGTGCGGGTGTGGAGCTTCGACGAGAGCGAGCCGATCGATCACGCGTTCTTCAAGCGCCGCGTGCAGCGCGCGGTTGCGCACCGCACGACGATGGTGTCGGGCACGGGCGCGGTACGGCTCGTGTTCGGCGAGGCCGACGGGCTGCCGGGGCTGATCGTCGACTACTACATCGCGGACACGGCCGAGCCGGGCGCCGCGCCGCGCGGCCAGCTCGTGTGTCAGTTCATGGCGGCCGGCGTCGAAGCGTGGAAGGACGCGATCGTCGCGGCGCTCGTCGGCGCGACCGGCTGCCCGAACGTGTACGAGCGCTCGGACGTGTCGATCCGCGACAAGGAAGGGCTCGAGCAGACGACCGGCGTGCTGGCCGGCGACGCGCCGCCCGCGACGCTGATCGCGAACGAAAACGGCGTGCGCTATCACGTCGACGTGCCGAACGGCCACAAGACGGGCTTCTACGTCGACCAGCGCGACAACCGCGCGCTCGTCGCGCAGTACGCGGCCGGCCGCGACGTGCTGAACTGCTTCTGCTACACCGGCGGCTTCTCGCTCGCGGCGCTCAAGGGCGGCGCGAAACGCGTCGTGTCGATCGACTCGTCGGGCGACGCGCTCGCGCTCGCGCAGCAGAACGTCGTGGCCAACGGCTTCGACGCCGAACGCGCGACCTGGCTCGACGCCGATGCGTTCAAGACGCTGCGCCGCCTCGTCGACGAAGGCGAGCGTTTCGACCTGATCGTGCTCGATCCGCCGAAGTTCGCGCCGACCCGCGACAGCGTCGATCGCGCGGCGCGCGCGTACAAGGACATCAACCTGAGCGGCTTCAGGCTGCTGCGCCCGGGCGGCCTGCTGTTCACGTACTCGTGCTCGGGCGCGATCGACATGGACCTGTTCCAGAAGATCGTCGCGGGCGCGGCCGCCGACGCGAAGGTCGACGCGCGCATCCTGAAGCGGCTCGGCGCGGGCGTCGACCATCCGTTGCTCGCCGCGTTCCCGGAGGGCGAATATCTGAAGGGCCTGCTGTTGCAAATCGTCTGATCGCCCCGATCTAGCGCGGACAACCGCGCCCACCCGCCGTTGGCGGCACAGTGCTTTCGCCTGTCGTCCGGACGACGGGCGGGGGCTTGACAGGTATGTTTCAATGGATGGTTGTGCGCCCCGGCTCGCAGCGCGAGGGCGCGACGCACATCCTGGTTTTGACCCCGATTCACGAACCACAGGCGACCGACATGGCCACTCCCGTCACCATCCTTACCGGCTTCCTCGGCAGCGGCAAGACGACGCTGCTCAAGCGCATCCTGAACGAACAGCACGGCATGAAGATCGCCGTGATCGAGAACGAGTTCGGCGAAGAGAACATCGACAACGAAATCCTCGTGCAGGATTCGAACGAGCAGATCATCCAGATGAGCAACGGCTGCATCTGCTGCACGATCCGCGGCGACCTTGCCCGCGCGCTCGGCGATCTGGCCGCGAAAAAGCGCGAAGGCAAGCTCGACTTCGACCGCATCGTGATCGAGACGACCGGCCTCGCGAACCCGGGCCCCGTCGCGCAGACGTTCTTCATCGACAGCGAAATCGCCGACGATTTCCTGCTCGATGCCGTCATCACGCTGGTCGACGCGAAACACGCGAACGCGCAGCTCGACGAACACGAAGTGGTGCAGCGCCAGGTCGGTTTCGCCGACCGCCTGTTCATCACGAAGTCGGACCTGGTCGACGACCAGACCGTCGCCGGCCTCAAGCACCGCCTGATGCACATGAACCCGAAGGCCGCGATCAAGATCGTCAATTTCGGCGAAGCGGACATCAAAGAAATCTTCGACCTGCGCGGCTTCAACCTGAACGCGAAGCTCGAGATCGATCCCGATTTCCTCGCCGAGGACGATCACGCGCACGCCCACCACGATCACGACCATGATCACGATCACGCCGGTTGCGACCACGATCACGGCCAATGCGCGCACGATCACGGCCACGGCCATGGCCATGGCCACCACGATCACCACCACGCGCACCATGACGACAAGATCAAGTCGTTCGTGTACCGCAACGACCGCCCGTTCGACCCGAACAAGCTGGAAGACTTCCTCGGCGGCATCCTGCAGATCTACGGCGAGCGGATGCTGCGCTACAAGGGCGTGCTGTACATGAAGGGCGTCGACCGCAAGGTCGTGTTCCAGGGCGTGCACCAGATGATGGGCAGTGATCTCGCGGCCAAGTGGCTGCCGGCCGAGAAGAAGACCAACAAGATGGTGTTCATCGGCGTCGACCTGCCGCAGGACCTGATCACCGACGGCCTCGACGCCTGCCTCGCCTGACCCGCGTGGGCGCCTGCCGCCCCCGCTGCCCGGCCGCCTTCGCAGGCGGCCGCGGCAGTCGCGCGGCGCCTTTTCCGGGCAGGGTTTCGTCGTCATCGCTTTTTCGCGATTTGCGCGTTATATTTTCTAGATATTGGCGTGGCCGACGGGGATCGACCCGATACGGCGCCCGCTTGCGATTCAGTTACAATACGTGCCCGCTGGAGTACGGCAACAAACAGGCCCGGTTCTTGCTGAACTAGTTATCCGGGCATCGCAACCGCGCCGGATCGCCCATCCGCCTCCCGGCCGCGGCCGATGCGATCTGCCGCGCAGCACACCGGTTCGCAGCGCGCGCAAATCAGCGCCAGGCCTATCCTGGTATTTGAGAACCGGTTTCCAGAGGCTTTCGGCCCCGCGGCGGCAAATCGCAAATGATTGCAAGCGCGGTTGCGGGTAATCCCAAAGTGCAGGCACTATCTCTTGATTTGCCGCACATTGAAGAAGCAAGCAGATGACGAAGAAACTCTTGACCGAAGCCGAAATCCTGAAGATGAGCGACAAGGATTACATGAATGAGGATCAGCTCGCCTTCTTCAAAAATCGGCTCGAACAGTTGCAGGCGGACATCCTCAAGAATGCAGGCCAGACGACCGAAAACCTGCGCGAGACGGTGATCGTCCCCGATCCCGCCGACCGCGCGACGATCGAGGAGGAGCACGCGCTCGAGCTGCGTACGCGCGATCGCGAACGCAAGCTCCTCAAGAAGGTTCAGCAGTCGCTCGCCCGCATCGATTCCGGCGATTACGGCTGGTGTGAGGAAACCGGCGAGCCGATCGGCATTCCGCGCCTGCTCGCGCGTCCGACCGCCACGCTGTCGCTCGAGGCGCAGGAGCGCCGCGAGTTGCGCCAGAAGCTGTTCGGCGACTGATCGAGCGGCATTCCGCTCAGACACGCTGCTTCCCGGAAGCGCGCGGCCTGCCGCGCGCTTTTTGTTTTTCCGGTGCCGGCTCCCGGCCGCCGGCCGATTTGCCTCCCCCTCTTGATATCCCGGCGCCCGCCCTAAAATGAAACGAATGTGCGCCGGGCCGCTTCCCGGCGCACCGCGGATTCACGCGGCGGCCCCTCGCGCCGCCCGACTCTTCCCCGTTTTTCTCAAGGAACGCAGATGGAGCAATTTCACGGCACGACCATCGTTTCGGTCCGGCGCGGCGACAAGGTCGCGCTCGGCGGCGACGGCCAGGTAACCCTCGGCAACATCGTCATGAAGGGTGGCGCGCGGAAAGTGCGGCGGATCTACAACAACCAGGTTCTGGTCGGATTCGCGGGCGGCACCGCCGATGCGTTCTCGCTGCTCGACCGCTTCGAGGCGAAGCTCGAGAAGCACCAGGGCAATCTCACCCGCGCGGCCGTCGAGCTCGCGAAGGACTGGCGCACCGACCGGATGCTGCGCCGCCTCGAGGCGATGCTGATCACGGCCGATGCGACCACCACGCTCGTGATCACCGGCAACGGCGACGTGCTCGACCCGGAAGGCGGGATTTGCGCGATCGGCTCGGGCGGCGCGTACGCGCAGGCGGCGGCCCGCGCGCTCGCCGAGAACACCCAGCTGTCGCCGCGCGAGATCGTCGAGAAATCGCTCGAGATCGCCGGCGACATGTGCATCTACACGAACCACAACCGCATCATCGAAACGATCGAGTAAGGACCGCACCATGAGCACCATGACCCCTGCCGAGATCGTCTCGGAACTCGACAAGCACATCATCGGCCAGGCGAAGGCGAAGAAGGCCGTCGCCGTCGCGCTGCGCAACCGCTGGCGCCGCCAGCAGGTCGCCGACCCGCTGCGCCAGGAAATCACCCCGAAGAACATCCTGATGATCGGGCCGACGGGCGTCGGCAAGACCGAAATCGCGCGCCGCCTCGCAAAGCTCGCCGATGCGCCGTTCATCAAGATCGAAGCGACCAAGTTCACCGAAGTCGGCTACGTCGGCCGCGACGTCGACAGCATCGTGCGCGACCTGATCGAGATCTCGGTCAAGCAGACGCGCGAATCCGAAATGCGCAAGGTGCGCAGCAAGGCGACCGACCAGGCCGAAGACCGCATCCTCGACATCCTGCTGCCGCAACCGCGCGCGGTGGGCTTCGGCGGCAATGCCGAGCACGCGAACGACGACAACAACGCGACGCGCCAGACCTTCCGCAAGCGCCTGCGCGAAGGCCAGCTCGACGACAAGGAAGTCGAGCTCGACCTCGAGCAGCCGACCGTCGGCATGGACATCATGGCGCCGCCGGGGATGGAAGAGATGACCGAGCAGATCCGCTCGATGTTCTCGAACCTCGGCAGCGGCAAGAAGCAGCGCCGCAAGGTGAAGATCAAGGAAGCGCTGAAGCTGCTGACCGACGAGGAAGCGGCGAAGATGCTGAACGAAGAGGAAGTGAAGACGAAGGCCGTGCAGAACGTCGAGCAGAACGGCATCGTGTTCCTCGACGAGATCGACAAGATCACGTCGCGCAACAACGAAGGCAGCGGCGGCGAAGTGTCGCGCCAGGGCGTGCAGCGCGATCTGCTGCCGCTCGTCGAGGGCACGACGGTCAACACGAAGTACGGGATGGTGAAGACCGATCACATCCTGTTCATCGCGAGCGGCGCCTTCCACCTCGCGAAGCCGAGCGACCTGATTCCCGAACTGCAGGGGCGCTTCCCGATCCGCGTCGAGCTCGATTCGCTGTCGGTCGAAGACTTCGAGGCGATCCTCGATGCGACCGACGCGAGCCTCGTCAAGCAGTACCAGGCGCTGCTCGCCACCGAGGACGTGCAGCTCGAATTCGCCGACGACGGTATCCGGCGCCTCGCCGAGATCGCGTTCGCGGTCAACGAGAAAACCGAGAACATCGGCGCGCGCCGGCTGTACACGGTGATCGAGAAGCTGCTCGAGGAAGTGTCGTTCTCGGCCGGCAACCACGCCGGCGAGCGCGTGACGATCGACGCGCAGTATGTCGACCGCGCGCTCGGCGAAGTGTCGCAGGACGAAGACCTGTCGCGCTACGTGCTGTAACGCGCGCGGCGGTGAAAGCGAAACGGGCGGCCCGCGGGCCGCCCGTTTTCGTTGGCGCGCCGGTTCGATTTGGGGGCGACGGGCAACCGTGCGGCGGCAGCCGCGCACGGCCTGCCCGCCTCCGGCAGCGCGCCCGCCGCGCCGCTTACTGCCGAACCGGCTTCTTCGCGAGCTTGCGCTGCAGCGTGCGGCGGTGCATGTTCAGCGCCCGCGCGGTCGCCGAAATGTTGTTGTTGTTCTCGGCCAGCACGCGCTGGATGTGCTCCCATTCGAGCCGGTCGACCGACAGCACGACCGGATTCTCGAGCGCCTCGTCGGCCTGCACTTCGGTCGCGTTGGTCTGCAGCGCGGCCAGGATCGACTCGACGTTCGCCGGCTTCGCGAGGTAGTTGTCGGCACCCTCCTTCACGGCCTGCACGGCGGTCGCGATGCTCGCGTAGCCGGTCAGCACCAGGATCCGCGCATCGGGCTGCAGGTCGCACAACGGCGCGATCAGGCTCAGCCCCGAATCCTCGCCGAGATGCAGGTCGACGGTGATGAACTGGAACTTGCCGCCCGCGGCGAGCCGAAGCGCCGCCTCCTTGTCGTGCGCCTGCTGGACCGCGTAACCGCGGCGCTCGAGGCCGCGCGCGAGCGTGCCCGCGAACACCTCGTTGTCGTCGATCACCAGGAAATTGTTCTCGCTCATGGGGTTTCTCCGTCTACGTGTTGGTTGAGGCAGCCGGCATCGCGACACGCGCGACCGGCAGGCGCAGCACGGCCCGCGTGCCGCGCCCGGCCGCGGCGCCGGCCGGTCGGCCGTCCGGCGTGCCGGCTGGCCGTTCGGCCGCACGGGCACCCGTGCGTTGTCCCGATGCGGCCGCCGCGTGGCCGTTCGCCGCACCTGCGGCCCGCCCGTTGCCGCCGGTCGCACGCGGCGCGACATCGGACAGTTCGATCTCGCCGCCCAACCGCGCGGCCGCACTGAACGCGAGATACAGGCCGACGCCGTGCCCGCCCTGCGTGCTGTCGACCGGCATCGCGCCGAGCGATTCGCGCAGCGCGGCCGGAATGCCGGGCCCGTCGTCGCATACCTCGAATTCGATTTCGTCGGTCGCACGGTCGTGCGCGACCTTTGCGGCGAGCGTCACGCGCTGTGGGCTCGCGCGCGCGGCGTTGTCGAGCAGGATCGTCAGGATCTGGCCAGCCGCGACCGTATCGTCGAGCGCGACGCCCGACGGGCGCGCGCCGAGCAGCTCGAACTGCACGTGCGGATGCCGCAGGCGCCAGTGCTCGACGAACGTGTCGAGCCAGTCGTCCACCGGTTGGCGGCTCGCCGGCGCGCTCGCGCGGCTGCGCAGGCGCGCGAGCGCCGACGTGCAGAGCGTCATCTGTTCCTCGAGCACCTTCAGGTCGGCCTCGTAGCGCGCCAGCCCCGGATCGGCGCGCGCCGCGTCGCGCAACTCCTCGGCGAGCATCGCGATCGTCGACAGCGGCGTGCCCATTTCGTGCGCGACGGTGGCGGCCTGCACGCCGAGCGCGACGGCCCGCTCGTCGCGCAGCAGGTGCTGCTGCGCCTCGCCGAGCGCCGCGTCGCGCTGGCGCAGCGCATTCGACATGCGCGCGACGAACCACGCGATCAGCCCGACGCTGACCATGAAGTTCGCCCACATGCCGGTCCGGTAGTAATCGAACAGGTTCGCCGGGTTGTCCATGTTGAGCGGCACCGAATCGAAGCCGAGCGCCGCGTAGCACGCGACCGCGAACGCCGCGAGCCAGATCATCAGGTGCCACGGCAGCACGGCTGCCGCGATCGCGAGCGACGGCAGGTACAGCGACACGAACGGGTTGGTCGTGCCGCCCGACAGGAACAGCAGCGCGGACAGCGCGCCGAGGTCGACCCACAGCTGGCCGAGCAGCTCGAAATTGGTCTCGGGCCGCGCGCGCAGCACGCGCACCCAGGTCAGCGCGTTGAAAACGATTTCGAGCGCGATGACCATCAGCATCGCCGGCAACGGCAAATGCACGCCGAAATAGGTCTGCACGACGCCGATCGTCACGAGCTGGCCGATGATCGCGAGATTGCGCAGCCAGAACAGGTGACTGAGGTTGACGCGCCCGGTGGTGGTGATTCGTTGCATCCGGGCAGTTTACCCGTTTAGCGCCCGGCGCCTCCAGCGGGGCCGGATCCGCGCGTGCGAACGGGCGAGGCGAGTGCGCCGCGAGCCGCGTCAACCGGCCGCGCCGGCCATGCGCTGCGCGATTTCGTCGGCCAGGCACTCGGGGCATCGGCACCGCGCACCGGCCGCGGGCGGCGTGCCGTCGGGCAGCAGCGGCATCGACGCGCACCAGCAGTCGAACGGCTGCGTGTGCGCGCCGCAGTCGAAGCCGCGCCCGCAGTGCGGGCAGCGCGCACGGCGCGGGACGGAACGGGCGTCGGCGGCGGAATCGGTCATGGCGCAATCGCGAAAGCGGGCGGGACATCGCCCCACGCGACAAGCATAGCGCGGCGGCTGAATTTTGCACGCCGGCCGCCCGGCCGCGGTCGGCCGCCAACGCACGCGCGCCCGCCCGCCGGCGCCACCCGCGCGACGGCGCCCCGAATCGTGCCGCGCCATAGCCGGCGGGCCGCCGCGTGCGATGCCGCGCCGCGCCGCCGGCGTTCCGGCCGGCCCAAAAACCCGATGCTGCGCTGCGCCACTCCTGTACAATTCGCCCTGTTTCAACCGTTCCCAGCCAGAGCCGCCGCCATGTCCGAGCCCATCGACCTCTCGCAGATCGCCCCCACGCTGAAAGCAGAAATCCTCGCGGAGGCGCTGCCGTACATCCGTCGCTACCACGGCAAGACCGTGGTCATCAAATACGGCGGCAACGCGATGACGGAAGAGCGGCTCAAGCAGGGCTTCGCGCGCGACGTGATCCTGCTGAAGCTGGTCGGCATCAACCCGGTGATCGTCCACGGCGGCGGTCCGCAGATCGATCACGCGCTGAAGAAGATCGGCAAGGCCGGCACCTTCATCCAGGGCATGCGCGTGACCGACGAAGAGACGATGGAAGTCGTCGAATGGGTGCTCGGCGGCGAAGTGCAGCAGGACATCGTGATGCTGATCAACCACTTCGGCGGCCACGCGGTGGGGCTGACGGGCAAGGACGGCGGCCTGATCCACGCGCGCAAGCTGCTGATGCCGGACCGCGACAACCCGGGCCAGTACATCGACATCGGCCAGGTCGGCGAAGTCGAGGCGATCAACCCGGCCGTCGTGAAGGCGCTGCAGGACGATGCGTTCATCCCGGTGATCTCGCCGATCGGCCTCGGTCAGGACGGCCTCTCGTACAACATCAACGCAGACCTCGTCGCCGGCAAGCTCGCGACCGTGCTGAACGCCGAGAAGCTGCTGATGATGACCAACATCCCGGGCGTGATGGACAAGGACGGCAACCTGCTGACCGATCTGTCCGCACGCGAGATCGACGCCCTGTTCGAGGACGGCACGATTTCGGGCGGCATGCTGCCGAAGATCTCGTCGGCGCTCGACGCCGCGAAGAGCGGCGTGAAGTCGGTGCACATCGTCGACGGCCGGATCGAGCATTCGGTGCTGCTGGAGATCCTGACCGAGCAGCCGTTCGGCACGATGATCCGCTCGCATTGAGCGCGCGCCGCCCGCCTGCCGGCCCCGCTCTGCCGGCCCCGCTGCGGCGCCGGCGCATCTCTCGCAGCCGGCCGCGCGCCGGCGCACCCGTCTGGCTGTTCGATCTCGACAACACGCTGCACCATGCGTCGCACGCGATCTTTCCCGAGATCAACCGTGCGATGACGCAATACATCGTCGACGCGCTGCAGGTCGGGCGCGCTGAAGCCGACCGCCTGCGCAACGGCTACACCGAGCGCTACGGCGCCGCGCTGCTCGGCCTGACCCGCCATCACCCGATCGACCCACACGACTTCCTGCGCGTGGTCCACACGTTTTCCGACCTGCCCGCGATGGTGCGCGCCGAGCGCGGCCTCGCGCGCATCGTCGCCGCGCTGCCGGGTCGTAAGCTGGTGCTAACCAACGCGCCGGAGAACTACGCGCGCGCGGTGCTGCGCGAGCTGCGCATCGAGCGGCTGTTCGAGCGCGTGATCGCGATCGAGCACATGCGCGACCGACGTGCGTGGCGCGCGAAACCCGACCATGCGATGCTGCGCCGGATACTGCGCGCCGCGCATGCGCGCGCGGCCGACGCGATCCTGGTCGAAGATACCCGCAGCCATCTGAAGCACTACAAGCGTCTCGGCATCGGCACGGTATGGATCACGGGGCACCTGCCCGGCCATCTGCCGGCAACCGGACGCCCTCATTATGTCGACCAGCGCATTCGTTCGTTAAAATCGCTGCGACTGGGCACACGATCGGGGCGACAAAAATGCAGCCGACTTACCCGCAGGACCAAGCCGTAACGGAAAGCCACGCCACACCGTCCCGCCCGCGCCCGAAGCCGGGCGAGCGCCGCGTCATGATCCTGCAGACGCTCGCGACCATGCTCGAGGCCCCGAAACCCGAGAAAATCACCACGGCCGCGCTCGCGGCCCGGCTCGACGTGTCGGAAGCCGCGCTGTACCGGCATTTCGCGAGCAAGGCGAAGATGTACGAAGGGCTGATCGAGTTCATCGAGCAGGCACTGTTCGGGCTCGTCAACCAGATCGTCGCGAAGGAGCCGAACGGCGTGTTGCAGGCGCGCACGATCGCGCTGACGATGCTCAATTTCGCCACAAAGAACCCCGGGATGACGCGCGTGCTGACCGGCGAGGCGCTGATCGGCGAGGACGAGCGCCTGACCGAACGCGTGAACCAGTTGCTCGACCGCATCGAGGCGACCGTCAAGCAATGCCTGCGGGTCGCACGCACGGAAGCGAATGCACCGCAGGACGGCGCGACACCGTTCGTGCTGCCGGCCGACTACGATCCCGCTGCCCGCGCGAATCTGCTCGTCAGTTACGTGATCGGCCGGTGGCACCGTTTCGCGAAGGGCGGATTCCAGAAACCGCCGAGCGAACAGGCCGATGCGCATCTCCGGCTGATCCTGCAATGAGCGGCGCATGACGGCGCGCTCTGCCACGCGCCAAAATCCGCGCTTCACAATTTCCGCTATACTTTGCCGACTTGCCGCCCCGTGGCGGCAGGTCGGAAGCGCGCCGATTTGCTGACTCGATTGCGGGCGCGCGAACCGGCCGGGGCCTTGATGCGTCGTGCGTCGTTCCCCGGCGGTTCACTACAAATGCGGCTAAAGAGGTCGTCAGCCGCGCATCTCCGACTCCGCGCCTCGCCGACACCGTTTAGCCGCCCAGTCATAAGGCGGAACGAATGGAATCGATCGGCATCGTCGCTCCACAGACCATGCATTTCGCCGAACCGCTGCGCTTGCAAAGCGGCAGCGCGCTCGGCAACTATCAACTCGTCGTCGAAACGTACGGCGAGCTCAACGCCGCGCGCTCGAACGCGGTGCTCGTCTGTCACGCGCTGAACGCGTCGCATCACGTCGCCGGCGTCTACGCGGACGATCCGCGCAGCACCGGCTGGTGGGACAACATGGTCGGCCCCGGCAAACCGCTCGACACCAACCGCTTCTTCGTGATCGGCGTGAACAACCTCGGCTCGTGCTTTGGCTCGACCGGCCCGATGAGCATCGATCCGTCGACCGGCAAGCCGTACGGCGCGCGCTTCCCGGTCGTCACCGTCGAGGACTGGGTGCACGCGCAGGCGCGTGTCGCCGATGCGTTCGGCATCGAGCGCTTCGCCGCGGTGATGGGCGGCAGCCTCGGCGGGATGCAGGCGCTCGCATGGAGCCTGATGTATCCGGAGCGCGTCGCGCACTGCATCGACATCGCGTCGACGCCGAAGCTGTCCGCGCAGAACATCGCGTTCAACGAAGTCGCGCGCTCGGCGATCCTGTCCGATCCCGATTTCCACGGCGGCGACTACTACGCGCACGACGTGAAGCCGAAGCGCGGCCTGCGCGTCGCGCGGATGATCGGTCACATCACCTACCTGTCGGACGACGACATGGCCGAGAAATTCGGCCGCGCGCTGCGCCGTGCGGACGGCGCGCTCGACGCGTACAACTTCAGCTTCGACGTCGAATTCGAGGTCGAGTCGTACCTGCGCTACCAGGGCGACAAGTTCGCCGACTACTTCGACGCGAACACCTATCTGCTGATCACGCGCGCGCTCGATTACTTCGACCCGGCGAAGGCGTTCGACGGCAACCTGACGGCCGCGCTCGCGCACACGCAGGCGAAATACCTGATCGCGAGCTTCTCGACCGACTGGCGCTTCGCGCCGGCGCGCTCGCGCGAGATCGTGAAGGCGCTGCTCGACAACAAGCGCACGGTCAGCTATGCGGAAATCGACGCGCCGCACGGCCACGACGCGTTCCTGCTCGACGACGCGCGCTATCACAACCTGATCCGTGCGTATTACGAACGAATCGCCATCGAGGTGGGAGCATGAACCAGCAAGCGCTGAATTCCCTGTCCGCGCGCGCGGACTTCCGCACGATCGCCCGCTGGGTCGAGCCGCGCTCGACCGTGCTCGACCTCGGCTGCGGCGACGGCTCGCTGCTCGCGTTGCTGATGGAAGAGCTGGACGTCACCGGCTACGGGATCGAGCTGAACGACGCGGGCGTGCTCGCGAGCGCGAAGAACGGCATCAACGTGATCCAGCAGAACCTCGAGGACGGCCTGCGCCTGTTCGAGGATCACAGCTTCGACATCGCGATCCTGTCGCAGACGCTGCAGACGATCCACCAGACGGCCGCGATCCTGCGCGAAACGGCGCGCGTCGGCCGCGAGTGCATCGTGTCGTTCCCGAACTTCGGCTACTGGTCGCACCGGCTGTCGGTGCTGCAGGGCCGCATGCCGGTGTCGAAATCGCTGCCGTACCAGTGGCACAACACGCCGAACGTGCGCGTGCTGACGATCAAGGATTTCGAGGCGCTCGCGCCCGAGGTCGGCGTCACGATCCTCGACCGCGTCGTGCTGCACGAAGGCCAGCCGATTCGATGGGGAGCGAACTGGCGTGGTAGTCTTGCTGTCTATCGCGTCAAGCGCAGCTGAGCCGGGGAGCCGTTGACGGAAGATCCGGCCGGCCCGCGTGCGCGGCCGCCCCTCCTGTGCCGTCCGCGCCGCCTGCGCTGCCGCCGCCATCAGTCAACGCTACCCAGTTCCATTCCATGTCGAAAACGCCACACGAGGCGCCCGCACTCACCGCTCACGAGGATCACCCCGGCTGGCGCGCCTATCTGAACACGCACATGCTGATCTGCGTGTTCCTGGGCTTCACGTCGGGGCTGCCCCTTTTCACGCTCGTCTACCTCGTGCAGGCATGGCTGCGCTCCGAGGGCGTGAACCTGAAGGAAATCGGCCTGTTCGCGCTGATCCAGTTCCCGTATACGTGGAAGTTCCTGTGGGCGCCGCTGATGGACCGCTACGTCCCGCACCTGCCGGGCTGGCGGCCGGGCCGCCGGCGCGGCTGGCTGCTGCTCACGCAGCTGCTGGTCGCGGGCGCGATCGCCGCGCTCGGCTTCGTGTCGCCGCGCGACTCGATCTGGACGGTCGCCGCGCTCACGACGCTCGTCGCGTTCTTCGGCGCGAGTGCCGACATCGTGATCGACGCGTATCGCCGCGAGCTGCTGCGCGACACCGAGCAGGGGCTCGGCAACGCGGTGCACGTGAACGCGTACAAGCTCGCCGCGCTGATCCCCGGCTCGCTGGCGCTGATCCTGTCGGACCACCTGCCGTGGGACGCCGTCTTCGCGATCACCGGCGCGTTCATGCTGCCGGGCATCCTGATGACGCTCGTCGTGCGCGAGCCGGAAGTGGCCGGCGCCCCGCCGCGCAACCTGCGCGACGCGATCGTGCTGCCGTTCCGCGAATTCATCCAGCGCGACGGCTGGGCCGGCGCGCTGCTCGTCATCGCGTTCATCTTCCTGTTCAAGATCGGCGACACGATGGCCACCACGCTGTCGACGTCGTTCTTCCTCGACATCGGCTTCACGCGCACCGAGATCGGCATCGTCGCGAAAACCACCGCGCTGGTCGCGAGCGTCGCCGGCGGCATCATCGGCGGCATCTGGCTCGTGAAGATCGGCATCGGCCGCGGGCTGTGGATCTTCGGCGCACTGCAGATGGTGTCGACACTCGGCTTCGCGTGGCTCGCGCAGTTGGGCCCCGGCTCGCCGGTGCTCGCGGTGCTGTACGACTTCACCGTATCGACGAGCCATGCGATCGCGGCCGCGCTGTCGGTGTTCGGCATCGCCGTCGCGCCGCAATTCAGCCCGATGACGGTCGCGCTCGCGCTCGTCTACGGCTTCGAAACCTTCACGACCGGCCTGACGATGGCCGCGTTCGTCGCGTACATCGCGAGCACGACCGACCCGCGCTATACGGCCACGCAGTTCGCGCTGTTCACCAGCCTCGCGTCGGTGCCGCGCACGCTCGCGTCGGCCGCGAGCGGCTTCGTCGTCGCGAAGATCGGCTGGTACGACTACTTCATCGTGTGTACCGCGCTTGCGATTCCCGGCATGTTGCTGCTGTTCAGGATCGCGCCGTGGAACGGTACCGCACGCAACGGCGAGGCCAGCCGTGCGCGGTAACCGCCTGCATCGTCTCGCCCACGTGGCGGCTTCGCTGAGCGTCGGCGCC
The DNA here is from genome assembly GCF_001524725.1 of Burkholderia sp. MSMB1072. NCBI lineage: Bacteria > Pseudomonadati > Pseudomonadota > Betaproteobacteria > Burkholderiales > Burkholderiaceae > Burkholderia > Burkholderia sp. MSMB1072. The sequence goes on from NZ_LOYC01000022.1 coordinate 109,854, forward strand.
GCGGCACTCGCCGCGCACGCGACCGACACCGGCGCGACGGCAGCGGGCTCCGCACCGGCCGCGGCGCAGGCGGCGCCTCCCGGCCCTGCCACGTCCGCCGCGCCCGTCCCGCCGTCCGCCGCGGAAGGCGCGCAGCCGACTGGCGCCACGGCGCCGGCGAAGGCCTATACGCCGACGCCGCAGCAGGTCCGCTACGGCAACGCGATCGCGTTCCGCACGCTGATCCCGTCGCCGCTGCTCGAGCAGCTCACCGCGAACGAATACGCGCAGATCGTGCAGACGGCCGCCGACAGCAATCGCCTGCTGCCCGCGAACCAGCCGCGCGTGAAGCGGCTGCGCGCGATCGTCGCGAAGCTCGCGCCGTATTCGGTGAAGTGGAACGACCGCGTGAAAAGCTGGGCGTGGGACGTCAACGCGATCCGCTCGCGCGACATCCGCCTGACCTGCCTGCCGGGCGGCAAGGTGCTCGTGTACGGCGGCATGCTCGAGCGCGTGCGCCTGAACGACGACGAGCTCGGCGTGCTGCTCGCGCACGGCATCGCGCATGCGCTGCGCGAACACGCGCGCAGCAATTTCAGCATGACCTCGCAGACGTCGCTGCGCGCGGCCGCGCTGCCGCCGCTGTTCGGCGTCGGCGATCCGCTGCCGCAGGCGCTGAACTTCGGCGAGCGCCTGCAGTCGCTCCACTACGATCCGACCGACGAGACCGAGGCCGACGTGATCGGCGGCGACATCGCCGCACGCGCTGGCTTCGATCCGCGCGCGGCGATCACGCTGTGGGACAAGCTCGCGGTCGCGACGCGCGCGAACAAGGCGTCGGGCTTCATCTACACGCACCCGTACAGCAGCGCGCGCCGCCAGGATCTGCTGAACCGGCTGCCGGACCTGATGCCGCTGTACGCGAAAGCGACCGGCAAACGCGTCGAATCGCTGCCCGACTACGCGGGCATCAGCGCACAGCGGCGCAAGATCGTGCGGCGCTGAGCCGCCGAGCGAAACGGCGGACGCTACGCGTCCACGTCGGCCATCGCCGGGCGCACCCCGCTGTCGCGCATCCAGCGCACTTCGTCGCCGGGGCTGCGGCCGAACAGCCGCTTGAACTCGCGGCTGAACTGTGACGCGCTCGCATAGCCGACCCGCGCGGCGGCCGCGCCCGCACCGACACCGTCCTGCACCATCATCAGCCGCGCCTGGTGCAGCCGCGCGGCCTTCACGTACTGCATCGGCGACGTCGCCGTCACGTGCTTGAACTGCGCGTGAAACACCGCGACGCTCATCCCGGCTTCGCGCGCGAGCGTCTCGACATCGAGATCGGCCTTCAGGTCCGCATGGATGCGGCGCAGCGCCTTCGCGACGCGGCCGAAATGATGCTGCTGGACGAGCGCCGCACGAATCGCGTCGCCCTGCGCGCCGGTCAGCACGCGGTACGCGATCTCGCGCATGATCGCGGGCCCGAGCACGCGCGTGTCGTGCGGCGACGCGAGTGTTTCGAGCAGGCGCACCACCGCGTCGGCGAGCGGCGCATCGAGCGGCGTCGAATAGACGCCGTGCGGCTCGCTAACAGCGGCACCGAGCGTCTCGTCGAGCAGGATCGCGAGCTCGGCGATCACCGCGAGATCAACGCGGATCGAGATCGCGAGAAACGGCTCGTCCATGGTCGCGAAGGTTTCGCATTCGAACGGCAACGGTACCGACAGCACCAGATACTGCTGCGCGTCGTAGACGAACGAGCGATCGCCGAGATAACCGAGCTTGCGGCCCTGGCACACGACGACGATGCTCGGTTCGTACAGCACCGGCATGCGCGGCACCGGACGGCTCACGCGAATGAAGCGCACGCCGTCGAGCGCCGCCAGCGTATCGCCTTCATTCGGCGCGAGACGTGAATGCAGCTCGATCATGCGGCGCCGCACACGGTCGCCCGAGTCGTCGAAAAGGGGCTGGAAGCTCATCGGCTTGGTCCTGTCCGGCAAGAGAATCTGGCTCGCAATGTAGCACCGCTAACGCATTTTGACGGCTGTTCGCTGGCAATTCGAGAGGAATAGGCAAATCTTCCAGACCTTCGGGTATTTCACCGCGGCGGTGCGCTCCTTACGATAGGCACCTGTCTCGCCGCATCGCCACACGATGCGACGGCAGTCTGTTTCGCCGGATCTTTTCCGGACAAGGAGCCCACCGCATGAGCACAACCTATGCCTACGCGGCGACGGATTCGCAGTCGCCGCTCGCCCCGTTCGAATTCCAGCGTCGCGCGCTGCGCGACCTCGACGTCCAGATCGACGTCCTCTACTGCGGCGTCTGCCACTCGGATCTTCATCAGGCCCGCAACGAATGGCGCAACACGATCTATCCGGTCGTGCCGGGCCATGAAATCGTCGGCCGCGTGACCGCGACCGGCCCGCAGGTGTCGCGTTTCAAGGTCGGCGAACTGGTCGGCGTCGGCTGCCTCGTCGATTCGTGCCGCACGTGCGCGAGCTGCGCGGAAGGTCTCGAACAGTATTGCGAGAACGGCTTCGTCGGCACCTACAACGGCCAGGATCGCGTGACCGGCGACATCACGTACGGCGGCTATTCGACGCAGCTCGTCGTCGACGAGGCGTTCGTGCTGCGCGTGCCGGACACGCTCGACCCGGCCGGCGCCGCGCCGCTGCTGTGCGCGGGGATCACGACCTACTCGCCGTTGCGGCAGTGGAACGTCGGCCCCGGCAAGAAAGTCGGGATCGTCGGTCTCGGCGGCCTCGGCCACATGGGCGTGAAGCTGGCGCGCGCGATGGGCGCGCACGTCGTGCTGTTCACGACGTCGCCGTCGAAGATCGAGGACGGCAAGCGGCTCGGCGCGCACGAAGTGGTGATCTCGAAGGACGAAGCGCAGATGAACGCGCACCTGAACAGCTTCGACTTCATCCTGAACACGGTCGCCGCGCAGCACGATCTGAATCCGTTCCTGCACCTGCTGAAGCGCGACGGCACGATGACGCTGGTCGGTGCGCCGGAGCATGACCACCCGTCGCCGCAGGTGTTCAACCTGATCTTCAAGCGGCGCCGCCTCGCGGGCTCGCTGATCGGCGGCATCGCGGAAACGCAGGAAATGCTCGACTTCTGCGCGGAGCACGGGATCACGTCCGATATCGAGACGATTCCGATGCAGCAGATCAACGCGGCCTACGAGCGGATGCTGAAGAGCGACGTGAAGTACCGGTTCGTGATCGACATGGCGTCGCTCAAGCAGTAAGCGTCGCCCCATGCGAAACGGGCCGCCTGTCGGAACAGGCGGCCCGTCTTTCATCCGGCGACCGGGATCACTCGCCCGGCGGCTGCGCGCGCGGCGCAGCGCCGGCCATCACTTCTTGTAGTCGTAGTCGACCGTCAGCGGCGCATGATCGCTGAACTTGATGTCCTTGAAGATCGACGTGCTTTTCGCGGTACCGGCCACACCCGGGGTCGCGATCTGGTAATCGATCCGCCACCCGACGTTCTTCGCGTACGCCTGGCCGCGGTTGCTCCACCACGTGTACTGCTCGGGACGCGGGTCGAGCGTGCGAAACACGTCGACGTAGCCGACATCGTCGAACAGCTTCGTGAGCCATTCGCGCTCTTCCGGCAAGCAGCCCGAGTTCTTCTGGTTGCTCTTCCAGTTCTTGATGTCGATTTCCTTGTGGACGATGTTCACGTCGCCGCACAGGATCACCTCGCGCTTCTTCTTCAGCGCGGCGAGATGCGGCATGAATTCGGCCATGAAGCGGTACTTCGCCTGCTGGCGCTCTTCGCCGCTCGATCCGGACGGCACGTACACCGACACGATCGACAGCTTGCCGTAGCGCGCCTCGACGTAGCGCCCTTCGGCATCGAATTCGCTGCTGCCGAAACCGATGATCACGTCATCGGGCTCGCGGCGGCTGTACACGCCCGCGCCGCTGTAACCCTTCTTCTCGGCGTGGTGGAAATAGCTCTTGAAGCCGTGCGGCTCGACGAATTCGGCCGGCAGGTCGTCGGCCGATACCTTGATTTCCTGCACGCACACGCAATCGGCGTTCTGCTCGCCGAGCCAGTCGAAGAAGCCCTTCTTCGCGGCGGAGCGGATGCCGTTCAGGTTGGCGGTAATCACTCGCATCATGTCGGGTTCCGTTCAGTTCGATGTTTTTACAGAGTGGCAGCTTAACGGATCTTCACGCCTTCGAGCTCGGGCTTCGGCGGCGGGAATTCCAGCTTCATGTCGGTCATCGTGCGCAGCAGCAGCTCGGCGATCATCACGTTGCGGTGCGTCTTCGAATTCGCGGGGATCACGTACCACGGCGCGTGCTCGGCCGACGTCGCGGCGAGCGCGTCGCGGTACGCGGACTGGTAAGCGTCCCAGTGCTTGCGCGCGTCGAGATCGGAGATGTCGAATTTCCAGTGCTTGGTCGGATCGTCGATGCGCGCCTGCAACCGCGCGCGCTGCTCGTCCTTCGAGATGTGCAGGAAGCACTTGACGATGGTCGTGCCGTTCTCGAACAGCATCGTCTCGAAATCGCGGATCTGCCGGTAGCGGCGCTCGCACTCCTTGTCGCCGATCGTGCCGAGCACGCGCGGCACCAGGACGTCTTCGTAGTGGCTGCGGTTGAAGATCGCGAGTTCGCCCGCCGCCGGCACCTGCGCATGCACGCGCCACAGGAAGTCGTGCGCGGCCTCGATCGGCGTCGGCGCCTTGAACGGCACGATGCGCAGGCCGAGCGGATCGACCTCGCGAAACACCGCGCGCACGGTGCCGTCCTTGCCGCTCGTGTCCATCCCCTGCAGCACGAGCAGCACGCGCTTCTTCTGCTGCGTGTGCAGGCGCTCCTGCTGGACGTCGAGCTCGGTCGACACGACCGACAGCCGTTCGCGATCGGCCTCCTTAGAACCGGACGAAAACGGCTTCGCGGCCGGGTCGAACGCGTCGAGCTTGAATGCGGCGGCTTCCTTCTCGCGCGTGCTGTAGGGCACGCGAAAATCGTCGAGCGACGGTTGTTTCGCCATTCGTTCCTCCGTTGGACGGTGCGATGCATACGATAACGCATCCACCAAACGCAACGGGCCGCCCCGAACTGGTCCGGAGCGGCCCGTCGTCAAGCGCGGTTCAGGCGCGCGCGCATGCTCAGCCGAGCTTCTTCTTCAGCAGTTCGTTGACCTGCTGCGGATTGGCCTTGCCCTTCGTCGCCTTCATCGCCTGGCCGATCAGCGCGTTGAACGCCTTTTCCTTGCCCGCGCGGAATTCCTCGACCGACTTCGCGTTCGCCGCGAGCACTTCGTCGATGATCGCTTCCAGCGCGCCGGTGTCGGAGATCTGCTTGAGCCCCTTCGCGTCGATGATGCGATCGGCCGCGCCTTCGTCGGTCGCCTTCTCGTCCCAGATCGTCGCGAAGATTTCCTTCGCGATCTTGTTCGAGATCGTGCCGTCGGCGATGCGCTGCAGCAACAGCGCGAGCTGTGCGGCCGACACCGGAATCGCGTCGATCTCGATGCCGTCGCGGTTCAGCTGCGACGACACGTCGCCCATCAGCCAGTTCGCGGCGATCTTCGCGTTCGCCGCGCCGGCCTTCGCGACCACCGCTTCGAAGTACGCGGCCATCGCCTTGCTCGACGTCAGCACGCCCGCGTCGTACGCGGACACGCCGTACTCGTCGACGAAGCGCTGCTGCATCGCGGCCGGCAGCTCCGGCATGCCGGACTGCACGCGCTCGACCCAGTCCCGGCCGATCACGAGCGGCATCAGGTCGGGATCGGGGAAGTAGCGGTAATCGTGCGCGTCTTCCTTGCTGCGCATCGAACGCGTCTCGCGCTTGTCCGGATCGTACAGGCGCGTTTCCTGCACGACTTCGCCGCCGTCCTCGATCAGCTCGATCTGGCGGCGCACTTCGTAGTTGATCGCTTCCTCGAGGAACCGGAACGAGTTCAGGTTCTTGATTTCCGCGCGCGTGCCGAACTTCTCCTGGCCGACCGGGCGCACCGACACGTTCGCGTCGCAGCGGAACGAGCCTTCCTGCATGTTGCCGTCGCAAATGCCGAGCCACACGACGAGCCCGTGCAGCGCCTTCGCGTACGCGACGGCCTCGGCCGCGCTGCGCATTTCCGGCTCGGTGACGATCTCGAGCAGCGGCGTGCCTGCGCGGTTCAGGTCGATCCCGGTCATCCCGGCGAAATCTTCATGCAGCGACTTGCCTGCGTCTTCCTCGAGGTGCGCACGGGTCAGGTTGACCGTCTTCTCGTACGCGGGCTTGCCGGCCTTTTCGTTGGCGGGCACCTGGATCGTGATCGAGCCGCCCTGCACGACCGGAATCTCGTACTGGCTGATCTGATAGCCCTTCGGCAGATCGGGGTAGAAATAATTCTTGCGCGCGAAGATGCTGCGCGGCGCGATGGTCGAGCCGATCGCGAGGCCGAAGCGGATCGCCCGCTCGACCGCGCCGCGGTTCAGCACCGGCAGCACGCCCGGCAGCGCCAGGTCGATCGGGCACGCCTGCGTGTTCGGCTCGGCGCCGAACTGCGTCGACGCGCCCGAGAAAATCTTCGAGACGGTCGACAACTGCGCGTGCGTCTCGAGACCGATAACGACTTCCCATTGAGTCATGCTTACACCCCCGCCGGAACTTGCTTGTGCCAGTCGGTCGCGCGCTGGAACGCGTCGGCGACCTGCAGCATCCGGGCTTCGTTGAAATAGTTGCCGATGATCTGCAGACCGACCGGGCGCTTCGCGTTCGCGCCCGCTCCGAAGCCGCACGGCACGCTCATGCCGGGCAGGCCAGCGAGGCTCACCGACAGCGTGTAGATATCGGCGAGATACATCGCCACCGGATCGTCGCCCTTCGCGCCGAGATCCCATGCGACCGTCGGCGACGCCGGGCCCATGATCACGTCGCAGGACTTGAACGCTTCCTGGAAATCGTTCGCGATGATGCGGCGGATCTTCTGCGCCTGCAGGTAGTACGCATCGTAGTAGCCGTGCGACAGCACGTAGGTGCCGACCAGGATCCGGCGCTTCACTTCAGGCCCGAAGCCTTCGGCGCGCGACTTCTTGTACATGTCGAGCAGATCGCCGTATTGCGCGGCGCGGTGGCCGAAGCGCACGCCGTCGAAACGCGACAGGTTCGACGACGCCTCGGCCGGCGCGATCACGTAGTACACGGGGATCGACAGTTCCGTCTTCGGCAGCGACACCGGCACGAGCGTCGCGCCGAGCGCTTCGTATTGCTTGAGCGCCGCGTCGATCGCCGCGCGCACGTCGTCGGCGAGGCCGTCGCCGAAATACTCGTTCGGCAGCCCGATGCGCAGCCCCGCAAGCGGCTTCGCGGCGTCGTTGCCCGGCGCCCACGGCTGGCCGAGGTGGCGCGTGAAGTCCTCATCGTCGCGCTCGAGGCTCGTCGAGTCGCGCTCGTCGAAGCCGGCCATCGCGTTCAGCAGCAGCGCGCAGTCGGACGCGCTCTGCGCCATCGGGCCGCCCTGGTCGAGCGACGACGCGAACGCGATCATCCCGTAGCGCGACACGCGGCCGTAGGTCGGCTTGATGCCCGTCACGCCCGCGAACGACGCGGGCTGGCGGATCGAGCCGCCGGTGTCGGTGCCGGTCGCGGCCGGCGCGAGGCGCGCGGCAACGGCGGCCGAGCTGCCGCCCGAACTGCCGCCCGGCACCGCGTTCGTGTCCCACGGGTTCTTCACCGCGCCGAACGCGGAATTCTCGTTCGACGAGCCCATAGCGAACTCGTCCATGTTGGTCTTGCCGAGCGTGACCATGCCGGCCGCCTGCAGGCGGGCGACCACGGTCGCGTCGAACGGGCTCTCGTAATTCGCGAGCATCTTCGAGCCGGCGGTCGAGCGCCAGCCGCGCGTGACGAAGACGTCCTTGTGCGCGATCGGCAGGCCGGTCAGCGCGCCGCCCGCGCCGCGCGCGAGTTCGGCGTCGGCGGCTTTCGCCTGCGCGAGGGTGAGGTCGGCGTCGACATGGACGAACGCGTTCAGGTCGCGCGCGGCGTCGATCCGTTTCAGGTAGTGCTGCGCGAGCTCGACGGCCGAGCATTCCTTGGCGGCGAGCGCGGCGCGCAGTTCGGTCAGGCTTTTTGCGTGCATTGAGTGGTTTTCCTGGGAATTCTGGGTGGCGCGCGGCGCCGGACGGCCGGCGCGCTTGTCATCGAATGCTTACTCGATCACCTTCGGCACGAGATAGAGGCCGTCCTGGACGGCCGGCGCCGGACGCTGGTTGTCGTCGCGATCGACGACTTCCGTCACGGCGTCGTCGCGCAGGCGCTGCGCGACTTCCTGGATCTGTTCGATCGGGTGGGCGAGCGGCGCGATGCCGGCGGTGTCGACCGCCTGCATCTGCTCGACGAGGCCGAAGAATTCGTTGAGCTGGCCGAGCATGTGCTCGGCGTCGGCATCGGCCATTTCGAGTCGCGCCAGGTGCGCGATGCGTTTCACATCGGTCAGGGTCAGGGCCATGCGATCACCGGAAAAACAAGACTGCGCAGTGCGTCGAAAGCAGCACTGCGGCGGGGGGTTGGAGGGTGCGATCCCACCCTCAAAAATCGGGGCCGAAGCGGCAAAAATACCGCCCGTTTCGATTCAAATACCGAGAAATTATAAGGTATCATTACGCGTTCGACCCAAACCCGGCAGCCTTTTCCCGCACCGTTTCGCCCCTCTTCGGCAAGCCGTGCGTGCTTCGTGCGATCCCCGGTAGACATCACTCGCAGCTTCGTGCGCCGCGGCGGCCGCTTCCGCCACGCTTCCCGAGGCTGTTATTTTTTCCGCTGCCGCCCTCAGCGCTCGCTATGCAGGGCCGGCCCAGAGCGAAACAGGATTCTGAATGTTCGGTTTTTTGCGCAGCTACTTCTCCAACGATCTCGCGATCGACCTCGGCACCGCAAACACCCTGATCTACATGCGCGGCAAGGGCATCGTGCTCGATGAGCCGTCCGTCGTGTCGATCCGCCAGGAAGGCGGCCCCAACGGCAAGAAGACGATCCAGGCGGTCGGCAAGGAAGCCAAGCAGATGCTCGGCAAGGTGCCGGGCAACATCGAGGCGATCCGCCCGATGAAGGACGGCGTGATCGCCGACTTCACCGTCACCGAGCAGATGATCAAGCAGTTCATCAAGACGGCCCACGAGTCGCGCATGTTCTCGCCGTCGCCGCGCATCATCATCTGCGTGCCGTGCGGCTCGACCCAGGTCGAGCGCCGCGCGATCAAGGAAGCCGCGCACGGCGCCGGCGCATCGCAGGTCTACCTGATCGAGGAGCCGATGGCGGCCGCGATCGGCGCGGGCCTGCCGGTGTCGGAAGCCACCGGCTCGATGGTCGTCGACATCGGCGGCGGCACGACCGAAGTCGGCGTGATCTCGCTCGGCGGCATCGTCTACAAGGGTTCGGTGCGCGTCGGCGGCGACAAGTTCGACGAGGCGATCGTCAACTACATCCGCCGCAACTACGGGATGCTGATCGGCGAGCAAACCGCCGAGGCGATCAAGAAGGAAATCGGCTCCGCGTTCCCGGGCTCCGAAGTCAAGGAAATGGAAGTGAAGGGCCGCAACCTGTCGGAAGGCATCCCGCGCAGCTTCACGATCTCCAGCAACGAAATTCTCGAAGCGCTGACCGATCCGCTGAACCAGATCGTGTCGTCGGTGAAGATCGCGCTCGAACAGACGCCGCCGGAACTCGGCGCCGACATCGCCGAACGCGGGATGATGCTGACGGGCGGCGGCGCGCTGCTGCGCGACCTCGATCGCCTGCTCGCGGAAGAAACCGGCCTGCCGGTGCTCGTCGCGGAAGATCCGCTGACCTGCGTCGTGCGCGGCTCCGGCATGGCGCTCGAGCGCATGGACAAGCTGGGCAGCATCTTCTCGTACGAGTGATCGCCCAGTGATCGCCTAGGCAGTCCCGTTTGATATGACGCACCCGCGGCGTGGCCGGATCGCTCGTTCAGAACGAACCGCCGCGCCGTTTGCGCGTCTGAGCATTATTTAACCGATCACACGCGCCCGGCGCCGACCATGGAATACAGTCCGCCGCCCCTCTTCAAGCAAGGTCCGCCCGCGCTCGCGCGGCTCATCTTCTTCGTCGCCCTCGCCATCGCGCTCCTCGTGTCGGACGCGCGCTTCAGCACGCTCGAAATCGTCCGCGGCGTGCTCGGCACCGTGCTCTATCCGCTGCAACGCGCGGCGCTCGTCCCGCGCGACCTGTTCATGGGCGCGGCCGACATCGCCGTCACTGGCGCGTCGCTGCGCCACGAGAACGACGACCTGCGCAAGCGCAACCTGCAGCTGTCCACGCAGGCCAACCAGGCCGCCGTGCTCGCGCAGGAAAACGCGCACCTGCGCGCGGTGCTCGAGCTGCGCCAGCACATCGCGACGCAATCGACGCCGGTCGAGATCCAGTACGACACGAGCGATCCGTTCACGCAGAAGATCGTGGTCGGGCAAGGCTCGCAGCAAGGCATCCAGGACGGCTCGCCCGTCGTCAGCGAGGACGGCGTGGTCGGCCAGGTAACGCGCGTGTTCCCGCTGCAATCCGAAGTCACGCTGGTCACCGACCGCGATCTCGCGATTCCCGTGCAGGTGCTGCGCACCGGCCTGCGCAGCGTGATCTACGGCACGCCGAAGGGCGATTCGCTCGACCTGCGCTTCGTGCCGACGAGCGCGGATCTCGTCGCCGGCGACGAGCTCGTCACGAGCGGCCTCGACGGCGTCTATCCGCCCGGCCTGCCGGTCGCGAAGGTCGTGCGCGTCGACAAGCTCGCCGATACCGCGTTCGCCCGCGTGACGTGCGCACCGGTCGCGGCCGTGCGCGGCGCGCGCCAGATGCTCGTGCTGCATTACCGGAACGACATCCCGCCGCGCCCGGCCGAGCCCGATCCCGCCGCCGACAAGAACGCGAAGGGCAAGAAGGGCGCGAAAGCCGCCGCGAAGGCCGAAAAAGCCGACAAGGCCGAGAAGGCCGACGCGAATGCGAAACCGGCCGCCGCGGCCCAGCCGGCCGTTGCGAAACCGGCGCCGGCCCCCGCCGCGCCGGCCAAGCCCGCCGCGGGGCAATCGGGAGCCCAGCGATGAACCGCCCGCAATACATCCTGCAGCCGGTCAATCCGTACTTCATCGTCTTCAGCCTCGCCGCCGCGTTCCTGCTGAACCTGATGCCGTGGGGCCGCCTGCCCGGCGTGCCCGATTTCGTCGCGCTCGTGCTGCTGTTCTGGAACGTCCACCAGCCGCGCAAGGTCGGGATGGGCGTTGCGTTCGCGCTCGGCATCCTGATGGACGTGCATGACGCGGGGCTGCTCGGCGAGCACGCGCTCGCCTATACGCTGCTGTCGTACGGCGCGATCACGATCCACCGCCGCGTGCTGTGGATGCCGATCGGCGTGCAGGTGCTGTACGTCACGCCGCTGCTGGTCGGCGCGCAGCTCGTCCCGTTCGTGATCCGCCTGATGATGGGCGCCGCGTTCCCCGGTTGGCGCTATCTGGTCGACGGTTTCGTCGAAGCCGCGCTGTGGCCGATCGCGAGCCATCTGCTGCTGATGCCGCAACGCCGCCCGGTCGACCCGGACGATACGCGCCCGATCTGAGCCGGACCGACCTTGAATACCCGCCGCCCCCACGCCCGCCGCGCGCCGCGCTCCGGGGCGGCACCTCGCCTGCGCCTGCGCGCGGGCCAGATTGCCCTTAAATGACCGAATTCAACGACACCCAACAGCAGCTCTCGAGGTTCCGCCTGCGCGTCGCGGCGGCGGGCGTGTTCGTGTTCGTCTGCTTCGGGCTGCTCGCGAGCCGCTTCTTCTACCTGCAGCTGATGCAGCACGGCAAATACGCGCTGCAGGCCGAGGAAAACCGTATCTCGGTCGCGCCGATCGTGCCGAACCGCGGGATCATCACCGATCGCAACGGCGTGATCCTCGCGAAGAACTACTCGGCGTACACGCTCGAGATCACGCCGTCGAAGCTCGACGACACGCTCGACAACACGATCGACAAGCTGTCCGAGATCGTCCCGATCGACGCACGCGACCGCCGCCGCTTCAAGAAGCTGCAGGAAGACTCGAAGAACTTCGAGAGCCTGCCGATCCGTACGCGCCTCACCGACGCGGAAGTCGCGCGCTTCACCGCGCAGCGTTTCCGGTTCCCCGGCGTCGACGTGCGCGCGCGGCTGTTCCGCCAGTACCCGCTCGGCATGACGGCCGCGCACGTGATCGGCTACATCGGCCGGATCTCGAAGCGCGACCAGGATCGCATCGACGCGATGAGCGACGACAACGACAGCGACCAGGAACACTACGATCCGCGCCGCGACGCGAACAACTACAAGGGCACCGATTACATCGGCAAGATCGGCGTCGAGCAGAGCTACGAAACCGAGCTGCACGGGCTGACCGGCTTCGAGGAAGTCGAGGTGACGGCCGGCGGCCGGCCGGTGCGCACGCTGTCGCGCACGCAGGCGACGCCCGGCAACAACCTCGTGCTGTCGCTCGACATCGGGCTGCAGCAGGTTGCCGAGCAGGCGTTCGCGGGCAAGCGCGGCGCACTCGTCGCGATCGAGCCGAAGACGGGCGACGTGCTCGCGTTCGTGTCGTCGCCGAGCTTCGACCCGAATTCGTTCGTCGACGGCATCGACCAGCAGACCTGGGACGAGCTGAACAACTCGCCCGACAAGCCGCTGCTGAACCGCCCGCTGCACGGCACCTACCCGCCCGGCTCGACGTACAAGCCGTTCATGGCGCTCGCCGGCCTGACGCTCGGCAAGCGCACGCCGGGCTGGGGCTTCCAGGATCCCGGCTACTTCACGTTCGGCGGCCACACGTTCCGCAACGACGTGCGCTCGGGCCAGGGCTGGGTCGACATGAACAAGGCGATCATGGTGTCGAACGACACCTACTTCTACATGCTCGCGCGCGACCTCGGCGTGAACGCGATCGCGAACTTCATGAAGCCGTTCGGCTTCGGCCAGATCACCGGTATCGACATCCAGGGCGAGGCGCGCGGGATCCTGCCGTCGACCGACTGGAAGAAGAAGGCATTCAAGAAGGCCGCGCAGCAGAAGTGGTTCGACGGCGAGACGATCAGCCTCGGGATCGGCCAGGGCTACAACTCGTTCACGATCCTGCAGCTCGCGCACGCGACCGCGACGCTCGCGAACAACGGCGTCGTGATGAAGCCTCACCTCGTGAAGGAAGTCGAGGATCCGATCTCGCGCGCGCGCCACCTGACCGTGCCGAAGGAAAGCGACGTGATCCCGCTGAAGGCGGCCGACATCGACGTCGTGAAGCGCGGGATGGAGAACGTGATCGAAAACCCGTCCGGCACCGCGTACAAGGTGTTCCGCGGCGCGCCGTACCTCGCTGCCGGCAAGACCGGCACCGCGCAGGTGTTCTCGCTGCAGGGCTCGAACTACAAGGGCCACCTGCTCGCCGAACACCTGCGCGACCACGCGCTGTTCATCGCGTACGCGCCGGTCGACCACCCGCAGATCGCCGTCGCGCTGGTCGTCGAAAACGGCGGCTGGGGCGCCCAGGCCGCCGGCCCGATCGCGCGTCGCGTGCTCGACTACTATCTCGTCGAGCGCCAGAACCCGAAAAACGAAGCTGCGGCCGTGGCCGCCGCGGCGTCGGCCACCGAGCCGGTGAGCGCGCCCGTGGTCGGCGACACCTCGAAGCCCGCCACCATCGCGGCCGGCTTCACCGCGCTGCCGCAGCCGGTCGTGCCGTCGGCGGCCAGCGCGGCCGAGGCGGCATCGGCCGCATCGGCGGCCTCCGGTACGGCCGGCGCCGGCGCCACTGCCACGCCGCCGGCCGACGCGAGCGCCGCGGCGCCAATGGCCGCAAGCCTGCCGCCGATCCGGCGCCCGCACCGGCCGCGCCGGCCCGCGAGCGACGCGCAACCGCTCGTCGCCGCGCCGCGGGACGACAACCACCGTGCGACGGCCCCCGCGAAAGCGGCGGACGCCGGCACCGCTCATTGACGGAGAAAGGCATGCAATTCGACAAGCGCGCCTGGCTCGACAAGATCAAGCAGATGTTCGCGGGGTTCGACCGCCCACTCGCGCTCATCGTGTTCCTGCTGCTGTGCGTCGGCATCGTCACGCTATACAGCGCGTCGATCGACGTGCCGGGCCGCGTCGAGGACCAGTTGCGCAACATCCTGCTGACGTTCGTGCTGATGTGGGTGATCGCCAACATCCCGCCAACCACGCTGATGCGCTTCGCGGTCCCGCTCTACACGTTCGGGGTCACGCTGCTGATCGCCGTCGCGCTGTTCGGGATGACCAAGAAGGGCGCGAAGCGCTGGCTGAACGTCGGCGTCGTGATCCAGCCGTCGGAAATCCTCAAGATCGCGACGCCGCTGATGCTCGCGTGGTACTACCAGCGTCGCGAAGGCGGGCTGCGCTGGTACGACTTCGTCGCCGCGTTCGGGATCCTGCTGGTGCCGGTCGGCCTGATCGCGAAGCAGCCCGACCTCGGCACGGGCCTGCTCGTGTTCGCGGCCGGCTTCTTCGTGATCTACCTCGCCGGCCTGTCGTTCAAGCTGATCGTGCCGGTGCTCGTCGCGGGCGTAATCGCGGTCGGCTCGATCGCCGTGTTCGAAGAGCGCATCTGCCAGCCCGAAGTGCAGTGGCCGCTGATGCACGATTACCAGAAGCACCGTGTGTGCACGCTGCTCGATCCGACGTCCGACCCGCTCGGCAAGGGCTTCCACACGATCCAGGCCGTGATCGCGATCGGCTCGGGCGGCGTGCTCGGCAAGGGCTACTTGAAAGGCACGCAGGCGCACCTCGAATTCATTCCGGAGAAACACACCGACTTCATCTTCGCGGTGTTCTCGGAGGAATGGGGGCTCGCCGGCGGCCTCGTGCTGCTGACGCTGTACATGGCGCTGATCGCGCGCGGGCTCTACATCGCCGCGCAGGGCGCGACGCTGTTCGGCCGGCTGCTCGCGGGCTCGCTCACGCTCGCGTTCTTCGTCTACGCGTTCGTCAACATCGGGATGGTGAGCGGCGTGCTGCCGGTCGTCGGCGTGCCGCTGCCGTTCATGAGTTACGGCGGCACCGCGCTCACGACGCTCGGCATCGCGATCGGGATGATCATGAGCGTCGGACGGCAGCGGCGGCTGATGAAGAGTTGAGCACGCGGCCCGCACCGCGGCACACGAAAACGGCGCTCCGGCGCCGTTTTTCATTGGGCGCGGGTACTTACTGCGTCGGCGCGTGCGGCTTGCCTTGTTCCGCGCCGGCGCCCGACGCCGGCATCGGCGCCTTCAGCCGCGCGCTCAACTCCTTGAATTTCAGCTCGGCCGTCTCGTCGCCCTGCGCGGCCGCCGCCGCATAATACGCGCGTGCGATGTTCAGGTTCTGCGCGACGCCGTCGCCGCCGCGCTCGTAGAACGACGCGGTCACGTACTGCGCGATGGGCTCGCCCGCGTCGGCGGCCTGCTTGTACCACGCGAACGCCTGCCGGTTGTCGCGCGGCGTGCCGCGCCCGTCGAGGAACTGGTTCGCGAGCGACAGCTCGGCCTGCACGTGCCCCTGCTTCGCGGCCCGCAGGAACCAGCGATGCGCTTCGGCCGGGTTGCGCGCGACGAACTCGCCGTCGTCGAACATCCGGCCGTATACGTACTGCGCATGCGACATGTTCGCGTCCGCCGCCCGCTTCAGCCAGCGCAGCCCTTCGTCGACGTTCGCCGTCACGCCTTCCCCGGTCAGCAGCATCATCGCGTAGTTGAACTGCGCGAGGCGATCGCCACGCTCGGCCGCATCGTGGAATTGCACCAGCGCCGCGCGATAGTCGCCGGCGTTGTAGTCGGCGACCGCCGATTGCGTTTCGTGCGACGGATCGGGCTTCGCTTGCGGTGCGCCCTGTGCGACGGCCGCCGCACACACGGCCCACAGGCCGACCATCGCCCCGAGCCGCGCGCGCCGGCGGCACGCACCGTCTGCGCCGTTCATGACCGCACCTCCTGCAACGCCTGCCGCGTCGCGCGCAGCAGCCAGCTCACGTCGGCCGACACCGTGATCATCCGGTAACCGGCCTCGCGATACTGGCGCGCGGCCGCCGTGTCGCCGGCGAAGATGCCGACCGCGACGCCGGCCTGCTTGCCGGCCGCGAGCACGCGCGCCATCGCGGTTTCGACGTCCGGGTGACGGATATCGCCGAGATGCCCGAGGCTCGCCGCGAGATCGGCCGGGCCGACGAACAGGCAATCGACACCGGGCGTCGCCGCGATCCGCTCGACTTCGTCGACGCCGCGTGCCGATTCGACCTGCACGATCACCGCGACCTGCGCATTCGCCGTCTGCAGGTAGTCGCGACGCATGCCGAACGCCGCCGCGCGCACCATGCCTGCGACCCCGCGCAGCCCGTCGGGCGATTCGGGCGACGGAAAGCGCGTGAGCCGCACCGCGTGCGCGGCGTCGTCGGGCGTCTCGATACACGGGAACATCAGCGTGCGCGCGCCGGCGTCGAGCGCGCGCTTCACGAGCCACGGCTCCCGCGCCGGCACGCGAACGACCGGTTCGCTCGGTAGGTGCGCCGCGGCGATCGCGCGCAGTTGCGACGCCACGTCGCGACTGTCGTTCGGCGCATGCTCCATGTCGATGCAGAGCCAGTCGTAACCGGCATGCGCGAGCGCTTCCGCGGCCGAGTCGCTGCCGAGCGACAGCCACAGGCCGTACAGCGGCTCGTCGCCGTCGCGCAGGCGTTGTTTGAGGGAATTGGTGAGCGTGCTCATCGATACGGCCTCCGGAACGGAACGGCAATCGAACGGGACAAGCAACAGGCGAAGCGAAACGCGCGCCGCCGGGCAATCGAAGCATGGCGGCGGCGGATCGCGCGCCGGAGAACGTGAGTCGGATCGGGCCGGCCGATCTGACAGCGCGGGCCGCGAAATCGCTCACGCGAGCGTTTTCCGGTGCCGCACGACGATCATAGCGCGGCGGGGTGCTCGGTGCGGGAACTGACGGGGAAGCCGTACCGGCACGGCGCGGAGGAAGGCGAGCCGGCGGCGGCAGCGACGAGGCGGCCCACGCCGGACGGCGGGGCTGCCTCGCGGGAGGGCAGGGTCAGCGGCCGGGCTGGCGCTCGACGTCGGCCCAGCAGTTCGGCGTCTCGTACAGGCGCACGCGCTCGAGGCGCAGGTTCACGCCGTAGTGCGCGTCGTACACGTTCGCGAGGAGGTCGAACGCGATCGCCGCGAGGTTCTCGACGGTCGGGATCCGGTCGAGCACGACGGTCTTGTGGTCGGCCATCTGCTCGAGGAACGAGCGCACGACCTCGTCGCGCGCATAGACCAGGAACGCGTGGTCCCACTTGCTGACGAGATGCTCGACCGCGAGCGCCTTCACGTCGGCGAAATCCATCACCATGCCGCGGTCGGGCGCCCCCTCGGTATCGACGAGATCGCCGCGCAGCGTGATTTCGAGGACGTAGCGATGGCCGTGCAGGTTCCTGCACTGGCTGCGGTGATCGGGAATGCGGTGGCCCGCGTCGAATTCGAGTTTTCGGGTAATCAGCACGATGTCAAAAGCCGTGGCTCAGGGAATGTTCAGATATTTATGGGTCTGCATCGACAGCCGCCACTGCGGATGACGCTTGCACCAGTCGATCGCGAGCTTCGTGTTGAGGTCGCGCGACGGGCCGTCCATCGGCTGCACGAGAAAATACTCGAAATCGAGCTTCGCGTAGTCGGCCAGCCGCTGGTTGTCCTGCGGAACGACGACCTTCAGTTCGTTGCCCTTCGTGACGACGAGCGGCGCGTCGGCCTTCGGGCTCACGCAGATCCAGTCGATCGATTCGAGCACCGGCAGCGAACCGTTGGTCTCGATCGCGATCTCGAAGCCCGCCGCATGCAGCGCGTCGACGAGCGGCTGGTCGAGCTGCAGCATCGGCTCGCCGCCCGTGCAGACAACGAAGCGGTGCGCTTCGCCCTCCGGCCACAGGCCGGCGATCGTCGCGACGAGCGCCGCGGCGTCCTTGAACTTGCCGCCGTTCTCGCCGTCGGTGCCGACGAAGTCCGTATCGCAGAAGCGGCACACGGCCTCCGCACGATCCTCTTCGCGGCCCGACCACAGGTTGCAGCCGGCGAACCGGCAGAACACGGCCGGCCGGCCCGCATTCGCGCCCTCGCCCTGCAACGTGTAGAAAATTTCCTTGACCGCGTAAGTCATCGTGCTTCGTCCGGCTTGCGCCGCTCGTTGTCGATCAGAATCTGTTAGTCCATCAAGCGCTGCCCGCGCAGCCGCGTCACAGCGGCGCTTCGGTCACCCGCTCGCCCTTCAGGTAAGCCTCGTAGCCGCGCTTGCGCAGCTTGCAGGCCGGGCATTCGCCGCAGCCGAAGCCCCAGTCGTGCAGTTCCGCGCGCTCGCCCACGTAGCACGTGTGCGTCTCGACGCGGATCAGTTCGACGAGCGCCTCGCCGCCGAGCTGTTCGGCGAGCTGCCAGGTCTGCGCCTTGTCGAGCCACATCAGCGGCGTCTCGAGCACCATGCGCGTATCCATCCCGAGATTCAGCGCGACCTGCAGCGCCTTCATCGTGTCGTCGCGGCAGTCCGGATAGCCCGAAAAGTCGGTCTCGCACATCCCGCCAACCAGCACGCGCAGCCCGCGGCGATAGGCGATCGCGGCGGCGATCGTCATGAACATCAGGTTGCGGCCCGGCACGAACGTGTTCGGCAGGCCGTTTGCCGCCGTCTCGATCTCGATCGTGCGCGTCATCGCGGTATCGCTGATCGCGCCGAGCACCGACAGGTCGATCATGTGATCGTCGCCGAGCCGGTCCGACCACGCGGGAAACTTGCGCTTCAGCGCTTCGCGCACGCCTTCGCGACACTCGAGTTCGACGCGATGGCGCTGACCGTAATCGAAGCCGAGCGTCTCGACCGTCTGGTAGCGTTCGAGGGCCCATGCCACGCACGTGGCCGAGTCCTGCCCGCCGGAAAACAACACGAGCGCGCCGTCTTTAGCGTCTGTCCGAATCACCGTGATACTCCGTGAATGTGTAGGCTCGCGTCGCACTGCGCCCCGAGGCCGGCTGCCGCCGGGCGGCCCGACGCGGCCGGCCTGCGCCGGCTCGACCAGTATAGGCAGCGCGGTCGGCCGCGAATGCGGCGGCGCGCTTATACCGCTCATCGCGCGGCATCGTTGCCGCGCGCCACGGCAGGCGCACTGCGGGCGGCCTGCCATGCGCATGAAGCGATGCGCTAAGTCATTGAGCGGGCACGGATTTTATCATGCCCCGGCGAATGCTGCCGGGCTCGCCGCCCACGGCACGCAATACCCATCACAAACGAAAAACCCCAAGAACCTTCCGATTCTTGGGGTTTTAAATGCTGGTGGCCTGGGACGGAATCGAACCATCGACACGCGGATTTTCAATCCGCTGCTCTACCAACTGAGCTACCGGGCCAACGAAGAATGAAAGTATATCGAGCTATTCGCCCCCGAGCAAGTGCTTTCGCAAAATATTTTACAGCGCGCCTTCGGACGGCTTCTTGCCGAGCTCGACGCCGAGCTGCTTGAGCTTGCGATACAGGTGCGTGCGCTCGAGGCCCGTCTTCTCCGCGACGCGCGTCATGCTGCCGTTCTCGCGCGCGAGGTGATATTCGAAGTACGCGCGCTCGAACGCATCGCGCGCTTCGCGCAACGGGATGTCGAACGGGATCGCGGCCGTCTGGCCTGCGAGGCCGAGCGCCGACGCCATGTCGTCGCCGAGCGTCGGCAGCGCCGCAGCCGACGCGACCGCCGCCGGCCCCGCGGCCTGCCCGCCGCCCGCCTTCGCCGCCGCGTTCGCGGACACCGGCGCCGCGCCGCGTGCAAGGCCGTGCTCCACGGACTTCAGCAACTTCTGCAGCGCGATCGGTTTCTCGAGGAAATCGAGCGCGCCGATCTTGGTCGCCTCGACGGCGGTATCGATCGTCGCGTGCCCGGACATCATGATCACGGGCATCGTCAGCAGCCCCTGCGCCGCCCATTCCTTGAGCAGCGTGACGCCGTCGGTATCGGGCATCCAGATATCGAGCAGCACGAGATCGGGCGCCTGATTCAGCCGGTATTCCCGCGCGGCCTGCGCGTTCTCCGCCGCCTCGACGACATGTCCTTCATCGCTGAGGATCTCCGAGAGCAATTCCCGGATGCCCATTTCATCATCTACCACCAGGATGGTTGCCATTTACGCTGCCTTTGTCTGCTCACTTGCTTTTGTCTTGGCGGGAGTCGCCCCGTCCTGCGCACCGGATTCGGCGCCTGGCGTATCGCTCGCCATCTGCAGGAAGAGGATCGACACCTGCGCACCCTCGACGGTCTCGCCGTGCATGCGATTGCGCAGATCGATCCGCGCGCCGTGCTCGTCAACGATTTTCTTGACCGTGGCCAGCCCGAGCCCCGTGCCCTTCGCCTTCGTCGTCACGTAAGGCTCGAACGCGCGCGTCAGGATGCGTGCCGGAAAACCGGGCCCGTTGTCGGACACGGTCAGACGTACCGCGACGCGCGTTTTGCCCTCGGCGTCGGGGTCGCCATATTCTACTGTCTTGGTTTCGATCAACACACGCGGATGCGCGGACTCCGCGACCGAATCCTGCGCATTCTGCAGCAGGTTGTGAATCACCTGGCGCAATTGCGTCGCGTCGCCGCGAATCACCGGCAGCGACGGCGCGAGCTCGGCGACGATCGCGCTCTTGCCTTCGCCGACGCCGTACAGCCCGAGCACCTCGCTCGCCAGTTCGTTCAACTGCAGGTTCGCGAGCACCGCCGG
The DNA here is from genome assembly GCF_001524725.1 of Burkholderia sp. MSMB1072. Classification (NCBI taxonomy): domain Bacteria; kingdom Pseudomonadati; phylum Pseudomonadota; class Betaproteobacteria; order Burkholderiales; family Burkholderiaceae; genus Burkholderia; species Burkholderia sp. MSMB1072. Next base: position 130,582 of record NZ_LOYC01000022.1, read on the forward strand.
CGGCGTGCGCGCGTATTCGCGGAAATCGTCGACCATCCGCTTCATCGCGGCCACCTGGTTCACGATCATCGTCGCGCCGCGCTTGAGCACGTCCGCGTCGTGCGGTGCGAGCTTGTCGGACAGCTTCATCTGCAGCCGCTCGGCCGACAGCTGGATCGGCGTCAGCGGATTCTTGATCTCGTGCGCGAGCCGCCGCGCGACCTCGCCCCACGCGACCGAACGCTGTGCGGAAATCACGTCGGAGATGTCGTCGAACACGACGACGTAACCGGACGTCTGCGGATCGTCGGCCTGCCCCTCGACCGTCGACACGAGACGCGTGCCGCGCACGAGCAGCGTCAGCGGCTCGGTTTCGCCCGGCACCTCGATCGCGAACTGCTGCTGCCAGTGGCCGCGATCGCCGCTGCCGCCGTCGGACGCCGCCTCGCGATCGGCGAACGCCTTGCGCACCATCGCGCCAAACCCGGCGGCCACGCCGATCCGGTCGAGCGTCGTACCGATCAGCGAGTTGAACGGCTGCCGGAAGATCCGCTCGGCACCGCGATTGGCCGTCGTCAGCCGGAACTGGCGGTCGAGCACGAACACGCCGGCCGTCAGGTTCGCGAGGATGCTTTCGAGATACGTCTTCGAATGCTCGAGCGCGATGCGGTTCTTCTCGACCGCGAGCCGCGCCTCGGACAACTGGCGCGTCATCGCGTTGAACGACTGCGTGAGGAAGCCGAGTTCGTCGCGCGTCTTGATCTCGCGCTTCGGCGTGTAGTCGCCTTCCGTGATCTCCTTCGTGCCCTGCGCGAGCAGGAACAGCGGCCGCGCGAGCTGCTGGCCGAGCGCGAGCGCGAGCATCATCGCGATGAAGGTCGCGAGGAACAGCGCGAGCGTCAGCGTGCCGATGTACATCTTGCGCAGGCCCGTGCGGCCGAGCGACTTTTCCTGGTACTCGCGGTACGCGCGCTGCACGGCGTCCGCGTTGTGCGCGAGCGTCGGCGGCACCGGCTGCGTGAGCTGCAGGAACCGCTCCGCCGGCTGCAGCAGCGACGTCGTCGCATCGGGAATCGGCCGCACGACGCGCAGCCGCAGCGCGCCCTTCGCGCCATGCGCGCGCGGGTCGCCGTCGACTTCGCCCTCGATCGCCGCATACGCGCCGTGTTCGCGCGCCTGGCTCAGCATCAGCGGCGTCGGCAGGTCGTCCGGAATCAGCGCCGCGAAATTGCCCGACGCCTGCGCGACGATGTGAAGGTCGGGCGCCGCGCCCGAGCCGCTGCGGCTCGGCTCGACGATCGTCGCGTCCTGCACGCCGAACTGGTCGCGCAGCCGCAGCAGCGTGAGCGTCGTGCCGTTCGTGTTCGCATCGACGCTCGCGAGCTGGTCGGACATCAGCCGCGCCTTCGTCTGCAGATCGGACAGCGACGCATCGAGCATCCCGCGGCCGAGGTTCAGCCCGGCCGTCAGCGCCGTCTCGACGTTCACGTCGAACCACGACTCGATACTGCGCGACACGAACTGGTACGACACGACGTAGATGATCCCACCCGGCACCACGCCGACGAGCGCGAAGAACACCGCGAGCTTCGCGAGCAGCCGCGTGCCGAACTTGCCCTTCCTCAGGCGCACGACGATCATCCCGATCAGCCCGAGCACCACGAGCAGGAACACGAGCGCGACGACGATGTTCGTCGCGTACAGCCACGAGTAGTAGCGGTCGAAGAATTCGGTGTTCGCGCTCGCAGCCGCGAGCAGCACGAGCAACAGCAGCGCGGTCAGCGCGACGGTCGAGACGATCACGCGGATGAGGAGGCTCTTCCCGCTGGCCGCGCGGCGTACTTTATTTAGCACGTTCGGTCACCGTGAAGTTGAAGCGCTTCCAGTCCGATCCGAGCGTCCAGTCGCGATTGTTCACGGCATCGACCTGGAACGGCTTCGGCATCAGCGCCGTATCGAGCTGCATCCGCACCGACGCCGTGTAGGTTTCGCCCGCGCGCACCTGGTTGCGGTCGATCACGTGCCACGACGTGATGTGACGAACCACCGCGAGCGCATCCTTCAGCGACGGGAAGCCAAGCTGCAGGCCACCCGTCGACACGCGGTACTCGCGCGTGAGCGGCTGGAACGACAGGCGGATCGTCTGCGTGACCGCCACCGGCTGCTCGTCGAACCAGTACCAGCGCGCGCGGCTCAGTTCGAAGTCGGTCGTGAAGTAAAGCGGGATGCCCTTGTTGACGGCATCCTCGAGGCTCGGATTCAGCTCGAAGTCGAAACGCGCGTCCAGGCTCCAGCCGCTTCCGTCCGACTGAAGCGACGCGCGCTGCACGGCGATCGATTCGGCATGCGCCGGCCGGACGACGACCAGGCACAGCGTCAACGCGACCAGCAAGACGGCCGCGAGCCGAAATGGAAAAAGGTGTTTGATCGTCACCGTTTCTGAAACCGCGCGTAGAAAAATCCGTCGTGATCGATGTTCTGGTCGAGTGCGCCGGCGGCCGCCCGCCCCTGCACGCCGCCCGGCAGCAGTTGGCCAGGGGCGTCCAATCGTACCGCATCTTCGCAGGCCGCTTCAAACCAGCGGGCCTGCCATTCGCCTTCCTCAGGAAAGATCGAACAGGTCACGTAAAGCAGTTCGCCGCCCGGCTTCACGAGCGGCCACAGCGCCGACAGGATGCGACGCTGCTCCGCGACGAGCGCCGGGATGTCGGCCTCTCGGCGCAGCCAACGGATGTCGGGATGCCGCCGCACGATGCCGGACGCCGAGCACGGCACGTCGGCCAGGATGCGATCGAACGGGCGCCCGTCGTACCACGCGTCCGGCGTGCCCGCGTCGCCGACGCACACGTTCGCTGCGAGCGACAGGCGAACGAGATTCTCGCCGATGCGCGCCGCGCGCGTCGCGTCGCTTTCGAGCGCCACGACGTCCGCATCGGCGAGCTCGAGAATATGGCCGGTCTTGCCGCCGGGCGCCGCGCACGCGTCGAGCACGCGCATGCCGTCACGCGCGCCGAGCCATTCGGCCGCGAGTTGCGCACCGGCGTCCTGCACCGACACCACGCCGTCGGCAAATCCCGGAATGCGATCCACCGGCAGCGCCGATGCGAGCCGCACGGCATGCCGGCCGATCGCGGTCGCGTCGATCCCGCTTGCGCGCAACGTGTCGAGATACGCATCGACGCTCGCACGACGCGCGTTCACGCGCAGCGTCAACGGCCCCTGACGCTCGCCGGCCGCGAGGATCGCCTGCCACGCGTCCGGCCATGCGCGCTTCACCGCATCGACCCACCACGCGCGGTAGTTCCAGTGCGCGACCGGATCGTCCTGCATCGCCGCGGCGAGTGCGTCGCGCTCCCGCAGGAAACGGCGCAGCACCGCGTTGACCATCCCTTTCGCGAACGCGAATTCGCGCCGAGCACCGATGACGGTGACGGCCTGGTCGACCACCGTGAATGCCGGGTACGCGGCCTCGTCCGCCGGGTCGAGCAGCAGCGCGAACGCGCCGGCGAGCACCGCGTGCACGTGCGCGGACGGCGCCTTGCCGACGAACTTGCCGATCAACCAGTCCGCGCTGCCAAGGCGGCGCATCGTCCGGTAGGCGACGTCCTGGGTCGCACCGCGCGCGAGCGCCTGCGCACCGGGCGGCATCTGCGCGAACACCGCCGACAGTGCCGCCGGCAACGCGGTGCCGCGTCGCACCGCATCGACCGCCTGCGCGGCCGCGTCGAGCGCGAAGCCGAGCGAATCGGGCGACAGGTGCAGCGCAGACAGGCGCGCCGGGCGGCCGGAAGAAGTCGGAGCGGAAAAACGGGGTCGTGTCATCGGTGCGGAATCGGCAAACAAGCGCCGCAATCGGGTGCGGCAAACAAATGCGGCAAGCGGCGGCGGCAAACGGCGGGATCGCGGCCGCCACATGGCCCTGCGATCCCAAACCGCGCATTGTAGCGTGCGGTCATGCCGCCCCCTTTGGCCCCTTTACGGCGCGCGCAAATGAAACACCCCGCAGCGCGAAGCATGCGGGGTGGCGGAGCGGCCCGCGCACGGCAACGGCCGCGCGCGGTACGCCGGGGCATCAATCGAAGCGGCCGGTGCGCGCCATCTCCATCAGGCGTGCGATGCGCTCCTCGGTGGCCGGGTGCGTCGAGAACAGGTTCTGCAGGCCACCGCCGTGCAGCGGGTTCATGATCATCATCTGCGCGGTGGCCGGATGCGCTTCGGCTGCCTGGAACGGGATGCCCGCCGCATAGCGATGGATCTTGTCGAGTGCGGTGGCCAGCGACTGCGGATCGCCGGAAATCTGCGCGCCGCCTCGGTCGGCCTCGAACTCTCGGGCCCGCGAAATCGCCATCTGGATCAAGGCGCCCGCAATCGGGGCGAGCAACGCGACCGCGATACCCGCGATCGGGTTGGCCGGCCGGCCGTTCTCGTCGCGTCCGCCAAAGAACATCGCGAAGTTCGCGAGCGCCGAAATCGCGCCCGCCATCGTCGCGGTGATCGTCGAGATCAGGATGTCGCGGTGCTTCACGTGCGCGAGCTCGTGCGCCATCACGCCGCGCATCTCGCGCTCCGACAGCACGCGCAGGATGCCCGTCGTCGCGGCGACCGCCGCGTGCTCGGGATTGCGACCCGTCGCGAACGCGTTCGGTGCGTCCTCGTTGATCAGGTAGACGCGCGGCATCGGCAGATTCGCGCGCGTGGCCAGCTCGCGCACCATCCGGTAGAACTGCGGCGCCGTGTTCTCGTCGACTTCCTGCGCGTTGTACATGCGCAGCACCATCTTGTCGGAGAACCAGTACGAGAAGAAATTCATGCCGAGCGCGAACAGCAGCGCGATCGTCATGCCGCGCGAGCCGCCGATCATCCCGCCGATCACGATGAACAGGGCCGTGATCGCGGCCATCAGCATCGCCGTTTTGACCCAATTGAACATACCCACTCCTTATCCGTCAGGGGACCCGCCGCGCATCACAGAGCACGGCGGAAAATTGTAAGCGATTTGTTAGATAAGGTCTCGCCGGAAAAATTCAATCTCAGCGTTGCGAACTCGCAAGCCGAAGGCCGAGGCCGACGAAAGCGCTGCCGACCGTGCGGTCGAGCCACTTCTTGACGCCCGGCTTGCCGGCAAAGCGCTGCGTGACGCTGCCCGCCACCCACGCGACGAGGCTCGTCCAGACCGTGCTCATCGCGACGAACACCGCGCCGAGGGTCAGGAATGCCCACGCCTTGTGCGGACTGTCGGCCGACACGAACTGCGGGAAGAACGACACGAAGAACAGCACGACCTTCGGATTCAGCACGTTGGTCCAGAAACCCTGCATGAAAAGCTGGCGCAGCGGCTTGGCGGCCGCGGCCTGCGTGGCTTCGGCGCCCGACGGCGCGGCGGCCTGCTTCGCGACGATCATCCGCACGCCGAGATAGATCAGATATGCGGCGCCGACCAGCTTGATCACCGTGAACGCGGTTGCCGACGCCGCCAGCAGCGCGGTCAGGCCGAATGCACATGCGAGCGCGTGGACGCAGCAGCCGGCCGAAATACCGAACGCCGACATCAGCCCCGCGCCGCGCCCCTGCGCGACGCTGCGGCCGATGATGTAGGCCGTATCGGGGCCGGGCGTGATGTTCAGCAGGAAAACCGCGAGCACGAAGAAGTCGAAATGGACGATGCCGAACATGAAAACCTCGAAACCGGAAAGCGCAGGGAAATTCTACGCGTGCCTGCGGCCCCGCGCGACTCGGCCGTCCGGCCAGTTGCGCGGGGCCGGCGAACCCGGTCGAATGACGCTCAGGCCGTGTCAGTCGACGTCGGGCAGCGCGAAACGCTGGCCTGCGGCGAGCGGCGAACCGGCGAGGAATTCGCGCGCGGGCAGCCGCTTGCCGCCCGGCTTCTGCAACTGCGTGACGCGCAGCGCGCCGCTGCCGCATGCGACCACCACGCCTTCCGGCGCGGCCTCGACGATCGTGCCGGGCGCCGCGTCGCCGCGCGCCGCCACGGGCTCGGCCGCCCACAGCTTGATGGCCGCACCGTCGAGCGTCGCGACGCCGCCCGGGAACGGATCGAACGCACGCACCTGGCGCGCGAGTACGTCGGCGGGCTTGCGCCAGTCGAGCGCCGCTTCGTGCTTGCCGATCTTTTCCGCGTAGCTCACGCCGTCGGCCGGCTGCGGCGTCGCCGGCAGCGTGCCGTCGCGCTCGAGCCGCACGAGCGCGTCGACGATCAGCCGCGCGCCGTCGGCGGCGAGCCGGTCGTGCAGCGTCGCGGTCGTATCGTCGGGCGCGATCGCGATGCGCGCCTCCTCGATCATCGCACCGGTGTCGAGGCCGGCATCCATCTGCATCAGCGTGACGCCGGTCTCGGCGTCGCCGGCTTCGATCGCGCGATGGATCGGTGCGGCGCCGCGCCAGCGCGGCAGCAGCGACGCGTGGATGTTGATGCAGCCGGCGCGCGGGATGTCGAGCACCTCCTGCGGTAGCAGCAGGCCGTACGCGGCCACCACCATCACGTCGTGCGGCGTCGTGCGCAGCAGCCCGATCGCGTCGGCCGCCTCCGCCGGATACTTGCCCGCGCGGCGCAGCGACGGCGGCTGCGCGACGGTCATCCCGTGCTCGACCGCGTAGCGCTTCACGGCGCTCGCCTGGAGTTTCATCCCGCGGCCGGCCGGGCGATCGGGCTGGGTGAGCACGAGCGGCACCGGGAAACCGGCCTCGTGGATCGCGGCAAGGGCAGCCGCGGCGAATTCCGGCGTGCCGGCAAAAATCACGCGCAACGTATGGGTCATGACAGCGTTCGGGGTCGGGCTGGGCGTACGCGCATCACATCGCGCGTTCGAGTTTCTTCATCTTCGTCTTGATACGCGTCTGCTTGAGCGGCGACAGGTATTCGACGAATACGCGACCCATCAGGTGATCCATCTCGTGCTGGACGCACACGGCGAGCAGGCCTTCGCAGTCGAGCTCGAAGGTCTCGCCCTGCTCGTTGAGCGCGCGCACGCGCACGTGGTCGGGGCGTTCGACTTCGTCGTAGATGCCCGGCACCGACAGGCACCCCTCTTCATAGATCTGCTTCGCGTCGCTCGACCACACGATCTCCGGGTTGATGAACGCGCGCAGCTCGTTCTTCTCCTCGGAGACGTCGATCACGATCACGCGCTCGTGCACGTCAACCTGCGTGGCCGCCAGGCCGATGCCCGGCGCCGCGTACATGGTCTCGGCCATGTCGGCGACGAGCTTGCGGATCCGGTCGTCGACCTTGTCGACGGGTTTGGCGACCTTGTGCAGCCGCTTGTCGGGGTAATGAAGAATATTGAGCAAAGCCATGGCGTTCGGTATTCGGTGAAGCGGCGTGCCGCATCGGCCATCCGGCCGGCTGGCGCCGCCGCCGGGATGCAATGAAGATGAGGCGGATGCGTGGCATATCAATGCCGCGGATCGCGCCTCCTGCAATCGGCCGGGCGCCTGCGCGCACGGCCCTGTCGAGTATTTCGGATGATGAAAATTTTATCATGGCGCCACGCGCTGCGCTGGCCGCCGCATTCGAGGGCCCCCTCATGTCGCCGCAAGCGCTGACGCCCTCCGCGCTGCGCGCATGGCTGCAGCTCGCGCATGCGCCCGGTCTCTCGCCCGCCGTCTTGCAGGCGCTGCTCGCGGCATTCGGCTCGCCGGCGGCAGTGCTGTGCGCGTCCGGCCAGGCCATCGCCGCCGTGAGCAGCCCCGCCGCCGCGCAAGCCGTGCGAGCGAGCGAGCGAGACGATCTCGATACGCGCACCGACGCCGCGCTCGCCTGGCTCGACGGGCCGGGCAACGTGCTCGTCACGCTGAGCGATCCGGCCTACCCGCCGCGGCTGCGCGATCTGCATGATCCACCGCCGCTGCTATATGTAAAGGGGCGGCTCGACCTGCTGCACGCACGCGGCCTCGCCGTGGTCGGCAGCCGCCATGCGACGCCGCAGGGGCTCGCCGACGCAACGCATTTCGCCCACGCGTTGTCCGACGCGGGTCTCGCGATCGTCTCGGGACTTGCGCTCGGAATCGACGGCGCCGCCCATCGCGGCGGGCTCGACGGCCGGTCGGGCACCGTCGCGGTGATCGCGACGGGCGCCGATCTCGTCTATCCGGCGCGCCACCGCGCGCTCGCCCATGAGATCGCCGCGCACGGCGCGATCGTGTCGGAATGGCCGCTCGGCACGCCGGCCCGTGCCGCGCATTTTCCACAGCGCAACCGGCTGATCGCCGCGCTCGCGATCGGCGTGCTCGTCGTCGAAGCCGCCCCGCGCTCGGGCTCGCTGATCACCGCGCGGCTCGCGAACGAACTGGGGCGCGATGTGTTCGCGGTGCCCGGCTCGATCCACGCGCCGCTCGCGCAGGGCTGCCACGCGCTGATCCGCGACGGCGCAAAGCTCACCGCGGCGCCGCTCGACGTGCTCGAGGAATACGGGCTCGGCGAGCCGGCGGTGCGCACAACGGGCGGCGCGGCCCGGCAACCCGCACGCGAATGCTGGCGAAATCCGCGCGCCCGCCACTGCCGGCGTCGCGCAAGCGGATCGCGCCGTCGCGGCCGCCGCGCCGCGCTGCGCCGAAGCCCCGCCATCGGGCGATCCGTCGGAACAAGCGGTGCTCGCCGCGCTCGGATACGGCCCCGTTACTTACGAATGGCTCGCCGAGCACAGTGGCCTGCCCGACGACGTGCTGCATGGCGCGCTGCTCGCGCTGGAACTGGCCGGCCGCATCGCGAGCGTCCCTGGCGGACGCTTCGCGCGGCTCGACGCGGCGCCCACCCCGTCCGCGCGGGGCGTGCTACATTCCCCGCCATAGGGGCGGCCCGGCCGCCGACGATATCCAAGGAATTCCATGCCCGCGCTGAATCTCGACACCGATGCGGATCGGATCGCCGAGCGCCTCGCCGATCCCGGCACGTTGCTGGTGGCCTGCCTGTGCGCCGAGTGGTGCGGCACGTGCCGCGACTACCGGAGCGCCTTCGACCGGCTCGCCGACGCGCATCCGGACGCCTGCTTCGCCTGGATCGACATCGAAACCCATGCCGACCGGCTCGACGATCTCGACGTCGAGAACTTCCCGACCATCCTGATCGAGGACGCCCATACCGCGCGCTTCTTCGGCACGGTGCTGCCGCACGCGGCGATCGTCGAGCGCATGCTGTCCGACTTGAGCGCGGTGCCCGGTGCGCCGCACGCACCGAAATTGCGCAACCTCCTGAACGTCGAAGCCTGAATTCGCGGCCCGGAGCGGCAGTTTTTGCGCATGTTTGCGCGCCCCGCGGCGCCGGGCGCTTGCCGCCGTTGCGGCCCCCCTCTATGATGAGCCGCTTTTTACACGCCGAGCCGCCGTCGCTGCGGCGTGTGCTATAAAGCGGTCGTAAAAGGGACCCACAACCGGCGAACCCGGTCTACCAACACACACCTGTCATGTCCAAAGCACTGATCATTGCGGAAAAGCCTTCTGTCGCGAACGACATCGCACGCGCTTTGGGCGGTTTTACCAAGCATGACGAGTATTACGAGAGCGACGATTTCGTCCTTTCGTCCGCTGTCGGCCACCTGCTGGAAATCGCAGCCCCGGAGGAGTACGAGGTCAAGCGCGGGAAATGGAGCTTCGCGCATCTGCCCGTCATTCCCCCGCATTTCGACCTGAACCCGATCGCAAAAAGCGAGTCGCGCCTCAAGGTGCTCACGAAACTGATGAAGCGCAAGGACGTCGACCGCCTGATCAACGCATGTGACGCGGGGCGCGAAGGCGAGCTGATTTTCCGCCTGATCGCGCAGCACGCGAAGGCGAAACAGCCGGTCCAGCGTCTGTGGCTGCAATCGATGACGCCGCAGGCGATCCGCGACGGGTTCGCGAACCTGCGCAGCGACTCGGACATGCAACCGCTCGCCGACGCCGCCCGCTGCCGCTCGGAAGCCGACTGGCTCGTCGGGATCAACGGCACCCGCGCGATGACCGCGTTCAACAGCAAGGGCGGCGGCTTCTTCCTGACCACTGTCGGCCGGGTTCAGACGCCAACGTTGTCGATCGTCGTCGAACGTGAAGAGAAAATCCGTCGCTTCGTCCCGCGCGACTACTGGGAGGTGAAGGCCGAATTCGCGTGCGCGGCCGGCTTCTACGAAGGCAAGTGGTTCGACCCGAAATTCAAGCGCGACGAATTCGATCCGGAAAAGCGCGACTCCCGCCTGTGGAGCCTGCCGGCCGCCGAAACGATCGTCGCCGCCTGCCGCGACCAGGTCGGCACGGTGTCCGAGGAATCGAAGCCGTCGACGCAACTGTCGCCGCTGCTGTTCGACCTGACGAGCCTGCAGCGCGAGGCGAACAGCCGCTTCGGCTTCTCCGCGAAGAACACGCTCGGCCTCGCGCAGGCGCTGTATGAAAAGCACAAGGTGCTGACCTACCCGCGTACCGATGCGCGCGCGCTGCCGGAAGACTACCTGTCGACGGTCCAGTCCACGCTCGAGATGCTCAAGGAGAGCCACAACTACCTGCCGCATGCGAAGCAGGTGCTCGACAAGGGCTGGGTGAAGCCGAACAAGCGGATCTTCGACAACTCGAAGATCAGCGACCACTTCGCCATCATCCCGACGCTGCAGGCGCCGAAGTCGCTGTCCGAGCCGGAGCAGAAGCTGTACGACATGGTCGTGAAGCGCTTCCTCGCGGTGTTCTTCCCGGCAGCCGAATTCCGCGTGACGACCCGGATCACCGAAGTCGCCGGCCATCACTTCAAGACCGAAGGCAAGGTGCTCGTCGAGCCGGGCTGGCTGCAGGTGTACGGCCGCGACGCCGAAGGCGCGGACGCGAACCTCGTGCCGGTACAGAAGGACGAGAAGGTGAAGACGGACGAGATCGCCGCCGTCGCGCTGGTGACGAAGCCGCCCGCACGCTACTCGGAAGCGACGCTGCTGTCGGCGATGGAAGGCGCAGGCAAGCTGGTCGAGGACGACGAGCTGCGCGAGGCGATGGCCGCGAAGGGCCTCGGCACGCCGGCCACGCGCGCGGCGATCATCGAAGGCCTGCTCGGCGAGAAGTATCTGCTGCGCGAAGGCCGCGAACTGATCCCGACCGCGAAGGCATTCCAGCTGATGACGCTGCTGCGCGGCCTCGGCGTGAAGGAACTCACGGCGCCCGAGCTCACCGGCGAATGGGAATACAAGCTGTCGCAGATGGAGCGCGGCAATCTCGGCCGCGACGCGTTCATGCAGGAAATCGCCCGCATGACGCAGCAGATCGTCAAGCGCGCGAAGGAATACGATTCGGACACGATCCCCGGCGACTATGCGACCCTCGAGACACCGTGCCCGAACTGCGGTGGCCAGGTGAAGGAAAACTACCGCCGCTTTGCGTGCACGAAGTGCGAGTTCTCGATCTCGAAGATTCCGGGCAGCCGGCAATTCGAGATCCCGGAAGTCGAGGAGCTGCTGCAGAAGAAGGAAATCGGGCCGCTGTCGGGGTTCCGCAGCAAGATGGGCCGCCCGTTCTCGGCGATCCTCAAGCTGTCGTTCGACGACGAGACGAAGAACTACAAGCTCGAGTTCGATTTCGGCCAGGACCAGGGCGGCGAGGAAGGCGAAGCGCCCGACTTCTCCGCGCAGGAACCGGTCGGCGCGTGCCCGAAGTGCAAGGGCCGCGTGTTCGAGCACGGGATGAGCTACGTGTGCGAGCACTCGGTGGCGAACCCGAAGACCTGCGACTTCCGCTCGGGCAAGGTGATCCTGCAGCAGGAAATCACGCGCGAGCAGATGGGCAAGCTGCTTGCCGACGGTCGCACGGATCTGCTGCCGAACTTCAAGTCGTCGCGTACCGGCCGCAACTTCAAGGCGTTCCTCGTGAAGCAGCCGGACGGCAAGATCGGCTTCGAGTTCGAGAAGAAGGAGCCGAAGGCCGCCGCCGCGAAGAAAACGGCCAAATCGGCGGCAAAGGATGCCGAAACCGTGACCGAAGGCGCCGAAGAGAAACCGGCACCGGCCCGCAAGACCGCCGCTCGCAAGACGACGGCGCGCAAGACGGGTTCGTGACGCCCCGGCCGCCGGCCGCCGGGCGCCGCTTGCGGCGCGTCCGGCGCCGGTACGCAGCCATAAAAAAACGCGGATCGATCGATCCGCGTTTTTTTTCGTGCCGCCCGCCGAGCCGTTACAGCGGCGACGGCACCGCCACGCGCGTGCGCGGCGAGCGTGCAAGACGCGGCTGCAGGTTCGGATCGGTCGACTCGGGCTGCTCGGCCCGCATCTCCACGCCGATCGGCGGCGGCGTCGCGCCCTGCGCGGCCCACTGCTCGCCCATCATCGCGTCGGTCGAGTGGCTGAAATGTTCGACGAGGTGGTCGATGAACGTGCGCACCTTGGCCGGCAGGTGGCGCCGGCTCGGGTAGGCGATGTTGATCTCGACCTGCGGCAGCCGGAATTCCGGCAGCAGCCGCACGAGCGCGCCGCGCGCGATGTCGCTGCCGATCAGGTAGCTCGGCAGGATCGCGACGCCCATTCCGAGCAACGCGAACTGGCGCAGCATCGCGGTGTTGTTCGCGACGATCACGTTGGTCGGGCGCACGCGCACTTCGCCGTCCGGCCCCGTGAACACACGCTCGTCGCCCCAGTATTCGGTCGGCAGGCTCAAGGCCGGGTGCTCGGCGAGCTGTTCCGGATGAATCGGCACGCCGTGCTTCTCCAGATAGCTCGGCGTCGCGCACACGGTCATGCAACCGGTGGTGAGACGCCGCGTGACGATGCTCGCGCTGCGCATCTGGCGCGTGACGACGATGCCGACGTCGAAGCCTTCCTCGACGAGATCGACCTGCCGGTCGACCAGCGTGAGATCCGGCACCACCTTGGGGAAATTCTCCGTGTACGACTGCAGCACGGGAGCGAGGTTGTGCAGGCCGAATACGACCGGCGCAACGATGCGCAGCGTGCCGACCGGCTCGTGATTGCGTGCGACGACCATCTGCTCGACGTCCTCGAGCTCGTCGAGGATCTGGCGGGCACGCTCCAGATAGACCTGACCCGACTCCGTCAGGGAGAGGCTGCGCGTGGTGCGGTTGAGCAAACGCGTGCCGAGCCGACCTTCCAGATCGGCGACGTGGCGCGTCGCGACCGCGTTGGAGATATCCATTGCGCTCGCGGCCCGCGCGAAACTGCCGAGATCTGCAACCTTGACGAACACGCGCATCGACTGCAAATGATCCATAAACGACTCCTGCCGCTGTTACAACTTCAAAAAGATGAAGCAAATGCGTAATTCTCCTACGACAGCGGAAAAGATGCAGAGTTGCTCAACAAGGGGCCGGTTGACGATAAAAATAGTCAAAAATCCTCGGCTTCCGCGGATAGTTGATCCAATTATTCTGCTTGGAGCAACAATTGGGTGAACCTCGTCGAGGAAGCGGCCGAATCAGAAAAGACGTGTTTGATGCGACACAACAGCGCACCCGTTCGCATGGCGCGCGAGTGGCGCCGGGGATGGCCGGCGCCGATTGCGGCGGAGCGTAACAACCTGTTAAAAAGACACCACGAAAGCGGCCGACGTTGCATCATGTCGGCCCCGGCCGGGCAGAGCGGGTGCGCAAGGTGCGCCGCCGCCCGTGCCGCTTTCAACGCGCGACACCCCGTTCACCATGAAAATTGCCATCCTCGACGATTACCAGGACGCCGTCCGCAAGCTGAACTGCTTCGAGATGCTCGCCGGCCACGACGTAAAGGTCTTCAACAATACGGTGCGCGGCCTGGGACAACTCGCCAGCCGTCTGGCGGAAGTCGAGGCGCTCGTGCTGATCCGTGAACGGACCCCGATTACTTCGCAGTTGCTGTCGAAGCTGCCGAACCTGCGCATGATCAGCCAGACCGGCCGCGTGTCGAGCCACATCGATCTCGACGCGTGTACCGACCGCGGCATCGCGGTGCTCGAAGGCACCGGTTCGCCGGTCGCGCCGGCCGAGCTGACCTGGGCGCTCGTGATGGCCGCCCAGCGCCGCATCCCGCAGTACGTCGCGAACCTGAAGCAGGGCGCGTGGCAGCAGTCGGGCCTGAAGACGTCGGCGCTGCCGCCGAACTTCGGCCTCGGCCAGGTGCTGCGCGGCCAGACGCTCGGCATCTGGGGCTACGGCAAGATCGGCCGGCTCGTCGCCGGTTACGGCAAGGCGTTCGGGATGAACGTGCTGATCTGGGGCCGCGAGCATTCGCTCGAAGCCGCGCGCGCCGACGGCTACACGGCCGCCGAGAGCCGCGAAGCGCTGTTCGAGCAGAGCGACGTGCTGTCGCTGCACCTGCGCCTGCACGACGACACGCGCGGGATCGTGAAGCAGGAAGACCTGATGCGGATGAAGCCGACGTCGCTGCTCGTCAACACGAGCCGCGCCGAGTTGCTCGAGGACAACGCGCTCGTCAACGCGCTGTCGCACAACCGTCCGGGGATGGTCGCGATCGACGTGTTCGAAAGCGAGCCGATCCTGCAGGGCTACAGCCTGCTGCGGATGGAAAACGTGATCTGCACGCCGCACATCGGCTACGTCGAACGCGAAAGCTACGAGCTGTATTTCAGTGCCGCCTTCCGCAACATTCTCGCGTTCGACGACGGCGACATGTCGAGCGTCGCGAACCCGGAAGCGCTGACGCCGATCCGCAAGCGCTGATCGCACGGGCTGCGCACGCCGCGCGGCCCCGCTGCTCCGCTCCCGATCGTCAGGCGGCCACGCGGCCGCCCGTCATCGCGCCGACACGCGTGAGGAAGTGCTCGCCGTCGCGCCGCCCGAGATCGTACGCATGCCGCATCTGCGACGGGCTCGTGTAATCCCAGCTCGAAATCGGCACCTTGCTCGACGGCTGCACGTACAGCCGCCGCTGGTCGCCATGCGCGACCGTGAACATCTGCGGACGCGGATACAGCCGCGTGACGAGCACCAGCACGTCGCCCGGCGCCGGGTCGAGCGCATCGACCGGCACGTTGTCGACCATCCCGCCGTCGAGCACCGGCCGGCCGCCGCGCCGCAGCACCGGCGTAAACGGCGGCGTGCAAGACGACTGCAGGATCAGATCGGCGAGTTCGTCGACTTGTGTGCAGGCCTGCGCGCGCACGAATTCGGGCCGAAAACCGAGCGTGCGCCCGAGCGTCGGGTGCAGCGTCTTGCGCACGTACTTTTCGATGTTGTACGCGACGAGGCCGGCGGCGACCGCGCTGCGCGCGCCGAGCCAGCGCGGCACGTGCGACACGCCGATGCGGATCTCGGGCGCCGCGGCAAGCTTCGCGAACGGCTCGCCGTAGATGTCGAGCAACGCCTGGCGGTAGATCCGGTAGTGCGGAAACACCGGCTCGCGCCCGAACAGGTTGCCCCAGTACGCGTTCTTCCGGTTGTGGCGCAGCGCCTCTTCGTAATAGCGCATCACCCACGCGGCGTCGCGCGTATACAGCATGCACGCGGTGGCCGCGCCGGCCGAGATGCCGGTGATCACGCGCGGGCGCAGGCCGAGGGCCGGCTGCGCGACGTCCCAGAAGCCGGCCTGCCACCAGCACCGATTGCCGCCGCCCGCAAAGACGATCTGGTCGAACATTGCGCCGCTCAGCTGACGAGCGCGTAGGTCGACGTCGCATGGACGGCCATCTTGCCGTCCTCGTCGAACAGCTCGACTTCGCCGAACACGAGGTTGCGGCCCATCCGCAGCACGCGCGCGGTGACGAGCACGTCGCCCTTGCGCACGGGACGCATGAAGTTCGTGTTCAGCGACACCGTCGTCATCGGCCGGAATTCGCCGAGCGCGGCCGAGATCGCGACCACCATCGCGGTGTCGGCGGCCGCCGTGAACACCTGACCGCAGATCACGCCGCCCGAATGGCGGAACTCGCCGGAAAACGGCAGACGCAGCGTGACGCTGTCGTCGCCGATCGACACGGGGACCAGACCGAGCGAGCGGACCCACGGGGCCAGCAGGCGATCCAGCAATTCGCGGACTGCGTTTTCGTCCATCTTCGAATGTCCAGAAAACGTTGCGCGACCGCCGCGCAACGCGTGTGGCGTCATCATACCGGGAGCGCGCAAACTGCGACCGCTCGTTACCGCGCCGACGGCCGCCGTCATCTCGACGAAATATTTTCGGGATATTTGCAGAAAGGGCTTGCCAAGCCTGAAATACTCACGCATAATCTTTCTTCTGTTGGGGGCGTTAGCTCAGTTGGTAGAGCAGCGGACTCTTAATCCGTAGGTCGAGTGTTCGAGTCACTCACGCCCCACCAGGAATTCCAAAGGCCGGTCAGCGAAAGCTGACCGGCCTTTTCCGTTTTGGCCGCCACACTCGCGGCGCGCGCCTTTCGCGGTAAGCCACCGCACGCCCGTTGTGCATCGTTTCCGCTAGAATCGTCCGACAAAATCACACGACCGGCGCGGGTATCGTCGTTTGCCCGCCGGCACTGAGAGAACATGGACGTCAGCATGGAAGCATGTGAACGAGACGCGACCATTCAGAGGGCATGGTTGCACCAATATCGGCCTGTCCGTCGCGATGGGCCGTTCACCCGGGCGCACCCGAATCCGCGCGACGCACGAACCGGATCGCGTCATGCCGGGTAAGGACGCGCTGGTCGCGCTGACGATCGGTGTCGTCCTGTCCGTGCTGGCCGGCGTACTCGCCATCACGGCAAGCCGGGAACCCGGCCATCTGGTCCGCGCGCCGGGCACGGTCGTGCGCATCGTCCAGGACAGCGATGCGATGCGCGCGTACCGGCCGATCGTCGCGTACCTCGCGAACGACGGCCAGCGCCGCGAAGTCGCCGGCAATACCGCATCGACGGTCCCCGCATACGACATCGGCGAAAACGTCGACGTCCTGCTCGATCCCGATCACCCCGAGCGCCCCGCGCTGATCGACGATTTCACGCAACGCTGGTTTCCGGTGGCCGTGCCGGCGCTGCTCGCCGTCGCGTCGTTCGCGATCGGCAGCCTGCTGATTGCCGGCGAACGTCGCCGCCGGCAAACGGAGCCGGCGCGGCCCCGCGTCGCGCGCAAGCCGGCACGGCGCCGCTGGGACGTCGCGATCGTGCTGATTCCGATCGCGATCGGCACGGGCTTTCTCGCCGGCGCCGGCGCGGCCGGCCTGCGTCAGTGGCAGATCGTCCACCACTATGCGCGCTCGACCGGCCATGTGGTCGAGATCGCGAAAAACGGGCGGTCGTCGCGGTCGCGCACGTCGCTGTATTCGGCCATCGTCGCGTTCACGACCGACAGCGGACGGCTGATCACGTTCGCGCAAGGCTCGGCGTCGTCGCAACCGGGCCTGCACAAAGGCGACGCGGTCAGCGTGCTGTACGATCCCGTCACCCCCGAGCGGGCGCTCGTCGACCGCTTCTGGGATCGCTGGGGCCTCACGGCCATCCTGTTCGCGATCGGCGCGCCGTTCCTTGCAGCGGGGCTGTTCGTCGCCGCGACGTTATGGCCCGACCACCGGCCGCACGAAGCCGCTCGATGACGCACGCGCGGCGCGGCAACCGTCGCGACGCGCGCGTCACCGCTCCCTGAACGCCTCCACCTTCGCGCGATTCCCGCACGTGCGCATGTCGCACCACCGCCGCCCGACGCCGCGGCCGCGATCGACGAAGAACCACGTACACCGGCCGCACTGCCGCACGCGCACGAAATCGTCGCTGCGCATCAGATGCTCGAAACCGAGCGCAACCGCATCGATCCAGCGCGACGCGGCGCGCGCGTCGGGCCGCCACGCGAAGCGGCCGCCGATCGCGTCGAACGCGCTGCGCCCGATCGCGTCGCGGATCGCCACCGCGAGCCGGTCCGCCGCGCGCGCGCCCGCGCTGCCGCCGCCTTCGGTCGTCAGGTGCGCGATCGCCACGTACGCGTCGTCGCGAAAGCGGTGCAGCGCCGCCAGCTCGTCCGGGCCATCCTGGCGCGGGTGACGCAGCAGACGCGCCAGATCGTCGGGCGCCAGCAACCCCGCTTTCGCGGCCCACGCGCGCACGGCCGGCCAGTCGACGAGCTTGTCTTCGTCACGCGTCTTGCCGGTATCGGCCACCGTGTTGAGGAAATCGAGCGCCGGATGGCCGCCGACGAAATCGGCCGCGCGCCATTCGTGCCCGTGTCGCGCCGGATCGGATCGAGTAACCATTTATTTCCACCTATCGGTTTCACATCCGGAAAATCCGGCGTAACCTGTTAACAACCAAAACAGGTTATCACGGAGAAGCCGATGCTCGAACTCCCGAACCGTTTCGATTTCGAAGGCCACCGGATTGCATGGGGCACGCTCGGCGAAGGGCCGCCGCTCGTGCTCGTGCACGGCACGCCGTTTTCGTCGCAGGTATGGCGCCGGATCGCGCCGTGGCTCGCACGGCGCCATCGCGTGTATTTCTACGACCTGCTCGGCTACGGCCAGTCCGACATGCCGGACGCTGACGTGTCGCTGGGCCGTCAGAACGCACTGTTCGGCGCGCTGCTGAACGAATGGAAACTCGCGCGGCCGCGCGTGCTCGCGCACGACTACGGCGGCGCAACCGCGCTGCGCGCGCACTTTCTCGACGGCATCGCGTATGCGGATCTCACGCTCGTGAACCCGGTGGCGATCGCGCCGCAAGGCTCGCCGTTCGTGCGTCACGTCGCGCAGCACGAAGCCGCGTTCGCCGGCCTGCCCGCGTACGCGCATCGCGCGCTCCTGTCGGCCTATCTCGGCAATGCGGTCACGCAGCCGTTGAGCGACGACGTGCTGTCGATCTACCGTGCGCCGTGGCTGACGCCGGCCGGCCAGGCCGCGTTCTATCGCCAGATCGCGCAGATGCGCCAGCGCTACATCGAGGAAGCGGAGGCCCGCTACGCGCCGCCGGACTTTCCGGTGCGCATCGTGTGGGGCGAGGACGACGTGTGGATTCCGCTCGAACAAGGACAGGCGCTGGCCGATCGCATCGCGAACGGCAAGCTGATCCGGGTTCCGCACGCGGGCCATCTGGTTCAGGAGGATGCGCCGGAAGCGATCGTCGCGGCCGTGCTCGACGGGTACGCGCCGGGCTGAGCCGGCACCGCGTCTCGCGTCACCACGCTGGCACGCCTGCGCCGTTCGAGAAGGCCGCGAATTCTACCGACGCGTCGCGGCCCGGCAAAAACGCGAATCGGCCAACGACATGAGCCGACCGAACAACGCCCGCGCCGGCTGCGATACCGGCGCAGGCGCGTTACACGTCGCTCACCACGGCAGCGAATACGTCTTCGTATTCGTGAAGCTCTTCATCGCCTCCTGCACGCCCTCCTTGTACCCGAGCCCCGAATCCTTCACGCCGCCGAACGGCGTCAGTTCGAGCCGGTAGCCCGGCACCTCGCGCACGTTCACGCTGCCGACTTCCAGCTCGGTGATGAAGCGCGTGATGTGATCGAAGCGATTCGTGCATACCGACGACGACAGCGCGTAGTCGGTGCTGTTCGACATCCGGATCGCTTCGTCGATGTCGCGAAAGCGCATGATCGGCGACACCGGGCCGAAGGTCTCATGCTTCACCAGCGGCATGTCGGGCGTCACGCGATCGACGACGGTCGGCGAATACAGCGCGCCGTCGCGCACGTTGCCGACCAGCAGCCGCGCACCGCGCGCGATCGCGTCGTTCACCTGCTGCTCGCAGAACTTCGCGGCCGCTTCGTCGATCACGGTGCCCATGTCGATCGACGGATCGGACGGATCGCCGTACGACCACGCGCGCGTCTTCTCGACGACCAGCTCCGTGAAGCGATCGGCCACCGACTCGTGCACGAGCATCCGCTTGATCGCCGTGCAGCGCTGCCCCGAATTCCTGTACGAGCCCGACACCGCGAGCGTGCTCGCTTCGTCGAGATCGGCGTCTTCCATCACGATGATCGGATCGTTGCCGCCGAGTTCGAGCACCGCGCGCCGGTAGCCCATCCGCGCGGCGATCGACTTGCCGATCGACACGCCGCCGGTGAACGTGATCATGTCGATCGCCGGGTTCGTGATCAGTTCGTCGGCGATCTCCTTCGGATCGCCGGTGATCACCTGCAGCATCTGCGGCGGCAGGCCGGCTTCGTACAGGATGTCCGCGAACAGGTAGCACGACAGCGGCACCTTCTCCGACGGCTTCACGACGATCCGGTTGTTGGTCGCCACCGAAGGCACGATCTTGTGCGCGACCTGGTTCATCGGGTGATTGAACGGCGTGATCGCCGAAATCACGCCGAGCAGCGGGTCGCGCTGCGTGTACACGCGGCGCTTCTTGCCGTGCGGCGTCAGATCGCACGAGAAGATCTGCCCGTCGTCCTTCAGCACTTCGCCGGCGCCGAACGTCAGCACGTCGGCCACGCGGCCGGCTTCGTACGTCGAATCCTTGATGCACAACCCGGCCTCGGCCGTGATCAGCGCCGCGATCTCCGCGGTGCGTGCGCGCACGATGTCGGCCGCGCGGCGAAGGATCGCCGCGCGATCGTGGCGCGTGAGCGTCGGCCGGTACGCACGTGCGACCGCGAACGCGCGGCGCACGTCGTCGAGCGTCGCCTTCGGCACGGTGCCGACCAGCGCGCCGTCGTACGGGTTGCGCACGTCGATCACCGCGTCGCGGTAGATCCTTTCACCATCGATTCGCAGTGCTTCACGACGAAGCGTGCGGACATCCGACGATTCTGCAATGGCGTTCATGAGTGTCTCCTGGCGGATGCGTCCGCGTCACTGCAGATGGTTGAGCGCGATGTCGATGATGTCGAAGTTGCGCAGCCGCGCACGGCCCGCGACGTCGGTCGCGACCGGCTTGCTGAAGATCAGCGGCACGATCTGCTCGGAGATCCCGCCGTGCGAGCGCAGCGGCACGTCGAGGCCCGACAGGTCGTGCTTGATGCGGCGCGTACCGAGCACGACGTCCTGCTTCGAGATCACGATCAGGTCACCCATCCGCGCGGGCGGCAACTCGAAGCGCGCGCAACCTTCGGCGCCCGTCAGCACGACCTCGATGCCGTCGACCGCGGCGAGCCGCGCGCGCAACGCATCGGCATCGGCCGTCGCCGGCACGTAGACGGTCGCGAACGAACCGAGCGCACCGTGGTGCACGACGTACGGATCGGTGATCGGCAGGATCACGCGCGCCGCATCGTGGCCGAGCCATTCGTCGAACAGCTCCTGCAGGTAGATCACGTTCGGCTCGCCGGTCGCGTCGTCGTGCTTCGCGTTCATCCCGTGATCGGCCGTGATCGCGACGATCGCGCCGAGTTCGTCGAGGCGCTGCAGGTACGTGTCCATCATCGCGTAGAACGCGTTCGCGCCGGGCGTGCCGGGTGCGCACTTGTGCTGCACGTAGTCGGTGGTCGACAGGTACATCAGGTCGATCGGGCGCGTCTCGAGCAGGCGCACGCCGGCGGCGAACACGAACTCCGACAGGTCCGCGCTGTACACGCTCGGTACCGGCTTGCCGACCAGTTCGAGCACGTTGTCGATGCCGTTTTCCTCGATGCTCGCTTCGTCGGCCTTCTCCGACGAGAAGCAGATGCCCTTCAGCCCCTTGCCGAGCAGGCGGCGCAGCTTGTCCTTCGCGGTGACGACCGCGACGCGCGCGCCCTGTTCGGCGAAGGTCGCGAGTACGGTGGGCGCAACCAGGTATTTCGGATCGTTCATCAACACCTCGGCGCCGGTGTCGCGATCGTAGAAGTAATTGCCGCTTATCCCGTGGATCGCCGGCGGCACGCCGGTGACAATCGACAGGTTGTTCGGGTTCGTGAAGCTCGGCACCACGCACTCGCCCTTGAGCGCCGTGCCCGGCTTCAGCAGCGTGCGCAGGAACGGCGCGACGCCGGCCTCGGCGGCCTCTTCCAGATATTCGTATGCGCAGCCATCGACGCAGACGACCACCACGGGCCGGCTCATCCAGTTGTAGCGGCGGCCGTTCACTTCCACGGATACAGGCGTTTCAGTCATGACGTTCATTCCTTTCAGGTCGAAGGGGTGAGCCGTCGGCGCCCGCGCCGCGCCGAAGGGAGGGTGTTTTCCATGCTTGACATTAAAATTGAGGATTTGTAGATTGTCAACAACATGCAGAGAACAGAAAGCAAAACAACGGTGCAACAAGAGGGCTGGTCTCCACTCATCCGCCGCGTGCCGCGGCGCCACAGTCAAGGGGTCTGAAGATGAACGAAGTGCCGGTACACAAGCGTTTCGATGCATGGAGGGGCGCGGCCCGTGTCGCGCTGGCGGTGGCCGTCGCGCTCGGCGCCGCCCAGGCCGCGCACGCGAAGACGTCGCTGCTCGTCTACACCGCGCTGGAAGACGAGGCGATGAAGCCCTACAAGGACGCGTTCGAGAAGGCGAACCCCGATATCGAGATCCGCTGGGTGCGCGACTCGACCGGCTCGGTCACCGCGAAGCTGCTCGCGGAAAAGAGCAACCCGCGCGCGGACGTCGTGCTCGGTCTCGCCGCGTCGAGCCTCACGCTGCTCGATCTGCAAGGCATGCTGATGCCGTACGCGCCGAAGGGCTTCGACCAGCTCACGCGCAAGTACAGCGACGCGAACACGCCGCCGCACTGGGTCGGCATGGACGTGTGGGGCGCGACGATCTGCTACAACCGCGTCGCCGCGCAAGCGAAGAACATCCCGAAGCCGACGTCGTGGGAAGACCTGACGAAGCCGGTCTACAAAGGCGCGATCGTGATGCCGAGCCCGGTGTCGTCGGGCACCGGCTACCTCGACGTGACCGCGTGGCTGCAGACCTTCGGCGACGATAAAGGCTGGAAATTCATGGATGCGCTCGACAAGAACGTCGCGCAGTACGTGCACTCGGGTTCGAAGCCGTGCACGCTCGCCGGCACCGGCGAATTCCCGATCGGCATCTCGTTCGAATTCCGCGGCCACGAACTGCAGGCGCAGGGCGCGCCGATCGATCTCGTGTTCCCGAAGGAAGGGCTCGGCTGGGACATGGAAGGCACGGCGATCATGAAGACGACGAAACAGCCCGACGCCGCGAAGAAGCTCGCCGATTTCATGGCGAGCAAGGAAGCGAACCAGATCACCGCGCGCTGGTGGGCGATCGTCGCGTATCCGGGCGTGGCGCGAAAGCTGGCCGGCATCCCCGACAACTACCCGGACCTGCTCGTGAAGAACGACTTCGTGTGGTCGGCGAAGAACCGCCAGTCGATCCTCGATACGTGGCAGAAGCGTTACGGGGCGAAAGCGCAGCAATGACGCTGCCCGCGGCGGGGTCGCGCCGCGCGCCGCCCCGCGTCACCCTTTCCGTCGTCGAACCCGGCCCCCGGGCCGCCCCTCCATGGAGGCGCGCATGGCACCTTATCTGAGCGTAGAACGCATCGAGAAGCGGTACAACGACACGCAGGTCCTCACCGACATCGACCTGAACGTGATGAAGGGCGAGATGATCTGCTTCCTCGGGCCGTCCGGCTGCGGGAAGACCACGCTGCTGCGGATCATCGCGGGGCTCGAGACGCAGAACGCCGGCCACATCATGCAGGACGGTCGCGACATCTCGCGGCTGCCGCCGCAACTGCGCGACTACGGGATCGTGTTCCAGTCGTATGCGCTGTTCCCGAACCTCACCGTGTACGACAACGTCGCGTACGGGCTCGTGAACCGCAAGATGAAGCGCGACGCGATCCACGAGCGCGTGCACACGCTGCTCGCGCTGGTCGGCCTGCCCGACAGCCATCGCAAGCATCCGGGCCAGTTGTCCGGCGGCCAGCAGCAGCGCATCGCGCTGGCGCGCGCGCTCGCGACGTCGCCGGGCCTGCTGCTGCTCGACGAGCCGCTGTCCGCGCTCGACGCGCGCGTGCGCGTGCGGCTGCGCCAGGAAATTCGCGCGCTGCAGCAGCGGCTCGGCGTGACGACGATCATGGTCACGCACGACCAGGAAGAAGCGCTGTCGATGGCCGATCGCATCGTCGTGATGAACCACGGCGTGATCGAACAGATCGGCACCCCGCTCGAAATCTACCGGCAGCCGGCATCGCCGTTCGTCGCGGATTTCATCGGCCGCGTCAACACGATTCCCGCCGAAGTCGCGCAGGACGGCACGCTGCGCGCGGGCGCGGTCGGCCTCGATTGCCGCCATGGTGCGGCCCGCCCCGCGCAGGGCGCGGCGGTGTCGGTCTACGTGCGGCCCGAGGACCTGCGCATCCGCGTGCCGGGCGAGACGGCCGACAACGTGCTGGCCGGCCGCGTCGAGAAGCTCGAATTCCTCGGCGCGTTCTGCCGCGTGAGCTTCCGGATCGACGGGCTCGACGGCCAGGAGATCGTCGCCGACCTGTCGTATCGCGACGTCGACCGCACCGGCGTGCAGGCCGGCGCGCGCATCGACCTCGCGCTCGATCGCGAGCATGTCCGCGTGTTCCCGTGCGCGAAGGAGCGACTGCAATGAGCACCGTCCTGACCGAGCGCCGCCGCGGCGCGTCCGCCCCCGCCGACGTGCGACAGATCACGCACTGGCACGACCGCATCGCCCAGCTCGCACTCTTCGCGATGGCCGCGCTGATGTCGCTGTTCCTGCTGCTGCCGCTCGCGCTCGTCGTGCAGAAATGCTTCGTCGACGCCGACGGCCGCTTCGTCGGCGCGCACAACTTCGTCGAGTATCTGGAGGACAGCGGCGTGCTGCGCTCGATGCTGCATTCGCTGACGGTCGGCGCGCTCGTCACGGCGATCGTCGTGCCGATGGCGTTCACGTTCGCGTATGCGCTCACGCGCTCGTGCATGCCGCTGAAGAACGCCGCGCGCACGATCGCGCTGCTGCCGCTGCTCGCGCCGACGCTGCTGTCGGCCGTGTCTTTCATCTACTGGTTCGGCAACGCGGGGCTGCTCAAGCCGCTGCTGCACGGCCATTCGATCTACGGGCTGCCGGGCATCGTGCTGAGCATGGTGTACGCATCGTTCCCGCACGTGCTGATGATCCTCGTCACCGCGCTGTCGCTCGCCGACGGCCGGCTCTACGAGGCCGCCGACGCGATGGGCACGCGCCGCCTGCGCAAGTTCTTCACGATCACGCTGCCCGGCGCGAAGTACGGGCTGATCAGCGCGACGATGGTCGCGTTCACGATGTGCATCAACGACTTCGGCGTGCCGGTCGTGATCGGCGGCTCGTACAACGTGCTGTCGACCGACATCTACAAGCTGATCATCGGGTTGCAGGACTTCAACCGCAGCGCGGTGGTGAGCCTGATGCTGCTGTGCCCGGCGCTCGTCGCGTTCGGCATCGACTTCTTCGTCCGCCGTCGCCAGCAGTCGCAGCTCGGCGCGCGCTCGACGCCGTACCAGCCGAAGCCGTCGCGCGGCTTCGACGCCGCGATGCTCGCGTACTGCGCGCTCGTGTGCGCATTCTTCATCGCGGTGGTCGGCATCTCGGTGTTCGCGTCGTTCGTGAAGTTCTGGCCGTACCAGATGAGTCTCGGGCTGCAGCACTACCGGATGGGATTGATCGCGGCCGGCATCTTCGACGCGTACAAGAACAGCTTGCGGATGGCCGCGACGGTGGCGCTCGGCGGCACGATCGTCGTGTTCGGGGGTGCCTACCTGATCGAGAAGACCCGCGGCGCGCGCTGGCTGCGCGGCTTCATCAGCCTGTGCGCGATCTTGCCGATGGGCGTGCCGGGGCTCGTGCTCGGCATCAGCTACATCTTCCTGTTCAACGCGCCCGGCAATCCGCTGAACGGGCTGTACGGATCGCTGTGGCTGCTCGCGATCGTCACGGTCGTCCACTACTACGCGTCGAGCCACCTCACCGCCGTCACCGCGCTCAGGCAGATCGACGGCGAGTTCGAGGCCGTATCCGCGTCGCTGAAGGTGCCGTTCTACAAGACCTTCCTGCGCGTGACGGTGCCCGTATGCCTGCCCGCGATCCTGCTGATCGCGCGCTACCTGTTCGTCAACGGGATGACGACGGTGTCGGCCGTCGCGTTCCTGTACTCGCCGGACACGCAGCCTGCATCGGTCGCGATCCTGAACCTCGACGACGCGGGCCAGATGGGTCCGGCCGCCGCGATGGCCACGCTCGTGCTCGCGACCTCGTCGTTCGCATGCGTGCTGTTCGCGTGCATCTCGCATCGCCTGCTGCGCCGTACGCAGGCGTGGCGCCATCCGCATCGCCGTTGAGTTCCTGCCGCATTCCCGTGACGTCCCGACTTCATCAAGGAGACACCATGACGCTCGCCGCCCAGCCCATCCTGCTCACCCCCGGCCCCCTGACGACCTCCGCCCGCACGCGCGATGCGATGCTGCGCGACTGGGGCTCGTGGGACGGCGATTTCAACGCGATCACCGCGCGGCTGCGCGAACGGCTGCTGCAGATCGCGCACGGCGAGGGCACGCACGAATGCGTGCCGCTGCAAGGCAGCGGCACGTTCTCGGTCGAGGCGGCGATCGGCACGCTCGTGCCGCGCGATGGCCACGTGCTCGTGCCGAACAACGGCGCGTACTGCCAGCGCATCGCGAAGATCTGCCGCGTGCTCGGCCGCGCGCTCACGACGATCGACTACCGCGAGGATCGCCGTGTCGATCCGCTCGACGTCGAGCGCGCGCTCGCGGCCGATCCGTCGATCACGCACGTCGCGCTCGTGCACTGCGAAACGGGCGCGGGCGTGCTGAATCCGCTGCACGACGTCGCACAGGCCGTCGCGAAGCACGGCCGCGCGCTGATCGTCGACGCGATGAGCTCGTTCGGCGCGATCGACATCGACGCGCGCACGACGCCGTTCGACGCGGTGATCGCGGCATCCGGCAAGTGTCTCGAAGGCGTGCCGGGGCTCGGTTTCGTGATCGCGAAGCGCAGCGCGCTCGAACGCTGCGAAGGCAACAGCCACTCGCTCGCGATGGACCTGTACGACCAGTGGGTCTACATGCAGCGCACGACGCAGTGGCGCTTCACGCCGCCGACGCACGTGGTCGCCGCGCTCGACGCGGCCGTCGCGCAATACGTCGACGAAGGCGGGCTCGCCGCGCGCGGCGGCCGCTACCAGCGCAACTGCCGCGCGCTGATCGACGGGATGCGCGCGCTCGGCTTCCGGCCGTTCCTCGATCCGGCGATCCAGGCGCCGATCATCGTCACGTTCCATGCGCCGGACGATCCAAACTACGATTTCAAGCGGTTTTATCAGGAGGTCAAAAAGCGCGGCTACATTCTGTATCCGGGCAAGCTGACCGAAGTGGAGACGTTCCGCGTCGGCTGCATCGGCCATTTCGGCGAGGCCGGGATTCCGGGCGCCGTCGCGGCCATTGCCGACACGCTGAAAGCGATGGGCGTGCGCCGCGTATCGGCCGAAGCGGCGGCGTGACGAGGTGACGCGATGCACCGGCCGCGTGCGCATGCGTACGCGGCCGCCCGTTTTTTTCCCGGCCGTGCGCCGCACGGCCCCTTATCGACGAACCTTCCGATGCGACCCTTCTGGATCGAACAAGCGCTGTTCAACGACGGCGATCTCGCCCCCGCGCTGCAAGGGGCGACGCAGGCCGACGTGTGCATCGTCGGCGGCGGCTTCACGGGCCTCTGGACCGCGATCCAGGCGAAACAGCAGCACCCCGCGCTCGACATCGCGATCCTTGAAGCCGACCTCTGCGGCGCCGGTGCGAGCGGCCGCAACGGCGGCTGCCTGCTCACGTGGTCCGCGAAATTCCTGACGCTGCGGCGTCTGTTCGGCGAAGCCGAGGCGATCCGGCTCGTGAAGGCGTCGGAAGCGGCGGTGCAGCACATCGCCGATTTCTGCCGCGCGCACGGCATCGATGCCGAATTGCGGCTCGACGGCACGCTGTACACCGCGACGTCGCGCGCGCAGGTCGGCACGCTCGCGCCGGTGCTCGACGCGCTCGCCGCGTGCGGCATCCACAGCTACGAGCCGCTGCCGCCCGCCGAAGTCGCGCGCCGCTCGGGCTCCGCGCGCAATCTCGACGGCGTCTATTCGCCGATCGCCGCGACCGTGCACCCCGGCAAGCTCGTACGCGGGCTGCGCCGCGTTGCGCTCGACATGGGCATCCGGATCTACGAACGCACGCCGATGCTCGACTTCACGCCGGGGCAGCCGGCCGTCGTGCATACGCCGTCCGGCAGTGTGACGGCCGGCAAGCTCGTGTTCGCGATCAATGCGTGGATGGCGAGCCGCTTCCCGCAGTTCGAACGGACGATCGCGGTCGTGTCGAGCGACATGGTGATCACCGAGAAATGTCCGGCGTTGCTGGAGCAGACCGGGCTCGTGGACGGCGTGTCGGTGCTCGATTCGCGGATCTTCGTCTACTACTACCGCACGACGGCCGACGGGCGGCTGATGCTCGGCAAGGGCGGCAACACGTTCTCGTGGCGCAGCCGAATCGCGCCGGTGTTCGACCGCCGCTCGCCGTACGAGGCGCAGCTCACACGGAGCCTGCGCGCGTTCTTCCCGTCGCTCGCGGACGTGCCGATCACCGCGAGCTGGAACGGGCCGTCGGATCGTTCGGTCACGGGCTTCCCGTTCTTCGGCCGCCTCGACGGCGCGCCGAACGTGTTCTACGGGTTCGGTTATTCGGGCAACGGCGTCGGGCCGACCTACATGGGCGGGCAGATCCTGTCGTCGCTCGTGCTCGGCCTCGACAACGCGTGGACACGCAGCCCGATCGTACGCGGCCCGCTCGGCCATTTTCCGCCGGAGCCGATCCGCTACGTCGGCGCGCACGTCGTGCGCAACGCGATTCGCCGCAAGGAACGCGCGGAAGACGAGAACCGGCAGCCGTCGGTCGTCGATACGTGGCTCGCGAAATTTGCGAGCGCGGCGGGGAAGGCCGACAAGGCGTGACGATGTGTTGACCGGCTGAACTGAAGCGCATCGGCAAAGGGACGCGGCGACGCGTCCCTTTGCCGATGCGCGGCAGCCCGCGCGACCGTCGCCGGCGCTTATGCGCCGGCCTTCTCCCGCGCCGCCTTGCCCGCCGCAGGCAACCCCTGCTCGTGCGTGCGGCGCATCCGCGCGAGGCCGTGCGCGACGTGCTCGCGCACGAGCGCGACGGCCTTTTCCTCGTCGCCGGCCGCGAGCGCCTGCACGATCTTGTCGTGCTCGGCCGCCGACACGGCGATCGCATCCTCCTCGGCCTCGATCGCCGCCTGACGCAGCAGGCCGAGCTGGCGCACGAGCCGCCGGTAGGTATCGGTGAGATGCGTATTGCCGACGCCGACGACCATCGCGTCGTGGAACTGCACGTTCAGCTCGGTGTAGCGCGTGACGTCGTGCGCCTTCGCGGCGTCCTTCATCGACTGGATGATGCCCTTCAGCACCTTCAGCGTCTCGGGCGAGATACGCTTCGCGAGCGCGCGCGCGACCGATTCGTCGAGCATCGCGCGCACTTCGTAGATCTCCTCGGCCTCGCGCAGCGGCACGACGCGCACGGTCACGCCGCGGTTCTTCTCATTGCGCAGCAGGCCGGCCTGCTCGAGCGCGCGGAACGCTTCGCGCACCGGGCCGCGCGACACGTTCAGCCTGGTCGCGATCTCGACTTCGTTGAGCTTCTCGCCCGGTGCGTATTCGCCGGAGACGATCGCGCGCTCGAGCATGTCCTGGACGATCATCGCGAGCGACTGGCTTTGCAGGAGTTCGATGGCGCTGAGCGCGTTCGGGGCAGTCATGGTCGGGCAGCGGGCTGGGGGTGAAAACGACGGCGCCATATCGGCGAATGATCCCTGTATACCCTCGCCCCGGCATATTGTCAACAGTTTTCAGTTTCCAAAAGCCAATCCCGCGTGCCCGCACGTGGGCAGACCCCAGCCGGCATGCAACCGGCACGCGGCGCTCGCGCGATGCGGGGAACCGCCCGCGCGACGCCGGCGCAGCCGTCAGGCCGTGCGCTTCACCGGCCCCGGATCGCTGTGGCTCGGCCGGCCCGTCTCGACGTGGCCCGCGAAGCGGCGCACGACCTTGTCGTCGCCGCCGCGCAGCGTGGTCGCGGTGATCGTCAGATCGTACCAGCCGTGGCTCGACGACAGCTCGAAGTGCCCTTCGACGCGCTCGCCCGGCTCCAGCGTGTAGGTGCGCGCCGGCGCATGGCTGTACGCGTTGTCGACCGTCACGCGGCAGGTCGCGCGCCCGCTGTTGCGCAGTTGCAGGTACACGTGACGGTTGCGCACGTCGTAGCCGATCTTCGCTTCGGGGTTCGCGTGGCGGCCGTCCGCGGCGAGCCGCGTGTTGCCCTGGAACTCGCACAGATAGCCGTTCGGGCCGTAGGCGGCCAGATGGTACTCGCCGCGCGCGGCCGACGTGCTCCACGTATCGACGAAGCGGTCGTGCGCGGACACCGCGTAGCGGCGCGGCGGCGTCGCCGGGTTGCGCCGGTCGTACACGTAGAACGCGGCACCGGCGTCGCCGGTGTTCGCGAAGTCGAGCGACACGGTATCGTCATGCGCGCCCACGCGGCTGTGCACGAACAGCTCGTACGGCAGCGCACGCGCCGGACGCGTGCCGGGTTCCTGCGTCGGCATCGACTGCTGCGCGGGCACCTGGTACGCCTGGCCGGCCGTCGCGATGTGCTGCGGCACCGTGAAGCTCACCGTGCGCGTGTCGGGGCGCGCGGAGAAATCGAACGCCGACGTGAGGTCGCCGCAGATCGACCGGCGCCACGCGCTGATGTTCGGCTCCTTCACGCCGAAACGCGCTTCGAGGAAACGCAGCACCGACGTATGGTCGAACGTCTCCGAGCAGACCCAGCCGCCCTTCGTCCACGGCGAGATGATGATCAGCGGCACGCGCGGCCCGAGGCCGATCGGCTGGATGCCGCCCGGATCGGCGCCCGGCACGAGCGGGCTCATTTCGCCCGGGTACTTGTTCAGGTCGAGCAGCTCGTCGCCGAGGTTCGACAGCAGGTTCGACGACACGATGCCCTGGCCGCCCACGCCGCTCGTGACCGGCGGCACCGGCGGCACGACGTGGTCGAACAGCCCGTCGTTCTCGTCGTAGTTGAGGATGAACACCGTCTTCGCCCACACCTCGGGGTTCGACGTCAGCGCCTCGAGCACCATGTTGATGTAGAACGCGCCGTCGGTCGGCGACGCCTGCGGGTGTTCGCTGTACTTGTACGGCGACACGATCCACGACACCTGCGGCAAGCGGTTGGCCTGCACGTCGGCCTTCAGTTCGGCGAGCGTGTGGTTCGACGCGCCCTTGTCGACCAGCGGGCCACTCGCGCCCTCCTTCACCTGGAACTTCTTGAAGAACATCAGCGAGTTGTCGGTGTAGTTGTCGGTCGGGTCGCCCGGGATGCCGGTGCCGCCCTGGTACACCTTCCAGCTGATCTTCGCGTCCTCCAGGCGTTCGGCGTAGGTCGTCCACGTGTAGCCGTTCACGTCGTTGCGCTCGCCGATGCCCGGGCCGTTCGGCGCGCTGCCGTAGACGTTGCGCGAGTCGACCGTGCCGGTCCACAGGTAGATGCGGTTCGGCGCGGTGTCCGCATGCGCGGAGCAGAAGTACGAATCGCAGATCGTGAACGCGTCGGCGAGCGCGTAGTGGTACGTGAGATCCTGGCGCTTCAGGTAGCCCATCGTCAGCACGTCCTGCTTCTGGTTCACCCACTGATCCCACTGGCCGTTGTTCCAGGACAGGTGGCCGCTGCTCCAGCCGTGGTTCGTGCCCGGCTGGAATTCGGTCGTCTGCTTCGGATCGAGATAGAACGGCAGCACGTACGGCGCCGACGGATCGAGCCCGCGCGAAT
This sequence comes from Burkholderia sp. MSMB1072, assembly GCF_001524725.1. Taxonomy (NCBI): domain Bacteria; kingdom Pseudomonadati; phylum Pseudomonadota; class Betaproteobacteria; order Burkholderiales; family Burkholderiaceae; genus Burkholderia; species Burkholderia sp. MSMB1072. Next base: position 162,185 of record NZ_LOYC01000022.1, read on the forward strand.
GGTAGTTCTTCGTGAACACCGACGCCGGCGGTTGCTGCCACACCGGCGCGCCGTTCGGCAGCAGGTGCGGACGCGGATCGTCGAAGCCGCGCACGCCGCGCAGCCCGCCGAAGTAATGGTCGAACGAACGGTTTTCCTGCATGAAGATCACGACGTGCTCGACGTCGCGGATCGTGCCGGTGCGATAGGCGGCCGGCATCGCCAGCGCATTGCGGATCGCGGGCGGGAAGCCCGCATAGGCGGCCATCGCGCCGGCCGACTGCGCGGCGAGGCGCAGGAAATCGCGTCGATTGTTCGAGGACATGAAGAGAGCCTTGTGGTCGGGGGAGTGGGGGCGCCGGGCGAGCGGGGCCGGCGATCTGCGTCGCCGTTATTACCCCGCACCGGCATGTCCCGGCCGTGACCGGTTCCCGCAGGTTTCTTGCGCTCACCCCCAGCTTTTTTTCGAAGCCGCGCACGCCGCGCCTTTCATGCGGCCGACACATGCACGCGCTACGCTGACGCGCGATGAAGAGGGGGGAGAAGCCGACACGTGTTCGATCAGCTGAAGGCGTTCCACGCGACCGTCCGGCAGGGCAGCATCACGCGCGCCGCGCGCCACCTCGGCGTGAGCCAGCCGACGATTGCCGCGCAGATCCGGCAGGTCGAGCAGTTGTACGGCGTCGAGCTGTTCTACCGCAGCGGCCGCAAGCTCGAAGTAACCGAGACGGGCATCGAGCTGCTGCCGCTCGTCGAGAAGATGATCGCGCTCGAGGCGCAGGCCGACATCATGCTGCGCAACGTCGGCGGCCTGTTCGAAGGCCACCTGCGGATCGGCGCGACGGGCCCGTACTACATCATGGATGCGGTCGGCCGCTTCTCGAGCGCGCATCCGTCGATCGCGCTGACGTGCCGGATCGGCAACTCCGAGGAAATCCTGCAGGCGCTGCAGGAGTTCCGCATCGATCTCGCGGTCTCGTCGCAGCGCAACGACGCCGACGGCCTCGAACGCAAGGTGATCTCGACCGATCCGCTGGTGCTCGTCGTGCACCGCCGTCATCCGCTCGCGCGGTTCGATTCGATCGCCCCGGCGCAACTCGCCGACGTGCGGCTGCTGATCCGCGAGGAAGGTTCGGTCACGCGCCGCTGCACGGAGACGATCCTCGCGGCGGCCGGCGTCGCGGCCGCCTCGGTCGCCGAGATCGGCAGCCGCGAAGCGATTCGCGAGGCGATCCTGCATGGGGTGGGCGGCAGCCTGTTTCCGCGCGGCGAAGCCGAGCGCCATCCTGACCTGCGCGTGATCGCGCTGCGCGGTGTCGATACGACGATCGACGAATACGTGTACTACCTGAAAGCGCGCCGCCAGAGCCCCGCGATCGACGCGTTCCTCGCGTGCATCCTGCCGGACGACGGCGAAGCGGCCGGCGCGGTCGAACCCGGACGAACGATGCGGCGGGCGAACGCGCGCTGAGCCACCGCGCGCTCGCCGCTTCCGCATACTACGTGGCGCTTTTCCCGCGCCTTCCCTCGTTGCTTTCCTCGTGCCTTCCTTCTGTCGTGGCGCCGCGCGTCACTTCGGCAGCGCCGGAATCATCCAGGTCAGCACGTGCTGCTGCAGGAACACCAGCACGCCGAGCAACAGCGTGAGGATCACGCTGTGCCAGAAGGTGCGCGCGAACACGACGCCCTCCTGCCCTTTCAGGTCCGTCGTCGACACGCCCGTCGCGATGTTCTGCGGCGAGATCATCTTGCCCATCACGCCGCCCGACGAGTTGGTCGCGGCCATCAGCACCGGATCGAGGCCGAGCTGCCGGGCGGCGACGACCTGCAGGTTGCCGAACAGCGCGTTGCCCGACGTGTCGCTGCCGGACAGGAACACGGCGATCCAGCCGAGCGATGCGGACACCAGCGGGAACAGCGCGCCCGTCGACGCGACGCCGGTGCCGAGCGTGTAGCTGATGCCCGAGTAGTTCAGCAGGTACGCGAGCCCGACGATCATCATCACCGTGACGATCGCGATCCACGTCTGGCGCCACGTCTTCACCACGCATTCGACAAACGCGCGGGGGCCGGTGCGCGTCAGCGCGGCCGTGACGATCGCCGACACGAGGATCGCGGTGCCCGTGCCGAGCGGCTGGAAATCCCAGATCGCCGCATACGGCTTGTGGTACAGCGACACGTACACGGCGTTGTGCAGCCCCGGCCACTTGATCTTCACGTCGCCGATCGCCGCGATGTTCGCGTGCACCCAGACGATCACGACCACCGACACGACGAGCCACGGCAACCAGCCGCCGAAGCCCGCGCGCGCGGCGCCGGCCGCGGCCGGCACGCTGCGCGCGAGCGCGTATTGCGGATCGGGCTGCGGCTTCCACAACTGCAGGAAGCCGATCGTCACGATCAGCGACGAGAGCGACGACAGCACGTCGGTTAGCTGGTAGCCGAGGAAGTTCGACGTGACGAACTGCGCGATCGCGAAGCTGCCGCCGGACACGAGCAGCGCGGGCCACAGCTTCGCGATCGAGCGCAAGCCGCCGTATGCGCCGACCACGTAGAACGGCAGCAGCAGCGCGAAGAACGGCAACTGGCGGCCGACCATCTGCGCGAGCGTCGCGGGCGGCAGCGACGTGACCGCACCGAGCACGGTGATCGGCACGCCGAGCGCGCCGAACGCGACCGGCGCCGTGTTGAACAGCAGCGTATAGGTGAGCGCTTCGAGCGCGGGAAAGCCGAGCGCGATCAGCAGCGCGCTCGTGATCGCGACCGGCGTGCCGAACCCGGAGATCCCTTCGAGCAGACAGCCGAACGAGAACGCGACGACGAGCAGCACGAGGCGGCGATCGTCGGGCAGGTTGTCGAGCATCCACTGCCGGAACTGGTCGAAGCGGCCGGACTTCACCGCGATGTTGTACAGCAACAGCGCGTTGAAGACGATCCACATCACCGGCACGACCGCGAGCGCCATGCCGGCGCCGACCGCGTTGAACGCGAGCCCGGCCGGCATCCCCCACGCGCCGATCGCGACCGCGAGGCCCGCGACGAGCCCGGCGAGCGACGCCTGCCACGCGGGGCGGCGCAGCACGCCGAGCGCGACCAGCGCGACCGCGATCGGGATCGTCGCGACGAGGAACGACAGGAACAGCGAGTGGGCGACCGGCGTCAACGGTTGCGCGAAGACGATGCCGGGCGGTAGGGCGTCGGTGGGATTCATCGTGTCTCCAGATGTCGACCCGAGTTGGCGCTTCAGCGCGTACTCGGGTCCCATGCCTTGTGCGGCCGGCCCGGGTTCGCATGTCGATGCGCCGGGCTCGGTACAAGTCGATGTCCTGCAGTCGCGACTACGATCGGGCGCTTGCGCACGCAACGACGTTGCGCGGCCAACCGATCGGTCGCTTAAAAGAGGTTAGGAGGCGCGACGCGCTTGTACAAGGGGGGAGAAGCCCGATGCGGGCGAGTCGATGCGGATCCGCCGCCGCACGATGGCCGGCAGATGGCGTGCCGCTGTCGCGTTCGACAGAAAACCCGTCGCGGCCGGCTCGAGGGTGGCCGCGCGATGCCGGTACCCGCGCAATGTTGCGCGACCGGAAAAGGTGACTGCCAGCCGCGAGGATGTTTCGTTTGGCGTCCGAAGCCTAGACTGGCTGCACGTTTCCGGCCGCGCCGGCGATGGCGCGGCACCGGAACCCCACGGAGCAAATACGATGATGATGAAGAAACACGCGGCATGCGCGCTCGTGCTGATCGGCGCAGCGTTCGCCGCTCACGCGCAAGCCGCGTCGACGCTCACGCGCGCGCAAGTCCGCCAGGAACTCGCGGAACTGCAGGCCGCCGGCTACCGGACGAGCCTCGCAAGCAGTCCCGACTTTCCGCGGAACATGCAGGCGGTCATGCAACGTGCGGCGCAGGCGCGCGGCGAGGGCGGGGGCGACGCTGCCGGTTACGGCAGCGATGGCCAGGCCCACGCGGAATCGGCGAAGCCGGCGCTACCGCACGCGGCCGATCGCGGCACATACGCCCATCACTGATCGTCGACGGAACCGGATTGCAATCGCATCGCGGCGCGGCGCACCGTGCGCCGGCCGCATGCGCGATCGTCACACGCTGAAGCGGTTCAGCGTATAGGCGCGATAGGCGGCGACGAACGCGTCGAACGATCCGGCCTCCTTCGCTTCAAGCTCGGCCTGCTCGGCCAGCGACTTCGCGGCGAGCGCCTGCTCGGTGCGCAGCATCTCGGCCGAAGGCGGGTGCGCGCGGAAATGCGCGGCATGCGCTTCGCTTTGAGCGAGCGCGAAGGCGAGGAACGACTGACCGTTCTCGCGCATCGTGCGCAGCACGCGCGCGGACGGCGTGCGCTCCGGGTCGGCGAGCTTCTCGCGTTGCGCGGCAATCGCGCGCGCATGCTCGTCGCCGCCGCGAATGTCGTCGAGACGGCGGCCGACGATGTCGATATCGGCCATCAGCGCGTCCGCCCACGCCTGCAGCGCGACCGGCTGGCCGTCGCGCATCAGCGTGAGCCCCGGCTTGCGGCCATCCAGCGTCACGCTGCCGAAGTTCGCGTTCGCTTCCTTGTACGCGTCGCAGTCGAGCGGCGCGCTTTCGTCGAGCGCGCAGGCGAGCAGGAACGCGTCGAGGAAGCGCGCGGTCTCCAGTGCGATGCCGGTCGGTTCGAACGGATCGATGTCGAGACAGCGCACCTCGATGTACTGCACGCCGCGCGACGCGAGCGCATGCAGCGGCCGCTCGCCCGAATACGTGACGCGCTTCGGCCGGATCGTCGAGTAGAACTCGTTCTCGATCTGCAGCACGTTCGTGTTGATCTGGATCCACTCGCCGTCGCGATGCGTGCCGATCGCCTCGTACGCCGGATACGGCTCGCTGACGGCCTTCGACAGCGCGTCGAGATAGCCGGGCAGCGTGTTGTAGTCGACGTGCAGCGCGGCCTGGGCCGTCGTGTTCGAGTAGCCGAGATCGCTCATCCGCAGGCTGGTCGCATACGGCCGATACAGCGTATCGGCGTCGAACGTGTCGAGCTTGTGCGGCTTGCCGCGCAGGAACTTCGTGTCGAGCACGGGCGACGCGCCGAACAGGTACATCAGCAGCCAGCTGCGGCGGCGGAAGTTGCGGATCAGCGCGAGATAGCGTTCCGACTGGTAATCGACGAGCGTCGCCGTCGACCCTTCTTCCGCATGCAGGCGCCGCCACACTTCCTCGTGCAGCGAGTAGTTGTAGTGGATGCCGGCGATGCATTGCATCGTGCGGCCGTAGCGATACGCGAGGCCGCGCCGGTACACCGTCTTCAGGCGGCCGATGTTCGACGTGCCGTAGTCGGCGATCGGGATCTGATCGTCGGCCGGCAGCAGGCCGGGCATCGAGTCGCTCCACAGCATCTCGTCGCCGAGGGATGCATAGACGTAGCGATGCAGATCGTCGAGGCGTTCGAGCGTGAGCGCGGCGTCGCGCTCCGCGGGCGTGATCAGTTCGATCAGCGCTTCGGAATAGTCGGTCGTCAGCGCCGGATGCGTGAGCGCCGAACCGAGCGCGCGCGGATGCGGCGTGAACGCGATCATCCCGTCGCGCGTCACGCGCAGGCTTTCCTTTTCGATGCCGCGCAGGCCGTCGGGCAGATGCTGCCGCGTCGGGCCCGAGCTCAGCGCGTCGAGGCGATTCAGCAGCAGTTCGGACTGGCGGTGAGTCATGGTGTTCGACATGGAGACGCAAGTGCGTGACGGCCGCGCGCAGAACGCCGCGCGCGGCCGGCTGGATTGTTGGTCGCTTCGTTGGTAGCGGGCACTTTAACATCTCGCCGGAACCCGCGCTTGAGGTGGCCGCGGGCACGGCGCGCGGGCCTGAGCGGGCCGTCGGACGGGCCGGGCGCGGCCGTCCCGGCCGGTATCGCCGGTTCCGGACGACGCCGATCGGCACGCCGGCCAGCGCCATTCGTCGGACGGAACGCGAACGGCGAACGAGCAGCGGCAAGTGCAACCTTGTCGGCGATTGGATCGCGAAACGACGCGTACGCACGCATCGCACGCGCAACGTCCGGCCGACGCCGTTCGCGCGAACTCGCCATGACGGGCCGCATCACGCCGGCGCTTGCCGCATGCCGGCGCCGTGTGCGCAACGGGTTGCAGCCCGGCCGCGTTGCGGTCGCGCCCGGTGGCGGGCCGCCGCGCTTACCCGCCGCGCGCGCCGCCCGCCCGGTCGGCCACTTCGTTCCACAGATGCAGCGCCGCATACGCACGCCACGGCCGCCAGCCTTCGGTGCGGCGCTTCTGGCTGGTGAGCCGGTCGAGCGCCGGGTCGCGCGCGGCGATCGACTGCATCAGCACGAGATCGGATGCCGGCCACGCGTCCGGGTCGCGCCACGCGCGCATCGCAATGTATTCGACGGTCCACGGGCCGATGCCGGGCAGCTCGAGCCATGCGCTGCGCAGCGTCGCGAGATCGGCATGCGCGCGGTCGACCGGCACGTCGCCCGCCGCCACCGCGCGCGCCACGCCGGTCAGCGCCGCCACGCGCTTGCCGGGCATCCCGATCTTGTCGAGATCGCACGCGGCCAGCGCGTCGGGTGTCGGGAAACGCCACGCGGGCGCGCCGTCGTCTTCATGAATCACGCGTTCGCCGGCCCGTTCGACGAGCCGGCCGACGATCGTCGTCGCGGCCTTCACGCTCACCTGCTGGCCGACGATCGCGCGCACGGCCAGCTCGAACCCCGACCACGCGCCCGGCACGCGCAGCCCCGGCGCGGCCTCGACGAGCGGCGCGAACCAAGGGTCGCGCGCGAGCCCGCCGCCGATCGCGGCCGGATCGGCGCCGAGGTCGAACATCGTCGCGACGCGTGCGGCGAACGCATCGTCGACGTGACGCGCGAGCGCCCCTTCGACGGTCGCGATCAGGCAATGCTTGCGCGGGTGTTTCGCGACGGTGAGCCGGCCTGCAATGCCGTGCAGGTCGACGATGCGGCGATACACGCCGTCCGCGACCTGCTCGACGCCCGGAATCGCGCGCCCGCTGAAGAAGCGCAGCACGCGCGCCCAGTCGTACGGCGCCTTGTAGCGCAGCTCCATCTGCGCGGACGGCGGCACTGGGCCGCCGTTCGCGAGGGACTTGATCGTCGTCGTCTCGATACTCAAACCGCACTGCCCTCCGTCTCGGCTTCGGCTTCATCGTTGTCGTGGATATGACGCGCCTCGGCCGCGAGCAGCGTCGCCTTGCGGCGCACGCCCCAGCGATAGCCGGCGAGCGCACCGCCCTTTTGCACGACGCGGTGGCACGGGATCGCGAGCGCGACCGGATTCGACGCGCACGCGGACGCGACCGCCCGCACCGCGCGCGGCGAGCCGAGCGCCTCGGCGATCTCCGAATAGCTGCGCGTTTCGCCGTACGGGATGTGCGTTAGCGCTTCCCACACGCGCTGCTGGAACGCGGTCGGCGCGATGTCGAGCGGCAGGTCGAATGCGTGCCGCGTGCCGTCGAGGTACGCGCGGATCTGCGTGACGAACGGCGCGAGCCGGGCCGGCGATTCGACCAGTTCGGCCCGCGCGAACGCCGCCTTCAGCTCGCCGACGAGCGACGCCGCGTCGTCGCCGAACGCGATCCGGCAGATGCCCTGTTCGGTGGCGGCGACGAGCACCGTGCCGAGCGACGTCGGCGCGGTCGCATAGTCGATCCGCAAGCCCGCGCCCTGGCGGCGGAAGGACGACGGCGCCATCCCCAATTCGCGCGGCACCGACGCATAGAGCCGCGACGGCGAATTGAAACCCGCGTCGACGGCCGCCTGCGTGACCGGCTGCCCGCTTTGCAGCGCCTGCCGCAGCGCGGCGCCGCGCTGCGCGGCCTGGTACTGCCGCGGCGACACGCCGACCACGCGCTTGAAGAGCCGCTGCAGGTGGAACGGGCTCACGTGCACGGCATCGCTCAACTGCTGCAGCGTGAGCCGCTCCGCGTGCGCGTCGAGCACCGCGCACGCGCGATTGACGATTTCCAGCTCGCGCGGCAGCCCTTCCGGCTGGCAACGCTTGCAGGGCCGGAAGCCGGCCGCGCGCGCGGCCGCCGGATCGGCGAAAAAGGACACGTTCTCGCGGCGCGGCTGGCGCGACGCGCAGGTCGGCCGGCAGAACACGCCGGTCGTGCTGACGGCATAGAAGAACGCGCCATCCGCATGCGGATCGCGTTCGGTCACGGCGGCCCAGCGGGCCTCGTCGGTCGGATAGGCGGTTTTCATTTGAACCTCGCACTCTCTAGTGTAGACGGTGCCTACTCTAGACATCGGCACATGCCGTCGCGCCCTGAATCTTGCTCTGTGATTCGTACCGATGAATCGGGGCCGCATCGCTAAAAATAAATCCGACGAAACGCGCGCGACAGCCGCTCCCGCATGGCTTTCGTCATCGTCGCGTCATCATTTTGCTGCAGTGCGGATGCGACAAATCGTCGTCCTGACGTTTTTTTGCAATCGGAATATTGCGTCGCACCATCGCCGTGTGTATAGTTGGAACTGTCTCCTCCATGTCTCCTCCTGATATGGATTAAGCCCGTTCCGCTCTGCGTGAACGGGCTTTTTTTCGTCCGTCGATTGTGCCGCGCTCCGGCCGGCAGCGCAGGCGCGTTGCGTCTACACTCGATGCTCGTCGACTGCGAAGGAGTGCCCGCCCATGAAGCCCACCATCCGCGGAATCGATCACATCGTGCTGCGCGTGACCGACATGGCGGCAATGACACGTTTTTACTGCGACGCCGTCGGTTGCCATGTGGAGAAGGAGCAGCCCGACCTGGGCCTCGTGCAGCTGCGCGCCGGCGATGCACTGATCGACCTGCTCGCGGTCGGCGGCCCGATCGACCGCCCCGACAGCGGCCCGCCCGGCACCGGGCGCAACCTCGACCACCTGTGCCTGCGCGTCGAGCCGTTCGATCCCGACGCATTGATCGCCCATTTCGCCGCGCATGGCGCGCGGCCGGAAGCGCCGGCGCAACGCTACGGCGCCGGCGGCTACGGGCCGTCGATCTACCTGTTCGATCCCGAAGGAAACATGGTCGAATTCAAGGGGCCGCCGGCCGCGCTCGGCTGAACGCGGCCGGCGCGCGGGCCGTCACGCGTCGGCGCGCGCCTTCAGTACCGTCCACTCGACCGCGACCGGATCGTGATCGGCGCTCGAGATCCATGCGGCGCCGTCCTGCACCGTGCACTGCAGGCGCATCGTGCGCTCCGCGAGCCGCCCGAGCGCAGCCGCGACGCCGTCGGCGAGCGACAGCACCTGCACGTTGCGCAGCCGTTCGACCTTGCTGCGCACGCCCTGCCACCAGATCTCCGACGTCTTGCCGCCGTAGGCGATCACCGTGACCTGCCCGGCACGGCCGGCCGCCTTCGAGATGCGCCGTTCGTCCGGCTGGCCGGCCTCGATCCATACGTCGATCGCGCCCGTCAGGTCCTTCTGCCACAGATCGGGCTCATCGACGTCCGACAGCCCCTTGCAGAATTCGAGCCGCTCGTGCGCGAACAGCGCGAACGCGACGATGCGCACCATCATCCGGTCGTCGGTTTCCGACGGATGGCGCGCCACCGTCAGCGCGTGATCGGCGTAGTAATGCCGATCCATGTCGGCGATTTGCAGTTCGGCTTTGTAGATCGTGGATTTCAGCGCCATGCGGATGCGGCCCGGGCGGGCATTCGGTTCGGTCGGGCCGTGATGATACCGAATGCGCGCCGTCCGGCGTGCTTCATGCGCGATCCACAGTACAACGGCCCGGCATGGGCCGGGCCGTGTTCGATTCGCGCCGCCGGCCCGACAGGCCGGCGCGCTCGCGCGTCGTGCGACGGCGCGGTGAGTGGACGGTTACTGCTTGACGAAGCGCGAATCGGTCCAGAGGCCTTGCTGGTCGCTGTTGTCGGCGCTGACGAACTGCACGTCGCCCTGCTCGACCGATACCACGCGGAAGCGCTGGCCTTCCGGCACCGACAGGCAGCGGAAGTCGTCGAAGTACTGCTGCTTCGCCTGCGACTTGCCGTCACGTTCGTGACTCAGTACGGAGTCCAGATTGTCTTTCGACAGGCAGCCCCATGCGTTCTTCGTCAGCTGGATTTCCTGTTTCGGCTTGACGGCCGAATCGCCGCCGGCCTGGGCAATCGACACAGCGCAAAATGCGCCGACAAGGGCAAAAAGGACACCGGTACGCTTCATCATGTTCTGTCTCCAGGCTTGCGGGCACCAGGCTGGGTTAGCTATGTGTTTAAAGGTGATCGTGAACCCACGTTTTTCACTTTAGAAGACCGGCAAACGATAGCAAGCACATTTGTTGTGCGACCGCAATAGCGGCGGATTGTCGCACCCCGTGCGCAGCCCGCTTTTGGCGCGACACGCGCGGGCGGCACGGGCTGCCGAACGATGCGCCGGCCCGCGCCGCCGGGCGGAAAGCGTTACCCGGCAAGGCTTTCAGCAAATTTACAATGCGACGATTGAACGGTTTGGATAATCCATTTCGCTATCCGGATCATTTTGATGCGTTGCACATAAAGTCATCCGAAACGATTCGACTTTACCGCAGCGCGGAATCGCTTTTACCTGAAACAAGAAAAATGCCAGATATAAGCGCATCCGTATTTATCCGTAGTTCCCCGCATCCGTTCGGCACCTGCGAAGCCCCGTCGCAAGCGCCTTTTACCAGTGTGGTGTTTACCCTGCTTTATTCAGCCCGATTGGCTGACGCGCGAAATAATCGTGCTGGAAGATGCACATCCGATAAGCGTTGTGATACGCGCCATTCCCGAAAAATTCTTCCTTCAATTCGGCCTCGTGCTGGAATCCGCATTTCTCGTACACATGGATCGCCGCCGCGTTCGACGTATCCACGATCAGGTAAAGCTTGCGCATGTTCAGCACCTTGAACGCGTACTCGACCGCGAGACGCGTCGCCTGGCCCGCGTAGCCGCGCCCCTGGCAGTGCGGCGCGATGATGATCTGGAACTCGCCGCGACGGTGGATGTAGTCCAGCTCGATCAGCTCGACGAGGCCGACCAGTTCGTCTTGCGCATCGACCGCGACGAACCGGCGCTCACGCTGGTCGTGCACGTGGCGGTCGTACAGTTGCGACAGTTCCGAGAAGGTTTCGTACGGCTCCTCGAACCAGTAGCGCATGATCTTCGCGTCGTTGTTCAGCTCGTGGACGAAGCGCAGGTCCTGGCGCTCCAGCGGTCGTAGCGCGAGCGTGTGGGTATCGTTCTGGAGTTGCATGTTCATGTCCTGTTCGATGCCGGCGCACGTGCGGAACGCCGGCGCGGCACGGCCGCGCCCGGCCCGTCTCGCACTGTAAGAAATTGAACGCGGGCGCAGTTCAGAGCCTAGAATGGGAGCAAGGTTCCCGCCACCGCAAGGAGGCTATCGTGATCGAGCAAGTCATACTCGGCATTTTCCTCGTGCTCCCGCTGGTCATCGTGGCTGCGCTGTTTTCCGACGAACTCTGGCAGGAGCATCGCCGCCAGCATCCGCGCGACGAGAACGCACCGCACATCGACTGGAAGCATCCGTGGCGCCGCGTGCGACGCGGGCATTGACGCCGATCCTCGTCGATCCGCACGCGCCCGCCGGGCCATCCTGGGCCGGGTAGCAGGCGGTGCACGATTCTTGCGCTTCGATCCGATTCCCGCCCAACCCGCGAGACACCGACGTGAACGACAAGCCCGCCCTTCCTCCACACGATATCCCGAACGAAACGATCGACCTGCAGATCGCCGATGTGCTGGCGGCCGTCCGCTATCCGGCGAACAAGGATACGATCGTCGACGCCGCGCGCGAGGCCGGCGCCAGCAACGACGTGCTGTCGATGCTCGATGGCCTGCCCGAACAGGATTACGCGGACGTCGACGCCGTCACGCGCTGCGTCGCCGGCAACTTCGGCCCGGGGCTCGGCATTTGAGCGGATACCAATAACGAGATAGGATCGGACCGCGCCGGTCGCGCCGCGACCGGATGCATGCCGCTCGGCGCAAGATCGGGTGTTCGAGCACGCGTGTCCGGGGGACTCCATGGAAGGCATCCTGATCCAGCACACGACGCAACGTCAGCTGTGGTTCGGCGCGCTGACGGCGCTCGTCATCCTGCTTGCGCTTGGGATCGCCGCGCCGCACGCGAACGTCGCGCTGCCGGCCGTCGAGCCGTTCATGCCGATGTGCGCGCTCACCGTGTTCACGACCGCCAGCATCGCGGCGTTCTTCCTCGGCGCGCAGTTCACCGTGACGCGCCAGCCCGTGCTCGGGGCGCTCGGCGGCGCCTATGCGTTCACCGCACTTGCCGTCGCGCTGCAACTGCTCACCTTTCCCGGCGTGTTCGCGCCGCACGGCCTGCTCGGCGCGCGCCCGCAGAGCGCGGCATGGATGTGGATCTTCTGGCATGCCGGCTTTCCGTGCTTCGTGATGGCCGCGCTGTTCGCACGCGAGCGGCTCACGCGCGCCCCGGTCGGCGAAAAAGCGACGCGCCGCTGGACGATCGCGCTCGTCGGCGGCCCAGCCGTCGCGGCGGCACTCCTGTGCGCGCTCGCGCTGAACGTGTCGCTGCCACCCGCGTTCCATCCGCCCCGCGACTCAGCCGTGCTGCCCGTCAACGGCATCGCGCTCGTCGTATGGATCCTCAACGTGCTCGCGCTCGTGGCCGTGCTCATCACGGGCCGGCTGCGCACGACGCTCGACCTGTGGCTCGCGATCGCGGTGCTCGCGTGCCTGACCGACACGACGCTGAACCTGCTGACGACGAACCGCTTCACGGTCGGCTGGTATGTCGCACGCGTGTTCAGCATGTTCACGCCCGGCGTACTCGTGTGCGTGCTCGCGTGGGAAGTGACGATGCTGTATCAGCAGTTGTTCGAAGCGCATGCGACGCTGATCCGCTCTTCCGCGCGCGACGGGCTCACCGGCGCGTTCAACCGCAGCCACTTCAACGATCGTTTCCACACGCTGTTCCTGCACGCGCGACGGCAGGGCGAACCGCTGTCGCTGCTGATGGTCGACGTCGATCACTTCAAGGCGTACAACGACGCGTTTGGTCACGTGAAGGGCGATGCGTGCCTGATCGCCGTCGCGAATGCACTGGCCGGCGCCGTGCGGCGGCCGGCCGATATCGTCGCGCGCTACGGCGGGGAGGAATTCGCGATCGTGCTGCCGAACACCGGCGCGCGCGGTGCGCGGGTCGTGGCCGACGAAGCGCGCGAAGCCGTGCTGCGGCTCGACCTCGCGATGCCAGATTCACCGGCCGGGCGCGTGAGCGTCAGCATCGGCTGCGCGACCGTAGCGGCCGAGGATCTGTCGACGCCCGACGCGTTGATCGAAGCCGCCGATGCCGCGCTGTACCGGGCGAAGGATATGGGGCGAAACCGGGTCGTCGTCGCCTGAAAACGTCTGCTGTTTGGCTAATTGTTACGGTCATTGTGACCGGAATAATCCGCCGTTACGGATTGCGTGACAGGGATACCAACGCTTACAGCCGGTGTTGCGGGCGCTCGCTATGCTGGGTTCCATATCGAACCCGAGCAGGTGAACGCGATGAAGAAGACCCTTTTGCTGATTGCCGGCGTCGCCGTGTTGTTGAGCGGCTGTATCGTGGTGCCTGATGGTGGCGGGTATTACGGGGATGGCGGGTATTACCACCATCATCGTCATTGGGATTGACGTTGGCGAAGGGTCCGGAGCAGCGATCCGGACCTTCGCCCGATCAAGCCGGCGAAATCGGCTCGGCATGCATCAAAAATACCTGCAGCGCGGCGCGCTTTTGGTCGTGGAGACGCTCGAGATGCGCATCCTTGTCCGCGTCTTCGATTAGATGGCGATCGGTATCTAATCGATGCGGTTCGTCCAGCAGTTCGACTATGTCGATCTGGAAATACGAGCGCTCTCCCTAGGGCCGCTGCCGCCGAATATCGCAGCGAATATTCCGTTGATAATCTGGGTCTTCGAAGGACGTTTGAGCCAAGCGACGTGGACAAGGGCAATGCCCCCACTAGCCTTCCGCTTTGCCTTGCACGGCATCGAGTCGCTTCTCGACGGGAAGACTCGCGCTTTCACTCACGAAGCATTTCCTCCAGGCGCATATTGATCTTAACGCTCAGATCCGACAACAGTTCGAAGAAGGCGTCACGACGTACGGCAAAGTGTTCAAACACCCGTTCGGGATCCAGCGACAAATCGAGCAACAAGACACTAAGTTGACGCGATGCCTGCAGCAGTTCGCGGCGCGCCTCCTCGATAGATAAGGTTGTGTCATCATTTTGAGGCATGATGCGCCTCCGAATTTTCTACGCAACGCGCCGCATGGCCCACCCGAGGCCCGATCTCAGCGATCACAGGAAACGCATGTGCCTTCACTGCACCGAGCAAACAGCGAAGAATGATTTTGGTGGCGGAGATTCTCATGCACACACCTCCGAGACTTTGCAGTCGGTGCGAATTGCGGCCTCAATGCGGCGTTTGAACGCTGCGCAGCCGTCCGCACGGGAGGGAATACGACCGAAGCTAGCGATTAGTCTACTGAACATCGACCGACACCACCGGCTCAGGTACGTCACCGGGCAAACATTCAGCCAGTGTTCTGTAGCACGGGTACCGGTAAGTTCGAATAGCTCGGATGTGAGAGTGATCACGGGCTTCGACGGCCGACCGTTCCACCAGGCACTCGGTATGAGGGGGAGCGGATCGGCAGATTTGGGAAGAGTATTCCGAAAGGTAGCAGCAAGCACGCAGTCGGCGGTTACTCGTCGTCCAGCTCGATCGTTGCACCGACCTCCCGACACTTCTCGAGTACTTCGTCGACAGTCGCGGAACGATCCTGCAGTGCTAGCGCTAGGAACAGCATCGGCAACGACATCGGTCTCGGCTCGACTCCCCCCGTGTACTTTCGCCACTGACTGTTGCCAGCCAATCCGAACATCTGAGCCATCTGCTCGCCGGTGAATCCGAGGCGCACTTTCAGCGCACGCAGGTCTTCCGGCGTCGGCGGGAAATATTTGAGGGCCATAAGCGTGGTCGTGCGGAATTCGCGCAAATACGATGCTATTCATAATGTCGTTCCTTTCGGAGGTAGCGGGCTACGCGGAGCGTTACCCAACGCGATTCAATTTAGACCCTTAAGGTCTATCTGTCAACGAAATACGCCGGCCGCTGAGATCGCTAGCCCATTACCTTCGAGTCGGCCACTTGAGCCGAGGCGAGCGCTCGCATCCCTTCGCACAGTTGGTCGTGGCGCAACGAGATACGGTGCGGCGCGGGCTCCACTGGGCGTGCTCAATTGCGAACCAGATCTGGAGACGGACGAGCAGACGGCTTGCCATAAGCATGGGCCCGTGGTGAACGAGCAACACGAGGGTTTGTTGAGCCGGCGGTAGTCGATCGCACGACAGAGCCGTCACGAGAGGTTTGCGCCGAGTTGTCGACCCCAAACTGCCCAAATAGGGCGTTTAGGCAAACAGTGCCCCATTGCCCCATTCAGCTACCCGGTCCTGGAGCGTACAGAGGTATGACCGGGCGTGCCGATACGATGCAGGCAGATGAAGCGGCACCCCACGAGATCAACAACCCTAGGATTATTTCCCAATACAAAACCTGCTGAAAATCACCCCCAGCAGATCATCCGAAGTAAACTCCCCGGTAATCGAATTGAGTTGCTCCTGCGCGAGCCGAAGCTCCTCGGCGAACAGATCGAGCGACTGCGCGCGCTGCTCCGCGTGATCGGCCGCCTGCGCGAGATGCGCCTGCGCGGCCCGCAGCGCGATCAGATGCCGCTCGCGCGCCAGATAAACGCCCTCGGCCCCCGCCTGCCACCCGGCAATCCGCAACAACTCCGCGCGCAGCATGTCGATGCCGTCGCCGCGCTTCGCCGACAGATGCACCTCGGTCAGATCACCTTCCGCCGCCGGATGCTCGACGCTTGCCGGCACGCCGGTCAGATCCGTCTTGTTCAGCACGCGCACCACCGGCACGCCGGCCGGAAACCGCGCCGCGATCGTCCCGTCGTCGGGCGTCATCCCCGTGCGCGAATCGAGCAGATGCAGCACGACATCCGCGCGCTCGATCTCGCTCCACGTGCGCGCAATGCCGATCCGCTCGACTTCGTCCTCCGTCTCGCGCAGCCCGGCCGTATCGATGATGTGCAGCGGAATCCCTTCGACCTGGATCGTCTGCGCGACCTTGTCGCGCGTCGTTCCGGCGATCGGCGTGACGATCGCCAGCTCGGCGCCCGCCAGCGCATTCAGCAGCGACGACTTGCCGACGTTCGGCTGCCCCGCGAGCACGACCGACAGCCCTTCGCGCAACAGCGCACCCTGCCGCGCATCGCCGAGCACGTGCGCGAGCTGCGCACGGATCTTCGCGAGCTTGCCGCGCGCGTCGGCCGCTTCCAGGAAGTCGATTTCCTCCTCCGGAAAATCGAGCGTCGCCTCGACCAGCATCCGCAGCGTGATCACGTCGTCGACGAGCGCATGGATCTGCCGCGAGAACGCGCCGTCGAGCGAACGCCCGGCCGAGCGCGCGGCCGCCTCGGTGCTCGCCTCGATCAGGTCGGCAACGGCCTCGGCCTGCGCGAGGTCGAGCTTGTCGTTCAGGAACGCGCGCCGCGTGAACTCGCCCGGCTCCGCGAGCCGCAGCCCGAAGCCGCGCCCCGCATCCAGGCAGCGCTGCAGCAGCAACTGCATCACGATCGGCCCGCCATGCCCCTGCAGTTCGAGCACGTGCTCGCCGGTATACGAATGCGGCGCCGGGAAATACAGCGCGATCCCGCGGTCGAGCGGCGCGCCGTGCGCGTCGAGGAACGGCACGTAGCTCGCATGACGCGGCGCGAGCTTCTGCCCGCACAACGCGTCGATCAGCGGCAGCGCGGCCGCCTCGCCGCCGCGCCCGAACGATACGCGGACGACCCCGATGCCGCCCCGGCCGGCAGCAGTGGCAATGGCGACGATCGGATCGGAATCGGTAGCGAGCATGGGAATCGGAGAAATCGGGTAAGCAGCGAGTCAATGGCGCGCCCGCACAACAGTTCGGGCATCGGAACGCCGGCATTGTAGCGTGCCGGCTCGCCCGCCACCGGCCGCGACGCCGGATTCGGACTCGCCCGAATTTATCCCGCCGGGGATAAGCCAAGTATTAGTCCGGCATCATCACACACCGGCCATTTCGGACAAGTATGCGTGCCGGAGGGGCTCGGCACTGCGTCCCTCAATTTCACCGCCCATCCTGATCAGGGCCGGGATTCGTCCGAATAAGATACGTTTATCTCATATGGTTGTCTGAGACGCGGCGATGGAATTGCACAATCTCCCCATGCCGACATCCGAAGAAAAAGCCGCGTTCTCGGAACGCCTGAAATTTGCCCTGCGGCGCAGCCCGGAGAAGGTCACGGGCGCGACGGAGCTGGCGAACCGATTCAATCTGCGCCATCGCGGAACGCATCCCGTTTCGCCGCAAACCGCGCACAAATGGTTGACGGGCCGCACGATCCCGACGTCGGACAAACTCGAAACGCTTGCCGAATGGTTGCGCGTCGAAGTGCACTGGCTGCATTACGGGCCGTCGCCGAGCGTGATCGAACATCCGACGCCGCAACCGCTGCCGCGCGACGAACGCTATCCGCCGACGCCCGAGACGATCGAACTCGCATCGAAGATCGAGGCGCTGTCTCCCCACCAGCGCTACCTCGTTCAGGAACTGGTCGAGCAGTTCTACGGCGATCCGAAACCCGAAGCGAAGAAAGCCTGAACGGCAGCAACCGCGCGCGCTGCCGTCGCCGGGAAACAAAAAGCCGCATGGTCACGAACCATGCGGCTTTTTTGCGAGCATCGCGGGCGGCTGGCCGCCCGCGAATGCAACGGGCGTCAGGCCGGCTTCTTCTTGACGCCGCCGAGCTTGCGCGTGATGTAGTACTGCTGCGCGATCGACAGCACGTTGTTGACGACGTAGTACAGCACCAGGCCGGCCGGGAAGAAGAAGAACATCACCGAGAACGCGATCGGCATGAACTTCATCATCTTCGCCTGGACCGGATCCGGCGGCGTCGGGTTCAGGCTCGTCTGCACGAACATCGACACGGCCATCAGCACCGGCAGGATGAAGAACGGATCGCGCTGCGATAGGTCATGAATCCACAGAATCCACGGCGCGCCGCGCATTTCGACCGAGGCGAGCAGCACCCAGTACAGCGAGATGAACACCGGGATCTGGATCACGACCGGCAGGCAGCCGCCGAACGGATTGACCTTCTCGGTCTTGTACAGCTCCATCAGCGCGGCGTTCATCTTCTGCGGATCGCTCTTGAAGC
Source organism: Burkholderia sp. MSMB1072 (assembly GCF_001524725.1). Taxonomy (NCBI): domain Bacteria; kingdom Pseudomonadati; phylum Pseudomonadota; class Betaproteobacteria; order Burkholderiales; family Burkholderiaceae; genus Burkholderia; species Burkholderia sp. MSMB1072. Next base: position 180,451 of record NZ_LOYC01000022.1, read on the forward strand.
GTTCGCGCAGCGCCTGCATGCGCGGCGTGATTTCCTTCATGCGCGCCATCGACTTGTAGCTCGCCGCCGACAGCGGGAAGAACACGGCCTTGATCAGCACGGTCAGCAGCACGATCGCCCAACCCCAGTTGCCGACGTAGCTGTGGATCTTCTCGAGCAGCCAGAACAGCGGCTTCGCGATGATCGTCACCCAACCGTAGTCCTTCACGAGCTCCAGGCCGGGCGCGATGCCTTCGAGCATGCGCTCTTCTTCCGGACCGGCGAACAGGCGCGCCTGCACGTCGGCCGACTGGCCCGGCGCGATCGCGGCGACCGGTTGCTTCACGCCGACACGGTACAGCGCCGGATCGATCTTTTCGGCGTAGATGTCGCGCTTCGCGCCCTGCTGCGGAATCCAGGCCGACGCGAAGTAGTGCTGCACCATCGCGACCCAGCCGTTGTCCGCGGACTTCTCGAAGTTCGCCTTGTTCTTGTCGAGGTCGCTGAAGTCGATCTTCTGGAAGTGCTTCGCGTCCGTATAGACCGCCGGCCCGAGGAACGTGTGCGAGAACATCGGCGTTTCGACGGCCGTGTTGTCGCGCACCAGTTCCATGTAGACCGTCGGCGTGACGGGCGCCGTGCCGACGTTGTCGATCTTGGTGTCGACGCCGATCACGTAGCTGCCGCGCGTGAACGTGTAGGTCTTCACGACCTTCACGCCGCCCTTCACCGGCGATTCGAACGACAGCTTCAGCGTGTTCTGATCGCCCGTCAGCGACGTCGGGCCCGCATTGACCTGCGTGTAGACGTCGTTGTGGTTCGGGAAATCGCCGCCGAGCAGGCCCGTGCGTGCGAGATACGTGTGGCCGGCCGTGTGGTCGAACAGCGTGATGTACAGGTCGGGCTGCTTGCCGTCGCCCTGCTTCTTCAGCGTCAGCTTCGCGAGCGTGCCGCCGCGCGTGTCGATTTCGCCGTCGTACACGTCGGTCGAGAATTTCACGAGCTGCGCCTGCGCGACCGGGGCCGTCGTCGACGGTGCGGCGCCGGCTGCGGCGGCAGGCACGTCACCTGCGGTCGTCGCGCCCGTGCCCGATGCGCCGCCGGCAGCGGCCGGGGCCGTGTGCGTGGCGCTCGGGAAGAACATCGACGGGCGTCCATGGTCCCGCTGCCAGTTGTCGTACAGCATGACAGCTGACATGAAGAAGATCACCCATAGGACGGTGCGTTTGATATCCATGCGTTGTCTCAGAGTCGATGGGACCGCGCGTCGGCTTCGCCGCGAGCGCGAGTGTCGGAGTTGGGCGGCGGGACGAGGTCGATGCCGCCCGCGGAAAACGGATGGCATCGGCACACGCGCCTGACGGCGAGATACGTGCCGCGCGCGGCGCCATGATACTGGATTGCCTCGCGCGCGTAATCCGAACAGGAAGGATAAAAACGGCAACGGTTGCCGAGCATCGGGCTCACGGCAACCTTGTAGAAGCGCAGCAAGGCGATCAATACCGTTTTCATACCTTGGGCGGCGCCGTACGACGCCGCGTCAAAACCGGCCGGGCGGGCGCGAACGCCGCACCGGGCACGGATGCGTCACTCGGACGCGGGCTTCGACGCGCGGCGGGCGATTTCCCGGGCTGCCTTGTCGAGCAGCTCGCGGATCTCGGCCGCACACATCACCGCGAGCGGGGCGGAAGCCGCGCTCGGCAGCGCTTTCTTGTCGAAGCGCGTGTGCTGCCGCAGCAGCAGGTCGTAACCGGCGAATTCGGCCCGGCGCAAGCGAAACGCATCGCGCGCCAGCCGCTTCACGAGGTTACGGGTCACCGCTCGCGGCGCATACTTCTTGCCGATGACGAGCCCCAGACGCGCGGGCTGGCCGGTCGGCTTGCCGTAAATCACGAAGTGCGCGGAGCGCCGCCAGGGGCGCAAACGAAAAACGGATGAAAATTCATCCGTTTTCAGAAGTCGCGCAGCTTTCGGGAAGGCGGCTTTCGTCTGCGACGGATTCGCACCCGGCTCGACGGCACCTTCCGCAGAACTGCGGACGGCGGACACAGCGCGCAACCTGCCTTAGATGGCGAGGCGCTTGCGGCCCTTCGCGCGGCGAGCGTTGATGACCTTGCGGCCGCCTGCCGTCTTCATGCGGACACGGAAGCCATGGGTGCGCTTGCGGCGCGTCACGGACGGTTGGTAAGTACGTTTCATGATGTTCTCACTTGTTCGAGAATGTCGAAATTCAGGGGACCGCGTGCCCTTAACCGGAGGCATTCGGGCGAACGCAATCGCCGGGAATACAGGATTGGTTTTCGCGGAACCCGCTATTTAAACCGTTTTTCTCTTGACGGTCAATACTTTAGGAGTCGTCCGCCTGTGCCGGCCCACTCCGATCCGGCCCCGCGCCCCACAATCCCAGCCTGTGGATAAGTCCCGCTGTGGCCGCGTTTGGCGTTAGAATCTCGCCTTATCTCCAAGAATCCCGCACGCCGCTTCGGCGCCCGCCTGCCCCTCCAGGACTGTGACGCAGGTGTCCGAGGCACGCTCGCACGACCGCTTCGGGCCTTGTTGCGCGACCGCGACAAGGGCGCCGGCGAGCCGCGCTGTGCATGCAAAAAACGACAGCTACTTGATGAACGATTTCTGGCAACACTGTTCCGCACTGCTGGAGCGCGAGCTGACGCCCCAGCAGTACGTGACGTGGATCAAACCCTTGGCCCCGGTGGCCTTCGATGCGTCGGCGAACACGCTGTCCATCGCCGCGCCGAACCGCTTCAAGCTGGATTGGGTCAAGAGCCAGTTTTCGGGCCGCATCTCCGATCTGGCCCGAGAATTCTGGAACACGCCGATCGAAGTCCAGTTCGTCCTCGATCCGAAGGCCGGCATGCGCAGCGCGCCCGCGGGCGCCGCACCGGCCGCCCCGCGTGCGCCGCTGCCCCCGAGCGGCCCGGCCGCGACGGTCGCCGCGATCGCCGCCAACCTGACCGCGCATGCCGCCGCGGCGCCCAGTGCGCCGGCCGACGTACCGATGACGCCGTCCGCGGCCGCCGCGCACCACCTGAACGCCGACGACGCCGACATCGATCTGCCGAGCCTGCCCGCGCACGAAGCGGCGGCCGGCCGCCGCACGTGGCGTCCGGGCCCGGGCGCCGCGCCCGCCAACGGCGGCGAAGCCGATTCGATGTACGAACGTTCGAAGCTGAACCCGGTGCTCACGTTCGACAACTTCGTGACCGGTAAAGCGAACCAGCTCGCGCGCGCCGCCGCGATCCAGGTCGCGGACAACCCCGGCATCTCGTACAACCCGCTGTTCCTGTACGGTGGCGTCGGCCTCGGCAAGACCCACCTGATCCACGCGATCGGCAATCAGCTGCTGCTCGACAAGGCCGGCGCGCGGATCCGCTACATCCACGCGGAACAGTACGTGTCCGACGTGGTGAAGGCGTACCAGCGCAAGGCATTCGACGACTTCAAGCGCTACTACCACTCGCTCGACCTGCTGCTGATCGACGATATCCAGTTCTTCTCCGGCAAGTCGCGCACGCAAGAGGAATTCTTCTACGCGTTCGAAGCGCTCGTCGCGAACAAGGCGCAGGTGATCATCACCAGCGACACGTATCCGAAGGAAATCTCGGGCATCGACGATCGCCTGATCTCGCGCTTCGACTCCGGCCTCACCGTCGCGATCGAGCCGCCCGAGCTCGAGATGCGCGTGGCGATCCTGATGCGCAAGGCGCAATCGGAAGGCGTGAACCTGTCGGAAGACGTCGCGTTCTTCGTCGCGAAGCACCTGCGCTCGAACGTGCGCGAACTCGAAGGCGCGCTACGCAAGATCCTCGCGTATTCGAAGTTCCACGGTCGAGAGATCTCGATCGAGCTGACCAAGGAAGCGCTGAAGGACCTGCTGACCGTGCAGAACCGGCAGATTTCGGTCGAGAACATCCAGAAGACCGTCGCCGACTTCTACAACATCAAGGTCGCGGACATGTACTCGAAGAAGCGCCCCGCGAACATCGCGCGGCCGCGGCAGATTGCGATGTATCTCGCGAAGGAACTCACGCAGAAGAGCCTGCCGGAAATCGGCGAGCTGTTCGGCGGGCGCGATCACACCACCGTGCTGCACGCGGTGCGCAAGATTGCCGACGAGCGCAGCAAGGACGCGCAGCTCAATCACGAGCTGCACGTGCTGGAACAGACACTGAAGGGCTGAACGGGCCGGCGCGCTTGATAATTCGGCCTCCGCCCCAATTTAAGGGGGGCGGTTCGGTTTTGAGGCACAATACTGGTTTGACCGCCCCGGTGGTGGCGGGCCAAGAGCCCGGCCGGCGGGGCGCTGCGTGGCTGCTGCGCTGCAGGCCGTTACTCAACGAAGGAACTCTATGCAACTGGTCAAGACCGAACGAGACACCCTCCTCAGGCCGCTGCAAACGGTCAGCGGCATCGTCGAACGCCGCCATACGTTGCCGATCCTCGCCAACCTGCTGATCACCAAGAACGGCCCGGACGTTTCATTCCTGTCGACCGACCTGGAGCTGCAGATCACCACGCGCGCCGATTTCGGCGTCGGCGGCGACCAGATCGCGACCACCGTCGCGGCCCGCAAGCTGCTCGACATCCTGCGCGCGATGCCTGACGGCCAGGTCACGCTGTCGCTCGCCGACAAGCGCCTCACCGTTCAATCGGGCAAGAGCCGTTTCGCACTGCAGACGCTGGCGGCCGACGAATTCCCGACCGTCGCGCAGGCGAAGGATTTCGGCGCCACGCTCACCGTCCCGCAGAAGTCGTTCCGCCAGTTGCTCGGCATGGTGCACTTCGCGATGGCGCAGCAGGACATCCGCTACTACCTGAACGGCATGCTGCTCGTCGTCGACGGCGACCAGCTGATGGCCGTGGCCACCGACGGCCACCGCCTCGCGTTCTCGTCGATGAAGCTCGAAGGCGGCACGTTCGGCCGCCAGGAAGTCATCGTGCCGCGCAAGACGATTCTCGAGCTGCAGCGCCTGCTCGAGGACATCGACGACACTGTCACCATCGACATCGCGCAAACCCAGGCCAAGTTCACGTTCGGCCAGGTCGAGCTCGTGTCGAAACTCGTCGAGGGCAAGTTCCCCGACTTCCAGCGCGTGATCCCGAAGGCGCACAAGAACACGTTCGAGATCGGCCGCGAAGAACTGCAGCGTTCGCTGCAGCGCGCGGCGATCCTGACCTCGGACAAGTTCAAGGGCGTGCGCTGCATCGTCGCGCCGGGCCAGCTGAAGATCATGTCGACCAACGCCGATCAGGAAGAGGCGCAGGAAGAACTCGAAATCGCCTACCAGAGCGATACCGTCGACATCGGCTTCAACGTCACGTATCTGCTCGACGTGCTCGCGAACCTGAAGGTCGACACCGTGCAGGTGAGCCTCGGCGACGCCAGCTCGAGCGCACTGATCACCGTGCCCGAGAACGACGAGTTCAAGTATGTCGTGATGCCGATGCGCATCTGACGCGCTCGACATCGCGACACACACCAGGGGGCGGCAAGCCCCTTTGGCGTTTTTATGGCGAACCGACAACCCGCCCCTTCGGTGCCTTTTCGGCGCCCGGGGCGGGCCAGGAAACTCGAGCGGCCGGCGATTTCCCCCCGCTGAAACGCACCGCGCCGCCACGAGAGTGGCCCCGCAGAACCGGAAGATATCCATGAGTGAACAGCACAATTCGCAACCCGATAACAGCAGCTACGGCGCCTCGTCGATCCAGATCCTCGAGGGGCTGGAAGCGGTGCGCAAGCGCCCCGGGATGTACATCGGCGACACGTCGGACGGCACCGGTCTGCACCACCTCGTGTTCGAGGTGCTCGACAACTCGATCGACGAAGCGTTGGCCGGGTACTGCAACGACATCCACGTGACGATTCACGCCGACAACTCGATTTCCGTGACCGACAACGGCCGCGGGATTCCGACCGACGTGAAGATGAACGACAAGCACGAGCCGAAGCGCAGCGCCGCCGAGATCGTGATGACCGAGCTGCACGCCGGCGGCAAGTTCGACCAGAACAGCTACAAGGTGTCGGGCGGCCTGCACGGCGTGGGCGTGTCGTGCGTGAACGCGCTGTCGAGCTGGCTGCGCCTCACCGTGCGCCGCGACGGCAAGAAGCGGTTCATGGAGTTCCACCGCGGCGTCGCGCAGGATCGCGTGATCGAGGTGGTGGACGGCGTGGAAGTGTCGCCGATGCTCGTGACCGGCGACACCGAGAACCGCGGCACCGAAGTGCACTTCATGGCCGATCCGACCATTTTCGGCACGGTCGAGTATCACTACGACATCCTCGCGAAGCGGATGCGCGAGCTTTCGTTCCTGAACAACGGCGTGCGGATTCGTCTCACCGATCTGCGTTCGGGCAAGGAAGACGATTTCGCGTTCGCCGGCGGTGTGAAGGGCTTCGTCGAGTTCATCAACAAAACCAAGAGCACGCTGCACCCGACGGTGTTCTTCGCCAACGGCGAGAAGGACGGCGTGGGCGTCGAAGTCGCGATGCAGTGGAACGACAGCTACAACGAAAACGTGCTGTGCTTCACGAACAACATTCCGCAACGCGACGGCGGTACGCACCTGACCGGCCTGCGGGCCGCGATGACGCGCGTCATCAACAAGTACATCACCGACAACGAAATCGCGAAGAAGGCGAAGGTCGAGACGACCGGCGATGACATGCGCGAAGGGCTGTCGTGCGTGCTGTCCGTGAAGGTGCCGGAGCCGAAGTTCAGCTCGCAGACGAAGGACAAGCTGGTTTCTTCCGAGGTTCGTGCGCCGGTTGAGGAAGTCGTCGCGAAGGCGCTCGAAGAGTTCCTGCTCGAGACGCCGATCGACGCGAAGATCATTTGCGGGAAGATCGTTGAGGCTGCTCGGGCGCGGGATGCGGCGCGGAAGGCGCGTGAGATGACGCGACGCAAGGGTGTGCTCGACGGTGTTGGTCTGCCCGGCAAGCTCGCGGACTGTCAGGAGAAGGACCCGGCGAAGTGCGAAATCTACATCGTCGAGGGTGACTCCGCAGGTGGGTCGGCGAAGCAAGGGCGTGATCGGAAGTTCCAGGCCATTCTGCCGCTGCGCGGCAAGGTGCTGAACGTCGAGAAGGCACGCTACGACAAGCTGCTGTCGTCGGAGCAGATCGTCACGCTCGTGACCGCGCTTGGGTGCGGGATCGGTAAGGACGACTACAACCTCGAGAAGCTCCGCTATCACCGCATCATCATCATGACCGACGCGGACGTGGACGGTGCGCACATCCGGACGCTGCTGCTCACGTTCCTCTATCGCCAGATGCCGGACATGATCGAACGCGGGTACGTGTATATCGCGCAGCCGCCGCTTTACAAGATCAAGGCGGGTAAGGATGAGCGGTATCTGAAGGATGATGTGGAGCTCAACGCGCATATGCTGCGGTTGGCGCTGCAAGGGTCGGAGCTCGTGCCGGGTGAGAATGCGGCGGCGATTTCGGGCGATGCGCTCGGGGAGCTGGCACGGTCGTATCTGCTGTCGCAGAGCGTGATCGAGCGGTTGAGCCGGTTGTATGACCCGGCGGCGCTGGAAGCGGTCATGGATGGCGTGGTGATCGATCTCTCCAGCGAGGCTTCAACCGAGGCGTCGGCTAAGGCGCTGCACGCGGCGTTGCATGATGACGCGCTGAAGAACGAAGTGCGGGTCGTGCCTTCGTATGACGCGGTTCGTGAACAGCGGGCGCTGCATGTCGAACGGACGCATCACGGTAATGTGCGCGTTTCGGTCATCGATCAGGAATTCCAGCACACGGCGGATTATCAGCAGCTTGTGACGACGGCGAATACGTTCAAGGGGCTTATTGGGGAAGGTGCAGTCATCAAGCGCGGGGAGCGCAGCATGGCCGTCGCGGACTTCAAGAGCGCGATGAAGTGGCTGCTGGCGGATGCGGAGCGCAACGTCTCGAAACAACGCTATAAGGGGCTCGGCGAGATGAACCCCGAGCAGCTGTGGGAAACGACGATGGATCCGGCAGTGCGGCGGTTGCTGCGGGTGCAGATCGAAGACGCGATTGCGGCCGATGGGATCTTTACTACCCTCATGGGGGATGATGTCGAGCCGCGGCGGGCGTTTATCGAGTCGAATGCGTTGCGGGCAGGGAATATTGACGTTTGATGTAAACTTACTTCCCGTAAGCGTCAGCTCGCTTGCTGACTCCATTCCCAAACATCACCCGCACACCGGCACTATCAGGGCTAACAGCGATATTGCTGCTCTGTCTGCGCAATGAAGGATCAGTCAGCAAATGTTGCCCCCGCAGCCTGTAAGGCTAGCGGGGGTTTTTACTTGTATCTGCCCAACTACATCAAGCTAGCAACCCCTCCCTACTAATTGTAGGCATCCCCTGGTCTCTAGCCACAAGTGCCAGCAGGGAAACAACATCAATGTCCAATACATTGGCATAATTGAACACAAGATATCGTGTCTGCCATCAAATACCTCATATGAACGCATTCGAAATTCCAGCCGACGTCACCGACCTCGCCCCTGTGCACACAGACCAACTGGAACTACCCGAAATAACGCCCACCGCACATCTCTTCAAAGCCAAAAAAACGAAAGAGGCGTCCAAACTACTTGAACAAGACTATGCCATCTGGCAAGGGAAGATCGAAGGACTACTTAATATTTTACCACAGGAGCCCATTTTTGACTTGATAGTCTCATCTCCGCCATACAATATTGGAAAAGAATACGAAACCCGCCAAGCTTTGGACGGGTATCTGAAATGGCAAGAGGAAATAATTGATCAACTTATTCCACGACTTAAACCCGGCGGCTCACTTTGCTGGCAAGTCGGAACATATATTGACGACAATCAAATTTGGCCGCTGGACATAGAATTCGCACCAATTTTCAAAAAACATAATCTGCAACTTCGAAATCGAATTATTTGGCATTTTGGCCATGGTCTGCATGCCCAAAAACGCTTCTCCGGCCGGTACGAAGTCGTTCTCTGGTATACAAAAACCCAAAACAATAAAGACAAGTACACATTTAATCTGGATGTAGTTAGAGTCCCAGCAAAGTACCCCGGAAAGAAACACTACAAGGGCCCGAATCAAGGTGAATTATCTGGAAATCCACTGGGCAAAAACCCAGAGGATGTGTGGAACATTCCAAATGTTGTTGGCAACCACGTCGAAAAAACAAATCATCCATGCCAGTTTCCAGTCGGGTTAATTGAGCGATTAGTTCTTTCGCTGACAAATCCCGGAGATTTAGTGTTCGACCCATTCTCTGGTGTTGCCTCATCTGGAGTGGCTTCAGCATTACATTCACGACGCTTCTTGGGTTGCGAACTTGACGCAAATTATGCGAAGATCGGCCTTCAGCGACTACAAGATGCACTTGCCGGAAAAATTCGGTATCGGCCACACGACAAGCCCGTTTACGACCACACAAAAAGCAGTCTATCGCGAGCACCAAAAGGATATAAGACCTCGGGGGAAGAATGAATTTTTACAGACATAGCCATTGTGCAGGGGATAAATCCGTTCCCAAAGGACATCAACGAGATATTGAGGCAGCAATAAATGGTATCCCGTTAAAGCCCGTCGCAGGATCTGCCACGAAGATTCGTAGTGCATTCCTAAACGCCATAAAAATCCTTGGCTGGTCTGACGAGATGCAAATTTCTAAAGATTCGGATATGACAATCACATCTAGCAAGAAAGGAGTTGGATTGTGTTTGCAGACCGGAAACTTTGCAAGAGTGTACGCCGATATTATCAAGCTTCAGACCTTGTATTTTGATAATGCAATCGGGAGCGCGATAATCGTTGTCCCCTCATATGAAGCAGCGAAGCTAATTGGGAAAAATATCGCTCAATCAAAAAGATTGGAACGGGAATTGGAAATATTTAAAAAGGCGTACCACGTTCCAACCCTCATTTACGCATTGGAGTAAACATGACACGCGGCGCAAAACTCGCGAATAATTATCGTTTTGGATGGCCGAAGCCAAAGCGAATAGAAGAGTTTGCAAAACTATGCAAGAATCCGACCAGCGCAACCGAGCGGGTCGTATTCCAGGGAAAGACAATTGACATCCCCATTATTCGGGTGCCAATTGATTTGCCCAAATATCGCCTGGCCAATGGCCGAACGGCATCTCTTCAGGCAGAATATTTAGCAAAAAACGCCAAATCTCGACCAGATCTTTTTAGCGGTGATTCGGAGCTTTGGGATGCACAGGAGGCTCAACATTCCCTCCTACTTCAATTGGCCAAACAAGCAGATCTTGGTCGCTATTTTAGCGACACATCAAATACGCAAGTTAACCCTATCCTGCTCGACGAGAATGGCTTTGTTGTTAACGGCAACCGGCGCTTAGCTACTTGGCGAGAGTTGTTGCATAAGGAGCCAAGTAAATTTAGCCACTTTCAACATATCGATATTGCTGTTCTACCTCATTGCGAAGAAAAGGAAATTGACAGACTCGAGGCTCGATTACAGATCACAAAAGATATTCGCGCCGACTACAGCTGGGATGCCCAGGCGAACATGATGCTCGCAAAGCAAAAACGAGACAATTTCTCCAACAAGGAACTCGCCGAGCTTTATGATCTAAAAGAAACAGAAGTCGAGATTCTTTTTGATATGCGCGCCTATGCCGAGGAATTTTTGAAATCCCGGGGAAAACCAAATCATTGGTCTATAGTCTCCGATTCGGAGTTTGCATTTAAGAAGATCGTTTCATCACGCGGTAAAATTTCAGGCGTCGGGAAACAGCAGGTTTTCAAAGAGGCGGCTTTTATTTTAATTGAAAAACCGGAAGAAGCAGGAGGGCGTCTCTACGAAGTTATCCCTGCAGTTGTTGAGAATATTGACGAAGTCCGATCGAAGCTTCTCGAAACTTTCGATGTGAAGCCATCGATCCCGGCAAAAGATGATCTAGACGATCTTTTTGGGGGTACACCAATTAGTGCGGACGATGATCAACGAGATATTCCATTAGCTCAAGCGATTCAGAAACCTGAGAACATTGATACTGCGCGAAAGATTATCGTCGAAGTAATTGAAAGTCAGCGTCAGCTCCAGAAGGATGCAAAAAGTGCCAATTACCTTCTCGATTGTTGTGCAAAGGCCCAAGCAACACTAACTGCCGCCATTAAAGATGGGCTTAAGCCAGAATCCAAGCTTAGTGGTGTTTCCAAGCAGCTTGATGCCATCCAAGCTCAGTGCGATAAAATTAGAGCATACGTTGAACAACATGCTAAATATTGACTATCGTGACAGTGACCGGCGAGCAGTGCTTACATGGGATTCAGCGGACGAGGCATCACCTTGGTTCGATGTAATCAAGCGTTTAATCCTCGATTCAACTGACGAAGCCAAACAAGAGGCCGCTCTAGTCCTCTCGTTACCGTGGTGGAATTTCATTGCTCTACGAGGTCGCTTCGGTGAGATTTGCACGGGTTATAACCTCCGCCCGGGACACTCTCTAGGAGTAAGCCAGTGCGCAGCCGATTTGCTTCGGCAGTCACGTCGAACAAGTAGTAGCTATCAACTGGCGACACAAGCTCCTGCCATTGATCAAGATCAACTTCGCTCTAGACTTCAAGCGCTCGGCTTCGTTCGCGACCTGACTGAAAGGCAGGCGTGCAACGTTAGCCGGCTTGCCGCATTGCCTGCGGGAGCCACTTTTTCCGTGCCAGGTGCCGGTAAAACAACAGAGGCGTTGGCCACGTTTGTTTATCGCGCGAATGACGAAGAGCGCCTGTTAGTTATAGCACCGAAAAATGCCTTCGCCGCATGGGACGAGCAGCTTGAAGATTGCATGCCGCATTTACAATGCTCCTTCTCGCGGCTGAGAGGAGGTAAGGATAAAATCGCCCGCCTATTGGAGGACGATCCACGTTGGATGCTTATCACTTATCAGCAGTTGACTCGAGTTCACGATCTAATATCGGCGCATCTTGCACGACATAAGACTCACGTTTTTCTCGATGAAAGCCATCGCATCAAAAGTGGTGTGGGAAAGCAAACAGCACGTGCAGCCTTAGGACTTGCTCATCTACCCGTGGGTAAGCTGATTATGTCGGGTACGCCCATGCCTCAGTCCACTGAGGATCTGATTCCTCAATTTGCCTTCCTATATCCCGAAATTCCCGCAAGCGCGGATTCCGTCGTAGAACTCATTAAACCCGTATACGTTCGCACAAATAAATCTGAGCTCAACCTTCCCCCCGTCGATAGAAAATTGGTTCGACTTCCGATGGCGCCAATGCAAGGTGAACTCTACAAACTCATGAAGTTTGAAGTTTGCAGAGAGGCCGCCACCGCACTTAGCATCCGCAACAAGCAAGCGTTTCGTAGCCTTGGCCGATCGGTTGCCAGACTTTTGCAATTTGTCTCGAATCCTGCGCTGTTATCGTCGGAAATCGGCTTTACCCATCCGGATATACTGGCCGCGGTTCTTTCCGAAGGAGACGGCCCGAAATTAAAATATGTCCTAAAAAAAGCGCGACAACTTGCTCGGGAGGGTAAAAAGGTGCTGATTTGGTCATCGTTTGTAAAAAACGTTGAATACATAGCCAGCAGATTAGCTGACGTGGGTGCAGTTTATATTCATGGTGGAGTTGACGCGGGCGATGAGGACGATGATGAATCTCGAGAAGGAAAGATTAAATTATTTCACGATGACCCAGCTGTTAAAATCATGGTGGCAAATCCCGCCGCTGCCAGTGAAGGGGTAAGCTTACATCGAATTTGCCATCACGCCTTATATCTTGATCGCACATTTAATGCGGCACACTATCTCCAATCGGAAGATCGGATACATCGCTTCGGTCTTTCTCCACAGCAAAGTACAACCATAGAAATTGTAGAGTGCTTTGACTCGGTAGATGAAACAGTCCGGATGCGTCTAAATTTCAAAATCGACGCTATGGCCGAAGCACTGGAAGATTCGTCACTCAGACCTGATCCTATTGCATTAGATCCGATAGACATTGAAGATTATGATGAATACAGTACGGGGCTCTCAACCGACGATATTGAAGCACTTTTGAGGGACTTTAATAGAGAAGAATCGTGACTCCAATTTCACCCGGTCTTGCTCAAGGTTGCCTCGAACTACTTGAAATCGTCGCACGACAGCAGCTCACTTTTTCTGAAATCAGATCCTCGTTCGCGTACTTCGGCAGCATTTCGTCCCAAAAAGTCGCCGAAACTGCCCAGGCACTGAATTGGCTTGAAACTAACGATTCAGGTTATGCTCAAGTAACTCCAAATGGGGCCCAATTGCTGTCAATTGTCGGTTACGAAGCACAGTTACGAAAAGTACTGCTCGACTACATCGATATCGAACGTCCAAGCTGGGTTCAAAGTGCAAGCTTTGGACGTAGTCGTGTCATCAGCTTTGCTGGAAGTCAGATAGCTCAGGTTTTTGTGGAAGCCGGCCTTACCGAAAGCACCGGCGATGCTGTTATTTCATTTTGGGACGAACTTGCCTCGCGCGCTCGCGGGCAGCGAGATAACACACTCGTTCAAATTGGCCGAATCGGTGAACGTTTGACAATTGCACACGAGAAGAAACGCACCGGCAAAACGCCAAAGTGGATATCTGTTGATAACAATGCTGATGGCTATGATGTTCTTTCCATTGTGAGCGCCAACAATCCAAAGCCCTTGACTATCGAAGTCAAGACGTCTACACAAGGGACGTCTGGCCTTGCCACCATAACACGCAATGAGTGGGAAATGGCCACCGAATCGGACGCACACGTTTTTCATTTTTGGGACATTCGCGACAGAAAACTCCCCAAGCTGATTGTTATTGATAGCACACAGCTTTTCGCGCATATGCCCATTGACCAAGGAGAGGGAAAATGGGAAAACACTAGAATTTCATTTTCAATATTTTACAACAACACCAATTATCTATAAGGTCTCCAAATAATACTACCTCGCGCGCCTTTGTTATTTTTAACCGTTGAATTGGTGTTGTGCGAGCTTCCACACTCTTTCTTTCGCTACCGAATCAGGCTTTTAGACGGTCCTCGAAACCTCGCACGGTGATTCAGCTGCTTTTCGGTGCGGCGCCCGATTCGATCACATCAACCTCCGAGGCAACCTCTCCTGTCAACGAAGCGTAGACGATTTAAGCATGGGATACGATGCTAAACAGCTTCCACTATCGTGGCCCTTTGCCCGGTGAATCGGGAACGACCAAGTGAAGCGCTATGACATCGTGAAGGGCAATACCACGACCACGGGCGGCTTGATCCAGGGAGGTGGCGGCAACGGCCTGATCGGCGCGCGGGAACAGGCTTATGAGAACGATCCGGTCTCGTGCCCTACGTGCAAGACGGTAGGCAAGATCGTATGTAAAGGGCCACGCGTCCCTACCACCGAGCCAGACGGACGACAGGCAGCACTGAGCAACGACTTGTATGTCTGCCAGTGTTCACGTCTCCAAGTCTGATTGCTTCGCAGGTCTCCTCGTTCATCGATATCCAGACCTGTGCCGTACTTTTCTGCGGCGAATCCCAAGAAACTATGCCGATCGGCCGCTCCTCGAATTTTCCATATTTCGAGATGACCAGTTAGGTACACTCAAACGGCATCACCGCAAAAAAGCGCGGGCCGCATGGGCTGCCACCCATACGACCCGCTGACCACAACCAACTCATCCGAGGAGTCGGAAATGGCTAACGCCAATCATAAGACACGCCCCGTCGTAACGGAACGCTTCGTCACTGTTCAAGAGTCCGCGCGCCGTCATTCCTTGTCTAAGGTTCTCCGTGCCATCAGAGCGCACCGGAAACTGAACACGACGTACTTCCCGTGGATCAAATTGGCTGGAGGATGCGGGATTCGAGGCAGGAGAACGCGTCCGGATCGCTGTCGAAGACAAGCGGCTCATCATCACGCCGATGTGAACGGCGCACCGCCCCATGGTGGGCGTCGCAAGTCACCATCCGTTAGTTGGCTCGGTGCCCGATACTCCGAACCGTTAGTGACTGTGTCAAGCGACGATTGTTCTGCAATTGCAGCAGGCCGGTAACTCAGGCCTGCTGCAATACAGCTGTCGAGATGACGCAAGCGCAGCAACCACCACCGCCAGCGTGAACCACGCAAACGCGATCGGATCGTCAAACGTAACAGTTATCGACAATGTTTCTCAAATACGACCTTCGCAAACGTAAGATGTTGACACTATGGCACCAAGCAATTAAAGCCATTTTTAACGAATTGTAGCCAATCCACACGCCACAACGCACAATGAATCGCGGGAAAGCATTAGTCCATCACATAAATCTCAATATCGAATCGTAATTAGAACGCTGACCCGGTAATACTTCCCCCCATCTGAAACCTTGCGGTACGATCTGCACAAACGATTAACCAGATTCCAGGGCCGCTGATGTCTTCGTTCTCCCTTTCCGAGATCGCGAAGCAGTTTTTCGCGCTTCAAACCAACCGGCTGTTCACGATTACGACGCCGCTTTCCGGCCGTTCCGAGCTCGTACTGACCGAGTTCGACTGCGACGAAGCGCTCGGCCAGCTGTTCGAGATCAATCTCAAGCTCGCATCGCAGGATCCCAACATCGAGCTCAAGAAGCTGATCGGCAAGCCTGTCACGATCACCCTGCAGCTCACTGACGCAACCGCCAGCTCGGAGGAACGTTATTTCCAGGGCTATGTCACGGATTTCGAGCACACCGGCACCGACGGCGGTCTCGCAACATACGTGGCCATCGCTCGCCCCTGGATCGCCTTCATGGACCGTCGCCAGGACATTCGCATCTTCCAGGAGCAGACGGTCGAGGAAATCCTCGACGCCGTACTCCATCGATATCGAAAGTTCGGCGACGTCGAGTTCCGCTTGCAAAAGCCGACAGCGAATCGCAGCTACTGCACGCAATACAAGGAAACGGATCTAGCGTTTGCACTGCGGCTGATGCAGGAGGAAGGGCTGTTCTTCTACTTCGAGCATGCGAAAGACGCCCACAAGTTGATCATTAGCGATACGTCCGTCAACGCGCAGCCGATCCCCGGTCGTAGCGCTGCTTTGCGCTACTCGACCGACGAGATTCTCGACGACGAACAGGTCATCACGTCGTTCGCGGCCCGCCGCCAACTTACCTCCGGAAGTGCGACGCTCAAGACAGTGGACTACAAAGCGCCGGGAGCAAGGCGGCAGGCCCAGGATGACACCGGCATCAATCAGGGTGACGTCGAGAACTACGAGGTCTATGACTACCTCGGTGCACACGGCTTCCCGGATAGCGATCGCGGTGAACAGCTCGCGCGGTTTCGTACCGAAGCGCTGGCGGCACATAGCAAGATTTTCGTCGGCAAAAGCTACTGTCGGCGCCTTGCACTTGACCGTTACATCCAGATCGAGGATCACTACGATCACGAGCGTTCGCAGCCGGAAGACCGTCAGTTCCTGCTAACGTCGATCCGGCATCACGGAACGAACAACTACCAGGCACAGCCCGGCGTCGCGGCCTATTCGAACGAATTCAAATGCATCCGCAAGAAGATCCCGTATCGACCGCTGCGGACAATTGCACATCCTGTCATTCATGGGATCCAGACCGCGATTGTCGTCGGTCCTCAGGGACAGGAAATCTACACGGATGAACTCGGTCGGGTGAAGGTCCAGTTCCATTGGGACCGGCTGGGCAAGAAAAATCACGCAAGCTCGTGCTGGGTTCGCGTCTCTCAGCCCTGGGCAAGCGGCGGCTTCGGGATGATCCAGTTGCCCAGAATCGGTGACGAAGTGGTCATCGTATTCGGCGACGGAAACCCTGATCGCCCGCTGATCATCTCGTCCGTCTATAACGCGCAGAACATGCCGCCGTGGCAACTCCCAGCCAATGCAACGCAAAGCGGGATTCTGACGCGATCGACCAAGGGCGGAAGTTCCGACACGGCGAATGCACTGCGTTTCGAAGATCGGAAGGGTCAAGAAGAAGTCTGGCTGCATGCCGAGAAGGACCAGCGCATCGAAGTCGAAAACGACGAATCGCACTCAGTAGGCAACGACCGCGACAAATCGATCGGCAACGACGAAAGCGTGAAGATTGGCCGAAACTGGACGCTTTCCACTGGCGGCGTCAAGTTCGAAACAGTCGGCCTCGCGTCCGTGCAAAGCGTGGGGCTCGGCAAGATGCTCAACATCGGGCTCGCGTATAACGTCAACGTCGGCGGCCTTTATCTGCGCAATGTCGCGCTGGAAATGGCTACCACCGTCGGGCTAAGCCGTGTCGACCGAGTAGTGCAAGACTGGACCTCGCATGTCGGCCACACGTACGCTGTGACGGTGCGTGGTAAGGCAGTTGGAGACGCAGTTAAACGGGACCAGGAAACACCCCTCGATATTTCGCCGGACTTCAGTCCGCAAATTCCAGCCCCCGTTCAAAGCTCGGACAGCAACCAGATCCGGATCACCGATCAAGGTCAGGCAAGCCTTTCTGGCGCGTCAACAGCTCAGTTGATTGGCCCGGGTGGCACGATCACCATTGACGCAGCAGGCATTCACCTGAAGGGCAAGGGAATCTACCTCGATGGCCCGGTCACGCAAAGCGGCGGAAGTGCGCGAGGTCTCGCTCCTGTCACCGAAGCAGACTGCGCGGAATGCGCGAAGAAGACCCAGTCTGCGCATCCTGTCGATGTTGCGACAGGGCAAAAGCTTCTCACGCACGACGACTTCACTTTGCCGGGGCGAGTGCCGATCCAGTGGAATCGGCGATATCGCAGCGCCGACCAGCGAAATGGTAGCTTTGGCGTCGCATGGAAGTTGCAATACGCAACGGAAGTCCATGTGCGTACGTCACCGGACGGCACCCGGAAGGTGATCTATGTCGATTTTGATGGTCGACAACTGCACTTCCCGTTTCTCGAGACTGGACAAGAACACTTTCATCCGCTTGAAAAATACACTCTTGCGCGACTTGAGGATCGAGCAAATCGGCAAACGTATGAAGTCCGCTTCCCGAATGGGCTTGTCGAAACCTATGGGCCACATCCAGTAGATCCGAATCGACATCTGCTCCAGTGTTCCGAAACTCGTGACGGACAGGCGCTTACTTTCACGTACACAACAACGGGTAGCTTGCAAGAAGTTCGCAATAACGTCCATGCGGTCGCGTGTACACATGATGATCAAGGGCGAATTATCGAAGTACATCTGTTAGACAAGCATGGCGATTCCAAAAGGAAGTTGGCCGCTTATCAGTACGACGACGAAGGTAATCTGAGTAAGGCGGTGGACCGCGGAGGTCAGACCTGGCGGTACAGCTACACGAACCATCTCCTCACAAGCTATGAAACGCCCGCCGGCGCAGTGTTTGTCTCGGAATGGGACGGTGATACGCCATACGCACGCTGTGTCCGAACGTATGCTTATACCGTTGGAAACAGCGACAAACACGATATTACGCGGGACACCCGGTTCGACTATTTGCCCGCTGCGCAGATCACTCGTGTCACCGATGCGGCAGGCCAAACGACAACCTACCGATACAACGGACTGTGGGCGGTCGATCAGATCACTCATCCGGATGGCAGCACTGAACACATTGATTTTGACGAAGCGGGCAATGTGTCAGGTCGAGTCGATCCTTTAGGTCGCAAGACCCAAGTCATCAGTGATTCGCATGGAAACCCCATCGCGATTCGCGACGCAGCTGGCCACCTAACGCGAATCGAATACAACGAGCACAACTTACCTATTCGAATAACTGATCCGGCTGGTCAAATTTGGCAGCGTGAATACGATGCCAGCGGGCACCTAGTCAAGGCAATCGATCCGTTGGGAAATGCGACCTCGACGGTCTACGAAAAAGGGCTGCCCGTTGCTCAAACCGACGAGCTCGGCAATGTGACGCACATGCTCTGGAACGATGCGGGTCAACTCCTTGAGCGTACCGATTGCTCAGGTTTCAAGACTCAATACGCATACGACGACTTCGGACGCCAAACAAGCACGACGAATGCGTTAGGGCAAACGACCAAGATTCTCGGCAACGCTGCCGGCAACACGACTGCAATCGAACCTGCCGGACTCGGGTGCTGGCGTACCGCGTACGATAAAGCTGGTCGGCCGGTCGCTTATACCGATCCGCTCGATCGCGTTACGCGAGTTGGATGGGATGCCTATGATCGGCCACTCAGCATAATCGACGCGATGGGTGGCTCATATCGATTCGAGTACGATGAGCGCGGCAAGCTCACCGCACTGACGAATCCCAAGGGCGAACGTGGCACCTTTGCGTACGACCAACTGGGACGCATCATCGAGCAGATCGGGTTCGATGGTCGGCGCCAACAATTTCGATTCAACGTCGCCGGCGAACTGATCGAGCAGATCGATTGTGGAAACGACGGACAACTTCGCACGACGCTGATATACGACAATCTCGGTCAGATGATCGGTCGCCAACTGAGCGACAACACGCTGAGTACTTTCAGTTATGACGAGCGAGGCCTGCTCAAACAGGCCTACCACCATCGAGAGGCTGGCGCGGTATCGCAAATCACCTACGAGTACGATGCAGCTGGGCGACGTACCGCCGAAGTTCAAGCACATCACGGTCGTGTTTGGCGCCTTCAACATCGACTTGATGCAGTCGGAAATCGTAGCGAGACGCACCTACCCGGAGTTGGCAACCTGACATGGCAGCGGTATGGAAGCGGCCACATTCACGGCGTGCTGCTTGACGGTGCTCCGCTTGCGAGCTTCGAGCGCGATGCGCTACACCGCACGGTCACAAATGTACAGGGTTCAATCGCCCAGCTATTCACATATACCGACTCCGGACAACTCGCGTCGCAACAGCTTCAGGATCTCGATTCGCAAGGTCAACCACGAGCGGACGCGCGTGCGTGGCGAGCGTGGCACTACGACGCAGCCGGACAATTAATCGATTTGCACGATGCATGGCGAGGTGCCAAGCACTATAGCTACGATCCTCTTTCGCAACTGCTGGGTGTTGCGCGCGAACGAGGGGAAACCATTCTCAATGTGACAAATGAGTCGTTTCGCTACGACTCGACAGGAAATTTGATCGCTAGACTGATGGCGAGCAACTCCCCGAGTGTTCCGTTTTTGGGCGGCATACAAAGTGCGGCCGGGGATCGACTGCACCAATTTGTCACGTCCGAGGTATCTACTCAAACGCTGCTCCACTTTACTTACGACGGTCACGGGAACCGGGCATCACGTACGGCACAGGTCATATCAGACAAACCTGTCGTCAAAGCGGCGTCGGGTATTCTTGAGCGACTTCTGCCACGACACAATGCCTCCGAGCCGAGCGAGACAGCTCTACCACCGAATGTCACGCGCTATCGTTATGATGCTGCTCATCAGCTGATTGGCGTCGACCACGTCAATGGCGACCGTACTGAATATCGTTACGACGCCTTGGGACGCCGGATCGCCAAAATTCACACGCCGGCCGGGCAGGCATCGCGCATGACGTTGTTCGTATGGGACAACGATTGGATGTTGCAGGAAGTACATACCAGCATGAGTACACGAGGTGACACGCTCGTTACCTATGTTCCGCACCCTGATCACCGTGGACCGCTGGCGCAACTGGCGAATGGCAAGTGCTACCACTATTTGAGCGATCATCTCGGCGCGCCACAGGAGCTCGTCGACGACGAGCGCGAAGTCGTCTGGGCTGCAGACTTCGACAGTTACGGGCGGTGTGGCCAACAAGTTGTCGCGAAAATCGACAATCCGATTCGGTTTCCGGGTCAGTATCACGATGCAGAGTCCGGGTTGTACTACAACCGTCACCGCTATTACGATCCGGAGGCCGGCAGATACATCAATCAGGATCCTCTCGGTTTGCTCGCAGGCCCCAATAAATACGCCTATGCCGACAGCCGCCCCTCCATGGCAATCGATCCGATCGGCCTGCTGTCGATCCCCGCTGGCGCTGAAATGGGTGCCGCTGCAGGGACGGCAGTCTTTCCCGGAATCGGTACGATAATTGGTGCTGCCGTTGGCACATTGGCGGGGATTGGCGTGTTTGTCTGGATGGCGTCTTCCGCATCATCGGACAAAGCCGGGAACAAAGTCAGTCCGATCGCAGACACAATACAGCCGCCGGGCAACTGCTCCCCGGGCGAACATCGCAGGCTGCAGGATGAGGTCAACCGTGCATGCAAACGCCCCAGAGCGTGTAAGGCCAACATGGACCAGCCGACCGTTCTGCAGATGCGCGAAAACAACCGGGAATGTGCGATGGCGCGAGACCTGATCAACAAAAAGTGCTTCGCGGGTGGGGACGCCAACCACCGTAACGAAGCACTCGAAGCATGGGCGAATGTTGCGAAGTGCGAGGGATTACTAAAATGAGCTTGAATTTCTCAATGTTTCCAAACGGTCCCTTCCCGAATGGAGAGTCAATCACAGACAGATCGGGGATCGAGTCATGTGCTGTTGACGATTTTTTTCGAGGAAAGAATCGCTTCGAAATAACGCTCAAGGAATTAAGAGAAGACTACGAATGCGATGAATCGGCTTGCCTCACTTTTATGAAGCCGAAGGCGTTTGCATTTTTTCTCCCGTTGTTCATGAAGATAGCGACATATGAGTACGATGAGGCGGACAATATCCCCGATTCTCTTGTATACAAATTGCACCGAATGGCAACAGGTGGAGCGAGTGACTGGCTCGATGAAATTTCGAAGACGTATGCAAAAGATCAGCGAAATTGCGTCATTGATTTTCTAGACGAAATGAGCCGTATCGAGTGGCGGCACCAAGATCCCGACTTGGCGGCAGATGCTGCCAGCCTGCTGCGTGAGATATTTTGATCAGCGTTTTCCGATCGGAGTCGAATTTAGGGATTCGAGTTGAGTCATCCGAATCAACGTGGTGCAGTCGGGGATCCCGCTCTGCAGCTCGCCGCCCGAAGTCGGTGAGCTTAGTAAGAATACCGAAATAGTCCAAACTCCCTAAGACTCTTCGATGAAACCTATTATCCGCAAAGGCGACACAACGGATCACGGCGGCACAGTGCTCGACGGCTTCGGCCTTTCGAACTTGAATGGCCGACCGGCATCCGGTGTCGGCCATATGGTCCTGTGCCCGAAATGCCAAGGTACCTACCCGATCGTTCAGGGCTCCAGCCAGTACACAATTGAAGGCCGCGCCGTTGCGCTGGACGGGATGAAGACTGCATGTGGCGCCTCGCTGACCGCCAGCCAACAAGAATTCCTGGCAAGCGAGTGACGCCATCGGCCTCTAATTGAATCGAGCCTTGTCTCTCCGCGCACATTTCGCGCCGTGCCAATGCAAAAACCCCCGCCTTGTCGGGCGGGGGTTCTTGGCTTAGGGAGCCTGACGATTACCTACTTTCACACGGGAATCCGCACTATCATCGGCGTGGAGTCGTTTCACGGTCC
>NZ_LOYC01000023.1:0-42053 GCF_001524725.1 Burkholderia sp. MSMB1072
GGACCGTGAAACGACTCTACGCCGATGATAGTGCGGATTCCCGTGTGAAAGTAGGTAATCGTCAGGCTCCCTAAGCCAAGGACCCCCGCCCGATCAGGCGGGGGTTTTTGCATTGGCCCGGCGGAAATGCACTTGGTCCGGCGAAGCGCTATACAGCATGAGCCTGGAGCGTAGAAAACGTCGTCATGCCGCTAGTCCGACCGACCGAATTCCGATATTTCTCCGCCGCATCCCCCTCGTCAGACCGTGATCCGCAAGATCGGAAAAAATCTGCCCGGAATGGCGCTCGATTCCTGTTCGCCAATCTTTTCAGCTCCCAGCGCCAGATAGAACGGCGCAGCATTGGGATCCGCTTCGATCACGAAGCTTTTGATTCCTCTCGCAGCGGCTTCGGCCCGAACTGATTCCCACAGCGCACGGGCGATGCCCTGGCCCATGTAATCGGGATGAACGAATAACCATCCGGGCGTCGGTCCATCCGAATCCAATGATGCTCGGACCCAGAACCCGATGATCGACTCGCCCGATTCCGCGACGTAACCGATCGCTCCTTCGATCGTCTCCGGCGAAATCGTAAGATCGTTTTGCCACAAGTCGAGCCATTCCTTCGGATAGCCCCAATGCGCCTTCGAAAGGCGCGCCAATTGCGTGAGTTCGTCCGCGTCCGCGGCACGCGCAGGACGCACGGTAAATAGCTCGTTCATTTAGACTCTCGTCATGGCCGATACCACCATGGTCGGCGATTTCATCAGTGCATCATCCGGATCGCGGCGTCTCACCGCTCGATCGACAGCCGGGCCGCTCACAGCAGCATTGCTTGCCGCGGCTCATCCGCACACGCTCGGCGCAGCTACATGACCTGCGATGCATGCCCGGCGATGACGCGCCAGTTGGCGCCCGATCGACGCCACAGGCGCGTATAGGCAAACGTGCCGGCGAATGCCGTGCCATCGAAATGACCGGCGAGGGTCGCGCGTGTCGTGGTCAGGATCATCCCGTCGATCGCGCATGCGCGCATTTCGTGAACGTCGAGTGTGTCGAGACGCAGAAGCTTCGCGCGATGCGCGGCCAGATCGTCCTCTTTCGAGATGACCTGGCCGGTCGGGACTGTAAACACCAGATCGTCGTCGAGCAGCGCGTCGAGCACGTCGACATCGTTGGCCAGCATCGCGGCGCGCAGCGCGGTTTCGCTGGGTTCGATGACGGTACGGATTGCATCCATGTCAGGCCTCGCATCATTTCGGAAGGGAAGCGGTACGGCGACGACGAACGCAGCCTACCGCGCATTCGACAACGACTGACGCCGGATGAGCATCACCAGGCAGATGCCGATCGACGCGATGAGGTTGACGGCCGGATAGAACGCGACCGCGACACTCCACGTGCTCAGCGCCAGCAACGCCAGCGCGTACTTGAGTACGCACAGCGCGAAATAGGCGAGGCTCTCGCTCCACGGATCGCGGATCGTCTTGCGCACGGTCGGGCCGAGGCCGGCAAGCTCGATCAGCGTACCCAGGCAGATCGACACAGTCGGATCGTCGGTCAGCATCCACAGCGGAATGGCCGATAGCGCCGCGCACAGGAATAACCAGTCGAGGCCCGTCCAGCCGCGCTCGCCGCGAAACAGGCTGGCGATCAGCGTCAGAAAGCATGTGATGGCAATCGCTGCCGTGCACCATGCGGACGGTCCCGCGCCCGCGACGAACTGGCCGGCGGCCGCGATCGCCGTGACGACCGACCACACGAGCCACGTGAACAGATGCGGGCGGACGGTGCACCGGTAGATCGCGAGCGCGTAAGGAATCGCTGCCAGCAACGACACGGCCGTTCCGATCGCGCCGAAGATCGAAGCGGCGCTCTCAGCGGTATTCACCATCGACGCAACCTCGTTCGGACGGGCCGACCAGTATGTGGTCTGACGGAACGGGGTGCAACGTCATGCCACGCTCCGTGGTGCGGTGAGCGCTACGCAGAATCCCACCGGAACGCAAGGGGCGGCCACGTGCTGAAGACGCTCGAGAACTGCCTCGGCGAGCAGACCTTGCACAAGGGGCTGGAGGCAGAGCCGGGCGTATCGACGGCACACGACGAGACGCTCGCGTCCATCGGCATTCACGACTCCGCTTCCGCCGCATGCACGTCGCGCCGATAGGCGCCGGGGCTCGTGCCCGTCCATTTCCGGAACGCGCGATGAAACGCGCTCGGCTCGGTGAAGCCGAGCTCGGCCGCGATCTCCGCGACGCTCAGCGTGTGCCCGCGCAGCAGCGACTGTGCGAGCGCGCCGCGCAACTCGTCCTTGATCGCCGCGAAGCTTTGCCCTTCGCTGCGCAAACGCCGTCGCAGCGTCGCCGGTGTCGTGTCGAGGTACACGGCCAGCGTGTCGAAGTCGGGCCACTCGGCGGCCGGCCGCGCCTTCAGGTGCGCGCGTGTCTTCGCGACCCAGCCCGTGTCGTGCCGGTAGCGCACGAGCAGATTGCCGGGCGCGCCGCGCAGGAAGGTCTTCAGCGCCTGCTCCGAGCGGATCGTCGGCAGCGCGAGGTAGGCGGCATTGAACGCGAGCCGGCTGTCGGGCCGATCGAAATGCACGGGCACGCCGAAGAACTGGTGATAGTCGCTGCGCTGACCGGGGCTCGGGCACGCGAAATCGATGCGCTGCAGCGGGATGCGCCGGCCGATCAGCCAGCACGCGACGCCGAGCAGGATCAGCCAGAACGTCCGGTACGCAAACGCCGGGTACGGCGCGCCCGATTGCGCCAGCACGATCTGCGCCTGCCCGTCCGCCACGACGAGTTCGCCGTGCGGCTCGTCGAGCACGACCCGCAGGAACTGCAGCGCGCGCCGCAGCGCCTTGTCGAGCGTGCCGGCATGCAGCACTGCATGGCACAGCAGCGTGAAACTGCCGCGCCGCATCGGGCGCGCGGCGAGCCCGAAAAATTCGTCATCGAGCGCGCCGGCAATCGCCAGCCACAGCCGGCCGTACTGTTGCGGCGTGACGGGCTCGCGCACGGCGGCCGGCAGCCCGGCGGCGCGAAGCACGGGCGCGGTCGGCAGACCATGCCGGCGCAGGCACGCGAGCGCATCGTCGACGAAATCCGGCGAAATCATCTGCGGCCCCATTTTCCCGCGTCCTCCCGACATGGCAAAAGCGATCACGATTCTAGATTCCGTTTGTCATTGATTGCAATGTAGCGGCTGTCTACTATCGATGTATCCCCGTCGCGCCCTGGCTCGACGGCGGCCATAACGAACAGGAGACGCGCATGCCCGAAGGAGCTACCGCCCGGCCGGTGCCGGCCTATGCCGACGCCGTGGCCCAGTTCAGTATCGAGACCGCCGCCGCGCAACTGAGCGGCGATCTGGAGCGCGGCCTGAACGCGTGTGTCGAATGCTGCGACCGCCACGCGAAGGCGGACGCGATCGCGCTCGACTGGATCGACGCCGCCGGGCAGCACCACCGCTTCACGTTCGCGCAGATGCAGGCGTTGTCGGCCCGGGTCGCGAACCTGCTCGTCGCCCAGGGCGTGAAGCCGGGCGACGTGGTGGCCGGCCTGCTGCCGCGCACGCCGGAGCTCGTCGCGACGATCCTCGGCACGTGGCGCGCGGGCGCCGTGTACCAGCCGCTGTTCACGGCGTTCGGCCCGAAGGCGATCGAGCATCGGCTGCGCATGAGCGGCGCGCGGCTCGTCGTGACCAACGTCGCGAATCGCACGAAGCTCGACGAAATCGCCGATTGCCCGCCGGTGGCGACGGTGCGCGAAGCGAGCGACACGCTACCGGACGGCGACATCGATTTCCGGGCGGCGCTCGATGTGCAGCCCGATAGATTCGAGCCTGTGCTGCGCAAGGGGTCGGACCTGTTCATGATGATGTCGACGTCGGGCACGACAGGCCTGCCGAAGGGCGTGCCGGTGCCGCTGTATGCGTTGCTCGCGTTCGGCGCGTACATGCGCGAAGCGGTCGACCTGCGCGCCGCCGACCGGTTCTGGAATATCGCCGATCCGGGCTGGGCGTACGGCCTCTATTACGCGATCACGGGCCCGTTGCTGCTCGGTCATGCAACGACGCTCTACGAGGGCGGCTTCACGGTCGAGAGCACGTACGACGTGATCGAACGGCTCGGCATCACGAGCCTCGCGGGTTCGCCTACCGCGTACCGGATGCTGATGGCGGCCGGGACGGAAGCGGCCGCGCGCGTGAAGGGACAACTACGGGTGGTGAGCAGCGCGGGAGAACCGCTGAATCCGGAAGTCGTGCGCTGGTTCCACGCGGCGCTCGGCGCGCCGATCCACGATCACTACGGCCAGACCGAACTCGGCATGGTCGTGAACAACCATCACGGCCTCACGCATGTCGTGCACGTCGGTTCGGCCGGCCTCGCGCTGCCCGGCTATCGTGTCGCGGTGCTCGACGAAGCCGGCCGCGAGCTCGGCCCCGGCGAGCCGGGCACCCTCGCGATCGACATCGCGCACTCGCCGCTGCTGTGGTTCTCCGGCTACTGGCAGCAGGACACGCCGGCGATCTCCGGCGGCTACTACCGGACCGGCGACAACGTCGAGCTGGAGCCGGACGGCACCGTGAGCTTCATCGGGCGCTCGGACGACGTGATCACATCGTCGGGTTACCGGATCGGCCCGTTCGACGTGGAAAGCGCGCTGATCGAGCATCCGGCGGTCAGCGAGGCTGCCGTGATCGGCGTACCCGACCCTGAGCGCACTGAAATCGTGAAGGCGTTCGTCGTCCTGTCGAAAGGGTTCGACGGCACGCCGGAACTGGCCGAGGAATTGAGTCTGCACGTGAAGCGGCGGCTGTCCGCTCACGCTTATCCGCGCGCGATCGACTTCGTCGACGCGCTGCCGAAAACCCCGAGCGGCAAGATCCAGCGCTTCGTGTTGCGCAAGATGGAAGCCGAGAAGGCCGCTCAACGCTGATTATGGACTGCGAATGAATATCAAGGATCGCGTTTTTCTGATTACGGGCGCAGGTTCCGGCCTCGGCGCCGCGGTGGCGCGCATGGTCGTCGCGCAAGGCGGCAAGGCCGTGCTGCTGGATGTCAACGAAGAAGCGGGCGCGAGCCTCGCGAACGAACTCGGCGAGGCCGCGCGGTTCGTGAAGACCGACGTGACGAGCGAAGCCGACGGTCAGGCGGCGGTCGCCACCGCGCGCGACGCGTTCGGCCGTGTCGACGTGCTCGTCAATTGCGCGGGCGTCGCACCGGGCGAGAAGGTCGTGGGCCGCGACGGCCCGCATTCGCTCGACCGCTTCGCGCGCGCGGTGTCGATCAATCTGGTCGGCACGTTCAACATGATCCGGCTGGCGGCCGAAGCGATGTCGAAGCAGGACGCCGACGCGGAAGGCGAGCGCGGCGTGATCGTCAATACGGCATCGGTCGCGGCGTTCGACGGGCAGATCGGACAGGCCGCGTATGCGGCGTCGAAGAGCGGCGTGGTGGGCATGACGCTGCCGATCGCACGCGAGCTCGCGCGCTTCGGTATTCGCGTCGTGACGGTCGCGCCCGGCATCTTCGCGACGCCGATGATGGCCGGCATGCCGCAGGACGTGCAGGACGCGCTCGGCAAGAGCGTGCCGTTCCCGCCGCGGCTTGGCCGCCCGGAAGAATTTGCGGCGCTGGTGCGCCACATCGTCGAGAACACGATGTTGAACGGCGAAGTCATCCGTCTCGATGGCGCGTTGCGGATGGCACCGCGCTGACACTGGAGGAAGCGAATCATGACGACTCAGGATCCGATCGTAATCGTGGGCGCGGCGCGCACGCCGATGGGTGGTTTTCAGGGCGACCTGGCGGCAGCCAGCGCGAGCGACCTCGGCGCGGTGGCGATTCGGGCCGCGCTCGAGCGCGCGAACGTGCCGGCCGAACGCATCGACGAAATCGTGTTCGGCTGCGTGCTGCCGGCCGGCCAGGGCCAGGCGCCCGCGCGACAGGCCGCGCTGAAGGCCGGACTGCCGCTCGCGGCGGGCGCGACCACGGTCAACAAGATGTGCGGTTCGGGGATGAAGGCGGCGATGTTCGCGCACGACCTGCTGCTGGCGGGGTCGGCGGGCGTCGTCGTGGCGGGCGGGATGGAGAGCATGACGAATGCGCCTTACCTGCTGCCGAAGGCGCGCGCGGGCATGCGCATGGGGCATGGGCAAGTGCTGGACCACATGTTCCTCGACGGGCTCGAGGACGCCTATGAAAAGGGCCGCCTGATGGGCACGTTCGCCGAGGATTGCGCGCAGGCCTACCAGTTCACGCGCGAAACGCAGGACGCGTTCGCGATTGCATCGCTCACGCGCGCACAGCGCGCGATCGCGGAAGGGCACTTCGTGTCGGAAATCGCGCCGGTGACCGTGAAGGCCGGCAAGACGGAAAGCGTCGTGTCGATCGACGAGCAGCCGGGCAAGGCGAAACTCGACAAGATTCCGACGCTGAAGCCGGCGTTTCGCGACGGCGGCACGGTGACGGCCGCGAACGCGTCGTCGATCTCGGACGGCGCGGCTGCGCTCGTGATGATGCGCCGCTCGGAAGCCGAGCGCCTCGGCCTCACGCCGAAGGCCGTGATCGTCGGGCATTCGACTTATGCGGACAAGCCCGGCCTGTTCGCGACCGCGCCGATCGGTGCGCTGCGCAAGCTGTCGGAGAAAACCGGCTGGAACCTGCGCGACGTCGACCTGTTCGAGATCAACGAAGCGTTCGCGGTGGTGCCGATGGCCGCGATGCGCGACCTCGACCTGCCGCACGAGAAGGTCAACGTACACGGCGGCGCGTGCGCGCTCGGGCATCCGATCGGCGCATCCGGTGCGCGCGTGATGGTGACGCTGCTGGCCGCGCTCGAAACCTATGGCCTGAAGCGCGGTATCGCATCGCTGTGCATCGGCGGCGGCGAAGCGACGGCCGTCGCGATCGAGCGCATCGCGTAACGCATCGTTCGCACGCAAGCCAGCGCCGACACGGGCGGCGCGTATCGCACGGAACATCCCCGTGTGGTGCGCGCCGCCCGTTTTTATTCGACGGATCGTCGTGTCGCGTTACGACTTCGCATGCGGCGACACCGCGCCGCACGCGCGAATCACGAGTTGCACGACCTGCTCGGTCTTTTCGTCGAACGCCTTCTTCGTGAACGCACGCTTGCCGCTCAGCGCGCGAATCTGCGCATCGAAATCCGCATAGTGCTGCGTGGTCGCCCAGATCAGGTACATCAGCGCATGCGGGTCGATCGGCGCGAGCAGGCCGCGCGCGATCCAGCCTTCGATCACCTTGATGCGCGTGTCGAACCACGGCTTCACGCGTTGCGACAGGATGTCCTGCATGTGCTCCGCGCCGTGGATGATCTCGTTGGCCCAGACCTTCGATCCGAGCGGGCGCCGCTGCGACAGCGCCATTTTCGCGCGCACGTAGCCGCCGATCGCCTCCACCGGATCGTCGCCGGCCTCGAACGAGCCGGCCGCGCGATGCCAGTCCTCGAACAGATCGTCGAGCACGCGGCGGTACAGCGCGAGCTTGGTCGGGAAGTAGTAGTGCACATTCGCCTTCGGCAGGCCGGCGCGCTCCGCGATCATCGCGGTGCTGGCGCCGGCGAGCCCGCGTTCCGCGAATACGGCTTCCGCGCACGCGAGCAGATGCGCTTCGTTGGACTCGCGAATGTGCGCCTTGCGTCGCCGCAAAGGCGCCGGCGTTTCGTCCCGGTCGGTGGCTGCGATTGTCGCCTCGTCATGTCTCATCGTTACCCTCGCGCGGCGGGCATGCCGCGTTGGGCTTCATTCTAGCCGCTGATTCGCGTCGCGCACACGCGCGGAGATGCCGCCGCTCCACGACGATGCTGCGTTGCGATGGCACGTTTCTCGCTCAGGTGCGTCGCGCAAGAAAGACGTTGCGCTGGTCATTTTGATCGTCTAAAACCTGTCCAATCGGACAGGATTTAACGCGTTTCGCGAACCGGCGGAGCATGCACCGCATCCGGGCGGCGTGCCCCGAAACAGGCCTCGCGTGCACCGGCACGGACCGGGCCGACGACATCACCGACCCCACAGGAGCGATACGAATGAACGCAGTATCGGAAACAGTGAAGCGGGCAGCTTTCGACACGTCGATCAAGGTCGACGGCAAGCGGTTGTGGGAGAGCCTGATGGAGGTCGCGAAAATCGGCGCGACACCGAAAGGCGGCGTGTGCCGACTCGCGCTGACCGATCTCGACAAGGCCGGCCGCGACCTGATCGTCGGCTGGGCGAAGGCCGCCGGCTGCACGGTGACGGTCGATACGATGGGCAACGTGTTCATGCGCCGTGCGGGCCGTGTGGCCGACGCGGCGCCGGTCGTCACGGGCTCGCACGCGGATTCGCAGCCGACCGGCGGGCGCTTCGACGGCATCTACGGCGTGCTCGGCGGCCTCGAGGTGATTCGCAGTCTCAACGATCACGGCATCGAGACCGAGCATCCGGTCGAGGTCGTGATCTGGACCAACGAGGAGGGCTCGCGCTTCGCGCCCGCGATGGTCGCGTCGGGCGTGTTCGCGGGCGTGTTTCCGCTCGAATACGGGCTGTCTCGCAAGGACGTCGACGGCAAGACGATCGGCGAGGAACTGGCGCGCATCGGCTATGCGGGCGACGTGCCGTGCGGCGGGCGCAAGCTGCATGCGGCATTCGAGCTGCATATCGAGCAGGGGCCGATTCTCGAAGCGGAATGCAAGACGATCGGCGTCGTGACCGACGCGCAGGGGCAGCGGTGGTACGAGATCACGTTCACCGGCCAGGAAGCGCACGCGGGGCCGACGCCGATGCCGCGCCGCCGCGACGCGTTGCTCGGCGCGTCGCGCGTGGTCGATCTCGTCAACCGGATCGGCCTCGATCATGCGCCGTTCGGTTGCGCGACGGTCGGCATGATGCAGGTCCACCCGAACTCGCGCAACGTGATTCCCGGCCGCGTGTTCTTCACCGTCGATTTCCGTCATCCGGACGACGCCGTGCTCGCGAAGATGGATGCGGCGCTGCGCGACGGCGTCGCGCGCATCGCGGCCGACATCGGGCTCGACACCGAGCTCGAGCAGATTTTCTATTACAAGCCGGTTGCGTTCGATCCCGCATGCGTCGCGGCCGTGCGCGACGCGGCCGATCGCTTCGGCTACTCGCATCGCGACATCGTGTCGGGCGCGGGCCACGACGCGTGCTATCTGGCGCAGGTCGCGCCGACGTCGATGGTGTTCGTGCCCTGCGTCGACGGCATCAGCCACAACGAGATCGAGGACGCGACGCCCGCATGGATCGAGGCTGGCGCGAACGTGCTGCTGCACGCGATGCTGTCGCGCGCGTGCGAGCCGGCGTCATGACGGACCGACCGTAGCAGCCGCGAGGCTGCCTGTCGTTTGAAATTCGCAGGCCTAAGCATGACCGCCCCGACTGTGCATTCGCAGCCGGCGGGGACGGCTTTGTCTCCACCTAGTCGAAGGAACGCGTATGACCACCAAGCCAACCGGCGATATCGCCGCGCATCGCCTGTCGTCCACGCAACTCTCGTGCGAGTTCGCCGATATCGCGCCGCTGCTCGATCCGACTGCCGCGGCGGCCGCCGCGAGCCGCTGCCATTACTGCTACGACGCGCCGTGCGTGAACGCGTGCCCGACGCAGATCGACATCCCGAGCTTCATCCGCAAGATCGGCAACGGCAACCTGAAAGGCGCGGCGATGGACATCCTGTCCGCGAATCCACTCGGCGGGATGTGCGCACGTGTGTGCCCGACGGAGATCCTGTGCGAAGGTGCATGCGTGCGCAACCATCAGGATGCGCAGCCGGTCGCGATCGGCGCGCTGCAGCGGCACGCGACCGACTGGGCGATGCAGACCGGCGCGGTGCAGTTCCGGCGCGCGCCCGAGACGGGCCGCCGGGTGGCGGTGGTCGGCGCGGGGCCGGCCGGGCTCGCGTGCGCGCACCGGCTCGCACTCGCCGGGCACCGCGTCACGCTGTTCGACGCGCGCCCGAAGGCCGGGGGCCTCAACGAATACGGGATCGCCGCATACAAGACCGTCGACGATTTCGCGCAACGCGAAGTCGAGTGGCTGCTGTCGGTGGGCGGCATCACGCTGGAAACGGGCGTGGCGCTCGGACGCGACGTGACGCTCGACGCGCTGCGCGAGCAGCACGACGCGGTATTCCTCGCGATGGGGCTCGGCGGCGTGCGTGCGCTCGCGATCGACGGCGAGCAACTGCGCGGCGTGATGAACGCGGTCGATTTCATCGAGCAGGTGCGGCAGGCCGACGAGCTCGCGAACGTGCCGGTCGGGCGGCGCGTGGTCGTGATCGGCGGCGGCAATACGGCGATCGATGCGGCGGTGCAGAGCCGCAAGCTCGGCGCCGAGCGCGTGACGATGGTGTACCGGCGCGGCGTGGACGCGATGAGCGCGACGTGGGCCGAGCGCGAGTTCGCGCAGAAGAGCGGCGTCACGCTCGTCACGCACGCGAAGCCGGTGCGCATGGCGGGCACGAACGGGCAGGTGACCGGTGTCGAATTCGAGGCCGCATCGGGCGAGCGCTTCACCGTCGACGCGGACATGGTACTGAAGGCGATTGGCCAGACGCTCGTGCCGGACGGTATCGCGGCCATGTTGCTGACCGCGGACGGCACGCGTATCGCGGTGGATGCGGACGGGCGCACGGCACTGCCGGACGTGTGGGCGGGCGGCGACTGCGCGGCGACCGACGGCGTCGATCTCACGGTACAGGCCGTGCAGGACGGCAAGCGCGCGGCCGCGTCGATCGACGCGGCGCTCGCCGCGCACGCCGCGAAGGCGGCCTGAACGCGGCACACCGCCGGCACACCGAACACGATCCCTTCTCACGGAGCCGAACATGGCCGATCTTCGCTGCACCATCGCAGGCATCACCTCGCCGAACCCCTTCTGGCTGGCGTCCGCGCCGCCCACCGACAAGGCCTACAACGTCAATCGCGCCTTCGAGGCGGGCTGGGGCGGTGTCGTCTGGAAGACGCTCGGGCTCGATCCGCACGTCGTCAACGTCAGTTCGCGCTATGGCGCGGTGCAGTGGAACGGCCAGCGCATCGCGGGGCTGAACAACATCGAGTTGATCACCGACCGTCCGCTCGACGTGAACCTGAGAGAAATCGCGCAGGTGAAGCGCGACTGGCCGGACCGTGCGTTGATCGTGTCGCTGATGGTGCCGTGCAACGAGCGCGACTGGAAATGGATCCTGCCGCTCGTCGAGGATACCGGCGCCGATGCGGTCGAACTGAACTTCGGCTGCCCGCACGGGATGAGCGAGCGCGGGATGGGCGCGGCGGTCGGGCAGGTGCCCGAATACGTCGAGATGGTCACGCGCTGGGTGAAGGAAGGCACGAAGCTGCCATGCCTCGTGAAACTCACGCCGAACATCAGCGACATCCGGATGGGATCGCGCGCCGCGTACAAGGGCGGCGCGGACGGCGTGTCGCTGATCAACACGATCAACTCGATCGTCGCGGTCGATCTCGACCAGATGGCGCCGGTGCCGACCGTCGACGGCAAGGGCACGCACGGCGGCTATTGCGGCCCGGCGGTCAAGCCGATCGCGCTGAACATGGTCGCGGAGATCGCACGCGATCTGGAAACGCCGAACCTGCCGATCTCGGGCATCGGCGGCATCTCGTCATGGCGCGACGCGGCCGAGTTCATGGTGCTCGGCGCCGGCAGCGTGCAGGTGTGCACCGCCGCGATGCATTACGGCTTCCGGATCGTGTCGGATCTCGCCGACGGGTTGTCGAACTGGATGGACGAGAAGGGCTACGCGACGCTCGACGACATCCGCGGCCGCGCGGTGCCGAACGTGACCGACTGGAAATACCTGAACCTGAAGTACGACATCAAGGCGCGCATCGACCAGGACCGCTGCATCAAGTGCGGGCTGTGCCATATCGCGTGCGAGGACACGTCGCATCAGGCGATCACGGCGACGAAGGACGGCGTGCGGCATTTCGAAGTGATCGATTCGGAGTGCGTCGGGTGCAATCTTTGCATGCATGTGTGTCCGGTCGAGCAATGCATCACGATGGAGCGCGTCGATTCGGGCGACTACGCGAACTGGACCACGCATCCGAACAATCCGGCGAGCGCGGATGCCGGTGCGAGCGGCGGCCCGGCTGCCGCGCCCGAGAAGCACGCGAAGGCGGCCTGACCGGTGTCCGGTGGCGCGGAAGGTGCCGCGCCGCCGCTTTTCGTTTCCCCGGGCCGGCATCGCACGATGCCGGCGCCGACGTTTTCGTGGAGTGCGATCGATGAAATCCGCAGCGAATCCCGCCGATCCCGACAGCGCCGTGGCGCACGGCGGCAGCCTGTACAACGACGACCTCGCGCCGACGACGCCGGCGCAGCGCACGTGGAAGTGGTACCACTTCGCGGCGCTGTGGGTCGGGATGGTGATGAACATCGCGTCGTACATGCTCGCGGCCGGGCTGATCCAGGAGGGCATGTCGCCGTGGCAGGCGGTGACGACGGTGCTGCTCGGCAACCTGATCGTGCTCGTGCCGATGCTGCTGATCGGCCATGCGGGCGCGAAGCACGGAATTCCGTACGCGGTGCTCGTGCGCGCGTCGTTCGGCACGCAGGGTGCGAAGCTGCCGGCGCTGTTGCGCGCGATCGTCGCCTGCGGCTGGTACGGCATCCAGACCTGGCTCGGCGGCAGCGCGATCTACACGCTGCTGAACATCCTGACCGGCAATGCGCTGCACGGCGCGGCGCTGCCGCTCGTCGGCATCTCGTTCGGGCAGCTCGCGTGCTTCCTCGTGTTCTGGGCGCTGCAGCTGTACTTCATCCTGCACGGCACCGATTCGATCCGCTGGCTCGAAAGCTGGTCCGCGCCGATCAAGGTCGTGATGTGCGTGGCGCTCGTGTGGTGGGCGACGTCGAAGGCGGGCGGGTTCGGCTCGATGCTGTCGGCGCCGTCGCAGTTCGCGGCGGGCGGTAAGAAGGCCGGACTGTTCTGGGCGACCTTCTGGCCGGGCTTGACCGCGATGGTCGGCTTCTGGGCGACGCTCGCGCTGAACATCCCCGATTTCACGCGCTTCGCGCGTTCGCAGCGCGACCAGATGATCGGGCAGTCGATCGGGTTGCCGCTGCCGATGGCGCTGCTGTCGGTGGTGTCGGTCGTCGTGACGTCGGCGACCGTCGTGATCTACGGCAACGCGATCTGGGATCCGATCGACCTGACGAGCCGGATGACCGGCATCGGTGTCGGCATCGCGCTCGTGATCCTCACGCTCGACACGATGTGCTGCAACCTCGCCGCGAATCTCGTCGGTCCTGCATACGATTTTTCGAGCTTGTGGCCGAAGGCGATCTCGTACCGCGCGGGCGGGATGATTACCGCGACGATCGCGATCGTGATGATGCCGTGGAAGATCCTCGCGACGACGGACGGCTATATCTTCACCTGGCTCGTCGGCTATTCGGCGCTGCTCGGGCCGGTCGCGGGCATCCTGATGGTCGACTATTTCCTGATTCGCGGCACGCAGCTCGATACGCGCGCATTGTTCGACGAGGGCGGCGACTTCAGCTACGCGCGCGGCTGGAACCCGGCCGCGCTGGTCGCGCTCGCGGTCGGCGTGCTGCCGAACCTGCCGGGCTTCCTGCATACGGCGTTTCCGGCGTCGTTCCCGAACGTGCCGGCGTTCTTCAACACGCTTTACACGTACGCGTGGTTCGTCGGCCTCGTGCTGGCGTCCGGCGTGTACGGCACCTGGATGAAGCGGCGCGCCGGACAGCGCGCGCAGATCGCGAGCGCATGACGCGCGAGCCGGAGGCGACTCGCGCGCGGCATGCGGCACCCGACAGTCAACGAGGAGGCAACGAAATGGCAATCCTGATTCGTGGCGGCACCGTGGTCGATGCGGACCGTTCCTATCGTGCGGACGTACTCTGCGCGGACCCGCAGGACGGCGGCACGATCCTGCAGATTGCAGAGCGGATCGACGCGCCGGCCGGCGCGACCGTCGTGGACGCGCACGACCAGTACGTGATGCCGGGCGGCATCGATCCGCATACGCACATGGAACTGCCGTTCATGGGCACGACCGCGAGCGACGATTTCTACTCGGGCACCGCTGCCGGGCTGTCGGGCGGCACGACGAGCATCATCGACTTCGTGATTCCGAGCCCGAAGCAGCCGCTGATGGATGCATTCCGCGAATGGCGCGGCTGGGCCGAGAAATCGGCGTCCGACTACGGCTTTCACGTCGCCGTGACGTGGTGGGACGACAGCGTGCACCGCGACATGGGCACGCTCGTGCGCGAGCACGGCGTGTCGAGCTTCAAGCATTTCATGGCGTACAAGAACGCGATCATGGCCGACGACGAGATTCTCGTGAACAGCTTCACGCGTTCGCTCGAACTCGGTGCGCTGCCGACCGTGCATGCGGAGAACGGCGAACTCGTGTTCCAACTGCAAAAGGCGCTGCTCGCGCGCGGCATGACGGGCCCGGAGGCGCATCCGTTGTCACGGCCGCCGGAGGTGGAGGGCGAAGCCGCGAACCGTGCGATCCGTATCGCGCAGGTGCTCGGCGTGCCCGTGTATATCGTGCACGTGTCGGCGAAGGATGCAGTGGATGTGATCACGCGCGCGCGCAGCGAAGGGCTGCGCGTGTTCGGCGAAGTGTTGCCGGGCCACCTCGTGATCGACGAGGCCGTCTATCGCGATCCGGACTGGACGCGTGCGGCGGCCCACGTGATGAGTCCGCCGTTTCGCTCGGCGGAGCATCGCGAGGCGCTGTGGCGCGGGCTGCAGTCGGGGCAGCTGCATACGACGGCGACCGACCACTGCGTATTCTGCGCGTCGCAGAAGGCGATGGGCCGCAACGATTTCACGAAGATCCCGAACGGCTGCGGCGGCGTCGAGGATCGCATGTCGGTGCTGTGGCATCACGGCGTGAATCATGGCCGAATCACGCCGAACGAGTTTGTGCGGATCACGTCGACGAACGCTGCACAGATCTTCAACCTGTATCCGCGCAAGGGCGCCGTGCAGGTCGGCGCCGATGCCGACCTCGTCGTGTGGGACCCGGCCGCGACGAAGACGATCTCGGTGAAGACGCATCACCAGCAGGTCGACTTCAACGTGTTCGAGGGGATGACCGTGCAGGGCGTCGCGACGCACACGCTCACGCGCGGTGCGCTCGCGTGGGCCGACGGCGAATTGCGCGCGGTGCGCGGCGCGGGCCGCTACCTGAAGCGCCCGCCGGCGGCAGGCTACTACGAGGCGGCGCGGATCGCGAACCGTCTGCGCGAACCGCA
The DNA here is from genome assembly GCF_001524725.1 of Burkholderia sp. MSMB1072. Taxonomy (NCBI): domain Bacteria; kingdom Pseudomonadati; phylum Pseudomonadota; class Betaproteobacteria; order Burkholderiales; family Burkholderiaceae; genus Burkholderia; species Burkholderia sp. MSMB1072. The sequence continues at coordinate 15,265 of NZ_LOYC01000023.1, forward strand.
TCCGGTCGAGCGCGCGGGTTGAACGACGCATGCCGTGCGGGGCGTATCCGTTCGGACGGCACGCCCCGCGCGTGTTCCGGATGGGTAGGTAGAACAACTGATCAAGCGGCCGGAGCGCGAAAAAAGAAACGATCGATGCCATTGATCGCGGCGATTTTGGCGACGTTGCCGGCGCGCATATCGAACGAGTAACATCCACCAACCCGATCACGCGGGTCGCGGGCACGGGCCGCCCGCCGGACAGTTCAAATAGTGAGAAAGGAGCACAAGGTGGATATTCTGCGCAGTCTCCTCGGTATGCTGTTTCTGTTGCTGGTCGCGTATCTGCTGTCGAACAACCGCCGCGCGGTCAGCGCGCGAACCATGATCGCCGCGTTGCTCACGCAGTTCGCGATCGGTGCGCTGGTGCTGTTCGTGCCGTCGGGGCGAGCGGCGCTGGCCGCGGCCGCGAACGGCGTCAATCGCGTGCTCGACATGGGCAATCACGGCATCGCGTTCGTGTTCGGCGGGCTGGTGGACGCACGGATGTTCCAGTTGTTCGGCGACGGCGGGTTCGTGTTCGGCCTGCGCGTGCTGCCGATGATCATCTTCGTCACCGCGCTGATCTCGGTGCTGTACTACATCGGCGTGATGAAGTGGATCGTCGCGATCCTCGGCGCGGGGCTCGCGAAGATACTCGGCGTGAGCCGCATCGAGGCGTGCTCGGCCGTCGCGACGATCTTCCTCGGGCAGAGCGAGATGCCCGCGCTCGTGAAGCCGTTCGTGCGCAACATGACGAGCGCCGAGATCTTCACGGTGATGGCGAGCGGCATGGCGTCGGTCGCGGGCTCGGTGCTGGTCGGCTACGCCGGCCTCGGCGTGAAGATGGAGTACCTGCTCGCCGCATCGTTCATGGCGGTGCCGGGCGGGCTGCTGTTCGGCAAGCTGCTGTTTCCGACCGTCGAGCCGAGCCGCGTGGTGGTCGATGGGCTCGATTTCGACGACAAGCGGGCCGCCAACGTGATCGAGGCGGCCGCATCCGGCGCATCGGTCGGCCTGCGGATCGCGATCAACGTCGGCGCGATGCTGATCGCGTTCGTCGGGCTCATCGCGCTGATGAACCTGATCGTCGGCGGCGCGGCCGCGTTCGCGGGCTTTCCGCAGGTCACGCTGGTCGGCATCATCGGTCACCTGTTCGCGCCGCTCGCGTGGATCATCGGCGTGCCATGGCACGATGCGGCGCTGGCCGGCAACTTCATCGGCGAGAAACTGATCTTCAACGAATTCGTTGCGTACGGCGACCTGTCGCCGTACCTGAAGGGCGATGCGCACGCGGCAGCGGCCGGCCTCCAGGTGCTCGACGCGAAGACGCTCGCGATCGTGTCGTTCGCGCTGTGCGGCTTCGCGAACTTCTCGTCGATCGCGATTCTCGCGGGTGGCTTCAGCGCGGTCGCGCCCGAGCGCCGCTCGGACGTCGCGCGGCTCGGCTTGCGCGCGCTGACGGCCGCGACGCTGTCGAACCTGATGAGCGCGGCGATTGCCGGCCTGTTTTTCTCGCTGCATTGACCCGTGCAGCAGACTCCGATCGATCGAAGCGAGGCAACGATGTTTCTACCGCAGGAATTCATTCGCAGGAAGCGCGACGGGCAGCCGCTCGATCGCGACGGCATGGCCGCGTTCGTGCGCGGCGTGACCGACGGCAGCGTGACCGAAGGCCAGGTGGCCGCGTTCGCGATGGCCGTGTATTTCAACGACCTGAGCACGGACGAACGCGTCGCGCTGACGCTCGCGCAGCGCGATTCGGGCGACGTGCTCGACTGGCGTGCGCTCGATCTCGGCGGGCCGGTGATCGACAAGCATTCGACGGGTGGCGTCGGCGACGTCGTGTCGCTGATGCTCGGGCCGATGGTGGCCGCGTGCGGCGGCTACGTGCCGATGATCTCCGGGCGCGGGCTCGGCCATACCGGCGGTACGCTCGACAAGCTCAGCGCGATTCCCGGTTACGACGTGATGCCCGATACGGACGCGTTTCGCCGCACGGTGCGCGAGGTCGGCGTCGCGATCATCGGGCAGACCGCGCGGCTCGCGCCGGCCGACAAGCGCATCTATGCGATCCGCGACGTGACGGCGACCGTCGAATCGGTCGCGATGATCACCGCGTCGATCCTGTCGAAGAAACTCGCGGCAGGGCTCGACGGGCTCGTGATGGACGTCAAGGTCGGCTCCGGCGCGTTCATGCCGACCGCGGAGAAATCGGCGGAACTGGCGCGCAGCATCGTCGACGTCGGCAACGGCGCCGGCATGAAGACGACCGCGATTCTCACCGACATGAACCAGTCGCTCGCGCCGTGCGCAGGCAACGCGCTCGAGGTGGCGTGCGCGATCGACTACCTGACGGGCAAGTCGCGCCCCGCGCGCTTGCACGACGTGACGATGGCGCTGTCGGCCGAACTGCTCGTCACCGGCGGGCTGGCGCGCGATGCCGCTCACGCGCGCGAGCAGCTCCAGCACGCGCTCGATTCGGGCGCGGCGGCCGAGCGTTTCGCGCGCATGGTCGTCGCGCTCGGCGGCCCCGCCGACCTGATCGACGCGCCGGCACGGCATCTGGCGCGGGCCGCGGTGATCGTGCCGGTTCCGGCGCCCGCGGGCGGCGTGGTGCAGCGCGTCGATTGCCGCGCGCTCGGGCTCGCGGTGGTCGCGCTCGGCGGCGGCCGCACGCGTGCGGAGGACGCGATCGACGTCAGCGTCGGCCTGTCGGCGCTCGCGGAGATCGGGCAGCGTATCGGGGCCGGCGAGCCGCTCGGCTTCGTGCATGCCCGCGACGAAGCAGCCGCGGCCCACGCGGCGGATGCGATTCGCCGCAGCTACGTGCTCGGCGAGACCGGCGAAGCGCCGCCGACCCTTTACCGGCAGATCGGCTGACCCTGCCTCGGAGACCTCGATGGAACGAGACGAACTGATCGAACAGGCGAAGGCGGCGCGCGAGCGCGCGTATGCGCCGTATTCGCGCTTCCAGGTCGGCGCGGCGCTGCAGGCGCGCGACGGGACGGTTTTCCACGGCTGCAACGTCGAGAACGCGTCGTACGGACTGTGCAATTGCGCGGAACGCACGGCGCTGTTCGCGGCGATTGCCGCCGGTTATCGGCCGGGCGATTTCGCGCGGCTCGCGGTCGTCGGCGACACGGACGGACCGATCGCGCCGTGCGGCGCATGTCGTCAGGTGATCATCGAGATCGGCAAGCCCGATATCGAAGTGATTCTCGCCAACCTGAAAGGGGCCGTCGAGATCACGACGGCCCGCGCGTTGCTGCCGGGCGCGTTCACGCTGTAACGGCGCGCCGCATGCGTCGCCTCACGCGCCGTCGCGCGCGTCGCGGATCGGGATCACGGTGCGTGCGCCGCACTGGCGCAGCAGGTCGCGCAGCTCGTTGATGACCGGAAACACCTCGTGGTTCCAGTCGGCGCCCTGGCGATCGTGCGCTTCCTGTTCGCGTTCGACGATCCAGCGATCCTCGCGGAAGATGCGCTCGGTGAACCACACGAGCAGCGGCCATGCGAGATCGAGTGCGAACGGGATGCCGGGCTTGTGGATCGACAGCAGCCCGAACGTGCGGTTGGTGCGCTGCTCGGCGTCGAGCGGCACGTAGACGATCCACAGATCCATCACGAGCGTGCCTTCGCTCGAGCGAATCTGCAGCGTCTGGTACGGATAGCCGGTGCGCACCGTCATCACGCTCTTGTTGGCCTGGTCGCCTGGCTTCTTGCTCGAACCGAACACGAGCGCCTCGCCGACCGGCTGCTTGCCTTCCATCCGTGCGAACGTGTAGTCGACCTCGATCCAGTCGTCGCCGCGGCGGCGGCCCACCGAGCGCGCGCGCATCTGCCCCATCTGCTTGCGATGCAGGAACTGATGGTTCATGTCCATCAGGTTCTCGTGCATGAACGAGTAGTGGCACTTGACCTCGCGGCCGAAGCGGCGCGTCTTGTACGCGCGGTTGTCCGCGGATTCGAGCGCGGGGAACGGTCGTGCTTCGGCGAGCGTGGCGTCGCCCGGGAACACGAAGATCAGCCCGTGCGCTTCGCGGCACGGATACGCGCGCACGCCGTTGGGCAAGCGCTCGCGGCCGAGGTAGGGTACGTCGACGCAGCGGCCGCTGTCGCACGCGTAGGTCCAGCCGTGATAGCAGCAGCGCAGCGTCTCGCCGCTCACCACGCCCGCATGCAGCGGCACCTGGCGGTGCGCGCAACGATCTTCGAGCGCATACACGGCGCCCGATTCGGTGCGCACGAGCACGATCGGGTCGCCGGCGAAGCGCACGCCGAGCGTCTTGCCGCGCTTGAGCTCGCGCGACCACGCGAGCGGATACCAGTGATCCGGATGAATGGGCACGCGGCGCAGGTCGCGCACGACCGCGCCGGTGGACGGTTCTTCGAGGGTATTGCTGTCAGGCAAAGGCACTGCGCGCATGCGTGACGCCTCCTGGCTTGGCGGGTAGTCCGGACGCCGCATCATGCGGCGAGGATCAGGAGAAGTCTACGCGAAGTTGCCGGCCGCGGCGGACGCGATGCGGGTTTGCCCCGGCATCGCGTCCGCCGATTCGTTGATGCGGCGCAAAGAGGCCGCCGCCGGTGCGTGGCGTGGCGGCCCGCCGCGGCGGTGCGGCGGGCGGCATCCCGTCACGCAGCCGGGCGGGGGGCGCGAGCGGCTCACAAGCGGCTCACAAGCGCGCTTCGCGCCACAGCACCGCGTCGGCACGGTATAGCGCCGGGAAGCGCTGCTTCAGCCCGGCGACCTTCGGCAGGTCGTTGAACGCGATATACGGCGCATCCGGATGCAGTTCGAGGTAGTTCTGATGATAGGCCTCGGCCGGATAGAACCCCTTGTAGGCCTCGATGCGCGTGACCACGGGCGCCGGAAACACGTGCGCGGCGCCGAGCTGCGCGATGTACGCGGTCGCGACCGCGCGTTGCTGCGCGGTGGTCGGGAAGATCGCGGACCGGTACTGCGAGCCTTCGTCGGGGCCTTGCCGGTTCAGTTCGGTCGGATCGTGCGCGACGGAGAAAAACACCTGCAGCAGCCGGCCGTACGTGATCTGGGTCGGGTCGTAGACGATGCGCACCGATTCCGCGTGCCCCGTCAGCCCCGAGCCGACCAGCGCGTAGTGCGCGGTTTCGGACGCGCCGCCCGCGTAACCTGCGGTGACCTGCTTCACGCCCTTCACGTGCTCGAACACGCCCTGAACACCCCAGAAGCAGCCGCCGGCGAGCACGGCCGTCTCGTCGTGCGACGCGCCGGGCGTTTCGTCGAGCGTCGGCGCAGGCACGGTGCGCATCGGCTCGGCGGAATTGACGATGCGCTGGTAGCCGAACACGGCGGCCGCCGCGACGGCGATGGCGCCGATGCGGCGCAGCATGGCCGCGCGCCGCTGTGCGGCGGCATCGCGGATAGGGATCGGGTTCATCCTTTGCTCCTTCGAAATGCGTCGGGAAATGTGTCGAGAAAAGCGGCGCCCGGATGGCGGCGGCACCCGCGATCAACCGAAAGTGAATGCATAGGCATCGACACCCGGATCGAGGAACTCGATCGAGAACGTGCGATCGGCGATCGCGCCGGGCTGCCGGACGAGCTGGTACAGGCGCTGACCGGTGACGGTGCCGTAGCCCTGCGCGTCGACGTCGGCGCCATGCGCGGCGCCGGGCGCCGCGCCGTCGAGCGTCACGCGAAAGCGCACGGGCCGGCCGGTCGTGCCGGGGCCGAGCACGAGATGCAGATCGCGTGCATGGAAGCGGTAGACGATCCTGCCATCCGGCGCGGCGAGCGACGCGCGTTCGGCGCCGACGTTCCACGTGCCCGCGAGGCCCCAGCCGTTGAGATCCGGCCGGGCCGGCACGTCGTAGCGGTGCGCCGCGTCGCGTACGACGCCGCCCGGCGACGCGAAGCTTTCCGCGCGCGCATAGCCGACGTAGGTTTCGGGCGAACGGACGTCCGCGCTGTCGGCGGCCGCGAGCGCACCCTTCGCGGGCGCGCCGGCGAGCCCGAGCGGCACGTTCAGCGCGTCCGGATGGCCGGCTTCGGCGAGCAGCGACTGGATCGCGCGTTCCGATTGCGCGTATTCGCCTTCGCCGAAGTGGTGATGACGGATCCGCCCTTGCGCGTCGATGAAGTAGTGCGCGGGCCAGTATTCGTTGTTGAACGCGCGCCAGATCGAATAGCCGTTGTCGATCGCGACCGGGTAGTCGATGCCGAGGTCGTGCACCGCCTTCTTCACGTTGCCGATGTCGCGTTCGAACGCGAACTCCGGCGCGTGCACGCCGATCACGACGAGCCCGTACGGCGCGTACTTGCGCGCCCACGCGGTCGTGTACGGCAGCGTGCGCAGGCAGTTGATGCACGAATACGTCCAGAAGTCGACCAGCACGACCTTGCCGCGCAGCCCGGCCGCCGTCAGCGGCGGCGAGTTCAGCCACTGCACCGCGCCGTCGAGCGACGGCAGCGTGCCTTCGACCGGCAGCGCGGCTGCGGGGGCGCCGGCCGCACGCATCATCGCACCGTCGGTCATCGCACTGCCGCCTGCCTGCGCGCCGTCAGTCGCGGCGGCCATCATCGCGCCGCTCGTTGTGCCATCGGCGGTGCCGGTCGCGGCCGTTGTTGCCGGTACACCGTTCGAGCGTCCGCCGAGGCGGTCGACGAGCTTCGTTTCGAGCCCGCCCGTGGTGACGGTCGACAGTTGCGCGAGGGCGCCCGTGTCGAGGCCGAGCGCGATCGCGCCGACACCGGCCAGGAGCGCCACGCCGATCCCGCGCCGGATCCATTCGCCGGCGCCGAGCGAGCGCTTCATCGCGGCGAACACCTTGCCGCCGATCACGAGTGCGACGCCGAGCGACGTCGCCGCGCCGGCCGCATACGCGACGAGCAGCAGCGTCGTGCCGACGCTTGCGCCGCGCAGCGCGGCGCCGGTCAGCACGAGGCCGAGGATCGGGCCCGCGCACGGCGCCCACAGCAGGCCCGTCGCGACGCCGAGCAGCAGCGATGACGCCGGGCCGGCCGGGCGGCCGTCGCGTTGCGCGAACCCGGTGAGCCGGTTGCCGGCGGCGACGAGCGGGCGCGTCAGGTGTTCCGCGAAGCGCGGCATCAGCAGCGTCAGGCCGAACACCGCGAGCAGCACGATCGCGATCCAGCGGCCGGCCTGGTTGGCCTGCGCGACCCAGCCGCCGCCTACGGCGGCGAGCGTCGCGACGACGGCGAACGTGAGCGCCATGCCGGCGAGCAGCGGCAGGCCGGTGCGCACGAACGGCTGGTCGGCGCGCGCGAACACGAACGGCAGCACGGGCAGGATGCACGGGCTCAGGATCGTGAGCACACCGCCGAGATAGGCAAGGACGATGAGCAGCATGGTGCGTTCTCCGGTCGGACGGGAGTGGGGCCGGGTCAGGCGGCGGCCGGGTGGAAGGCGAGCGCGACGCCGTTCATGCAGTAGCGCAGGCCGGTCGGCGCCGGGCCGTCGTCGAACACGTGGCCGAGATGGCCGCCGCAGCGGCGGCAGTGCACTTCGGTGCGGACCATCCCGAACGACGCGTCGGTGTCGGTGCCGACCGCGTGGTCGAGCGGTTTCCAGAAGCTCGGCCAGCCCGTATGACTGTCGAACTTGGTGGCCGACGAGAACAGCGCGAGGTCGCAGCCGGCGCACGCGAACGTGCCGTGCCGGTGCTCGTCGTTCAGCGGGCTGCTGAACGGCCGTTCGGTGCCGGCTTCGCGCAGGACCGTGTATTGGGCGGGCGTGAGCCGGCGATGCCATTCGGCGTCGCTGTGCGCGATCTCGAAAGGAGCGGCTTTGGGCGAGCCGGCCGGCGGCGCGGCGAACGCGCGGCCGACCAGCGCGCGGCGGCCGGCGGACGACAGCGCCGCGAGCGCGGCGAGGCCGGTGGCGCCGGCGAACAGCAGGTGTCTGCGGGTGGGCATGATGGGCTCCTGGAAGCAGGTCCTGAAAACATGCGCCCATCGTAGGCGGCGGCCGGTGTCGAAGTCCTCACGGAAAGTTAAATGAATCGTGATGATTTACCCGGCGTTTCGGTCAGGGCAGCTGAAATCTTCTCGAGCCATGTCCGGAAAGGGTTTGCGGGAAATTGATGGCCCGGCGACTTCCTCGAAAATCCTGCACGAACCGCAACTTTTTAGTGTCTTTTTAATGTTCGCGGTGTGGGTAAGCCCTGCTCAGGATACGCGGGCCGATCGGGCACGATATCGATGGAGAACGATCATGGATGCATTGACGGTTCGGCAAATCGAAGCCGCGAAGGCGACCGGAAAGCGGTATTTCCTGTCGGATGGGCGGTGGGCCGGCGGCCGAGACGGCACGCACGCCGCGTTGCGTGGCCGGTGCCGGGGCCTGTCCGCCCGAGGACTGCGGTGGTCCCGCCGGTTACGCGGAGTTGGGACGCACGCTGGCCGGCCGGATGACCGACGAAAAGCGCGACCTGCTTGACTGGCTCGGCGAACCATTCGACTCGGACGCGTTTCGGCTGAGCGAGGTGAATGTGCGGCCCGCGGTGATTTGACAAGAAAACGTCGTCCAACCCGAGACCTTCAGCCGGCGAGATACTCCGAAACGTACGTTGGAAGAACGATACCCGTCGTATTCATCGCGTGCCCGGTACAAGATCGAGGATTTCATCGATGCCGAGGCATCGGTCCTCGACCTCCAGCGTCCTGCCATGCGCCAGGATGTCGATGGCGACAGCCCGCATCGCCATGTATGCGCTCCGAAGCATGTGGTTCGCGTAGATCACTACGTTGAACCCGGCCTCCTGAAGCTCCTCGAATCGGAGATGGGCATAACTCGTCGGCACGCAGATCAAAGGCACGTCCGCATGGCGCCGACGGAACTGCCGCGCGAAGTCGAGCACCTCCTGGCCGTCCTTCTTGCGGCTGTGAATCATGATCCCGTCCGCACCCGCCTCGACATAGGCGAAGCAGCGGCCGATCGCCTCGTCGATGCCCTTGTCCAGGATCAGGCTTTCGCAGCGAGCGATGATCATCAGGTCGCGGCCAATCCGGCTCGCGCAGCCGACGCGAATCTTCTCGGAGAAGTCCTCGACGTCGTCCTGAGTCTGGGGCACCGCGTTGCCGAACAACGAGTTCTTCTTGAGTCCGCACTTGTCCTCGATGACGACGGCCGATATGCCGGCGCGTTCGAGCATTTTCACGTGAATTGCGAAATGTTCCGGTTTCCCGCCGGTGTCGCCGTCGAAAATCATCGGCAGCGCGCACACGTCGAATATCTCCCGAATACCTTGAAGGCGATTGCTAGGCGACAGGATCTCGATGTCCGGCAAGCCTTTATGCGTCGAATCGGTCAGCGAACTCGACCAGATCGCGTCATAACCGACACACTGGCCCGAAGCCAGTTCGAGCCGGGCGCGCTCTGCCAGCAACGCGGAGATCGGACTATGGGCTTCGAGGACGCGAACGCATCGCTTGATCGCGAGCAACTCCCTCAGCGTCGTCCTGCGAACGTCGGTATCAGACATGTGCTCCCCTTTGTTCTCGATCAGCGACATCACGATGGAAAGAAACCGGCGCGGCTTGTCAGGATCGCGTCATGTCGAGCGGCACGACATATCGGTCGAAATCCGCCGGCGCAACGAACCCCAGCGCATTCGCGACCTCACGCAGCGATTTCCCTTCGCGGTGGGCCGTCTTCGCAACGATCGCTGCATTGTCGTAGCCGATGTGACGATTGAGCGCGGTGACCAGCATCAGGTTCTTTTCGAGGTTCTCGTCGATTTGCTGCAGATTCGGTTCGATGCCGACCGCGCAATGCACGTTGAACGCGCGACACGCGTCGGCGAGCAGCGTGATGCTTTCCAGTACGTTGTGGACCATCACCGGCTTGTACACGTTGAGCTGAAAATTCCCCTGACTCCCGGCGAATGCGACAGTCGCGTCGTTGCCGAATACCTGCGTGCACACCATCGTGAGCGCTTCGCATTGCGTCGGATTGACTTTCCCGGGCATGATCGACGAGCCGGGCTCATTCTCGGGAATGTGGATCTCGCCGATCCCGCAGCGCGGTCCGCTTGCCAGCCAGCGAACGTCGTTGGCGATCTTCAGCAGCGCCATCGCGAGCGTCCGGATCGCCGCGGACGTGCTGACGAGCGCGTCGTGCGCGGACAGCGCAAAGAACTTGTTGGCCGACGACCGGAACGGATGTCCCGTGAGTTCCCCAATGATGGCCGCGCACGTGTCACCGAACTGCGGATGCGCGTTCAGCCCCGTGCCCACGGCCGTACCGCCGATCGCGAGATCGTACAAGCCGGTCAGGTTGGTTCGGATCGAGGCGAGCGAATAGTCGATCTGCTTCACCCAGCCGCCGATCTCCTGCCCGAGCGTGATCGGCGTAGCGTCCTGCAAGTGGGTGCGACCCACCTTCACGACGTCGAAAAACCGTTCGGATTTCTCCAGCAACGTATCGCGCAGCGCCATTACGCTCGGAAACAGCGTGTCGAACAGTTCCGTGACGACCGCGATATACATCGCAGTCGGAAACGTGTCGTTCGACGACTGGCCGCGATTGACGTGATCGTTCGGATGAATCGGTGTCTTGCTGCCGAGCACCCCACCTTTCATCTCGATTGCGCGGTTGGAGATGACCTCGTTGACGTTCATGTTCGACTGCGTTCCGGAGCCCGTTTGAAATACCACGAGCGGAAAATGTTCGTCGAGCGCCCCCGAGATCACTTCATCCGCCGCCTCCGAGATCGGGGTGGCGATCGCCTCCGGCAACTCGCCGAGCTTGAGGTTCGCCACCGCCGCAGCCTTCTTCAGGATGCCCATTGCGCGGATGATCGACCGCCCCCACTTGAAGCGTGATTGGCCGATCGGGAAGTTGATGATGGAACGCTCGGTTTGTGCACCCCAGTATTTGTCCGACGGGACCTGGATGGGACCCATCGAATCCGATTCGATACGCATGCTCGTTAACCTCGATTCAGTAGCTCGCCGTGGCGAGAGTTGGACTCATTCATTTGGCGAAGCGGAATTCGAATGCATTCGCCGGCCGGCGCTGTCGGTTTTCAGCGTCGGCCTCGTGGATCGCGGCAGCGTGCGACCCGCTCGACTCGCTTCCAAGGGCCGTTACGCACGGAGTACCGATGCCATTTTTCCAAGGTGCTCGCAGGCCCGGATCACATACTCGTCGGACAGCATGCCGATGCGCCGATAGTTGATCTTCTGGTTCGATGCTTCCGCATAGAGCGTCAGCGCGTCGGCCGCGTGCCTGAAATGTCGCGCTTCGACGCTTCCGCAATGCACGCTCAGAAACGACGCGATGCGGTTGACCTCGGTCGCCGTGATCGAGAGGGACTCGCGGATCCACTTCTTCCACATCGGTGTCATCAGGTTGTATTCGCCCGTATTGAACAGCTCGGTCATCGCCATCATCTCGATCGCCTCGATCAGGTCCGGAGCGAGCGGACGCTTCTGTCCGACCCATGCGGAGAATTCCTTCGTGACGGGATCGAGAAACCGGTCCTGCAGACGCCAGTTGTCGGAGCCGCAAATGGCGGTTGCCATCCGGTGATACAGCTTCGAGTGATGGGGATGTCCATGCAGTTCACCCAGGCCGATATCCTCGACGATGATCTCGCCACAGTGTCGCGCGGCTGTCAGCATCTTCACTTTGTTCCGCTCGGCCTCGAGCGATTCGGATTCCTGCAGGAGTCGCACGATGATGCTCGATACGGCATGGGCTGCGCCGTCGGGGTTGCGCCATCCGCAAAAGAAGGTACAGAGCGAGTCGGCGGACCATTTTCCCGACGTGATTCCTTCATAGGTTTTTCGGTATTCTCGCAACCTGTCGCTATTGTTTTGAAAGCCGGTCAGCAGCGCGTCAACGAGTTGCCTGTCCTCCACATCGATCAGTGCATCGTTGACGTAGTCGATGAATGCGGGCGTCGAATGTTCCATGTCTTCCTCCTCGATGGATGAGCGTGTCGATCGTGACGAGACTTGCCCGGCGGCGCGGCGCCCCCATGCCAGCGCTACTCGGAAAACCAGTCGCGCCGTGTGCAGGCGTCGACCGTCGGGTTCAGTCAACGTCGAGCTCCGCAACGAACCGGCCGACGCGCATCAGGCCTTCGACCAGTTCCTCGTGCTCGATTGCATAAGAGATCCGGATGCAGTTGGGATCGCCACAGCCAGCGCCCGGAACGACCGCCACGTGCGCTTCCGTCAGCAGCAACTCGGCGAGATGGTCGACATCGCGGATCCGCTGCCCGCGGTAATGGCGGCCCAGCTTTTCCGAAACATCGACGAACAGATAGAACGCGCCTTCGGGCGGGGCATAGGTGATTCCCGCGATTCGGTCCAGAAACGTGCGTGCCGTGGTCAGTTGCCGTTCGAGGAATCGGTTGATTTCCGCAACGAATGCGTCGGAACCCGACGTGATCGTGCTGAGCGCCGCGTACTGCGACAGGCTGCTCGGGTTCGACGTCGTATGCCCCTGCAGGTTGTGCATGGCGGATATCACGTGCGCCGGCGCACACGCATAGCCGACGCGCCAGCCAGTCACGGCCTGGCTTTTCGAAAACGAGTCGACGAGGATCGTCTGTCGCCTGAGCGGCTCGAAAAGCGACAGAATGTTGTGATGCTCATGGGGAGGCCTGACGAGATGCCGGTAGCACTCGTCGAACACCACCCAGATTTGACGGTCGAACGCGAGCTGCGCTATTTCAAGCAACTGCTCGCGTTGATAGACGGTTCCCGTCGGGTTGTTGGGCGTGTTGATCACGATCATTCGGGTTCTGTCCGTCAGCGCGCTTTCGACCGCACGCCGGGCCAGTCGGTACTGATCGGCCTGCGTGTCGACGCAGACGGCCGTCGCACCGGCGAGCCGGATCTGGGTCGGAAAGGTCTCCCAATAGGGTGTCGGAACGATCACTTCGTCACCGGGGTTCAGCAAAACCATCGATGCATTGAAGAGCGCCTGCTTCGCCCCAGCCGTGACGGCGATCTCGTCTGCGGTGAACGGGATCCCGCATCGCCGGCCCACGCTTTCCGCCAGCTTTTCACGGAGCTGGGGCAATCCGATCGGGGGCGTATAGCGATTGCGCCGGCTTTGCACGGCATCGATCGCACCCGCCTTCATTGGCGGGCATGCATCGAAAGAAAGTTCTCCGGCGGCGAAATTGATCACCTTGATGCCACGGTCCTTCAATGCGTTTGCTTTGCTGCGCATGCTTGACGTTCCCGGCGCGGTAATGCTTCGCGCACGGTCCGACAACGGCAACTCGATTTTCGGGATGTCGCGTGTATTCATGTCGTTGTATGCGAAAACCAATGAAATCACGAGCCACGGCAAGGCGCAGCCGGCCATCGCCGCGCCTTGTGATCAGTTATGCGAACGGAAGCCGGCGGGTTCGGTATCCCGCCCGGCCTTTCACTGCGTCAGACGAGCGCTTGCGCGCACTCGCGCATGACGGCCGCCTTGCGACGCAGGTAGGTCTGGAACAGCATCGTCGCGGCCGATTCGTCGATCGTTACCTGCATTGCGTCGGCGAACGCGCTGACCGCCTGTACGGCGTGCCCGAAGTGGTTGCTCTCGGTCCCGCCGGTATGGACGGTGACCCACGCGACGACGTGGCGCACGCGATCGGCGGGAATGCCGACGTGCGTTTGGAACCAGGATTTGTAGAGGTCGTGGATGAATTCGACTTCGCCGTGCGTGTAGACCTCGTGAATCAGTGTGGTGAGCAGCCCGAGGAGGAGATCCCGTTCCTTCAGCCGCTGGCGATCCGTCCAGTCCTTGAATGCCTGCGCAGACGGCAGGCAAGCGGACTTCAGCAGCCATGTGTCGTCACCGCACGCAGCCGTCGCCATCGTATAGAAGAGATCGGCATGGAGCACGCCGCCCAGCGCACCGAGATCCTCGTCGGTGATGCGTTGCAGGCTGGCGCATACGTCGTGAAGCTGGTTCGACGCCGCCGAACCGGCTTCGGAGCGCGCGAGTAGCGTGATCCGGTTTGCAAGGCCGGATACGCTCGCCGCGGAATTGTTGGTCTTCGACCAACTGGCGAAAAAGGTGCGAAGCGCCGGCGCCGCATAGCCGCGCTCCGTCAACCGGCGGAATGCATCTTCGATGTCCCGAAGCGAGTCCTCTTCGGCCGAGAAGGCCGCAACGAGCGCATCCTTCAGGACTCCGCCTTTCATCTCGTGAAGCACCGGCGCGACGATATCGAGCAACCCCGCTTGCGACTGAAACGTTTCCATCCTTTTCTCTCCGGTTCTAGATGTGATTTGAAGCGAACTACCGAGTCAGCCGCACTTCAGATGAGCGCGGTCTGCTTGCGCTGGCGGGAGGCATCCCGCGCCAGAAGAAAAACACGAGTGCGCCTGCGAGCGCCTGTGCACCGACGACGAATGCGACGCAGCCCACCCAGCCCCAGCGATTCCATGCGGGAACGGGCAGGACCGAGCCGAGGCTTCCGCCAAAGTAGTAGAAGGACAGGTAAATGCCGATCGCCGTCGATCGTGCACTCCGTGCCGCTCGCGAGATGAACGCATTGGCCGACGCCTGCTCGACGAACACCGCGGTGGAACTGAGCGCGAGACCGGTCAGGATCGCGCTGACACTGCTCGACAGCGTCAGCAGTGCACCGACGATCGCGAGCCCGGTCGCCGCGAGGGCGAGATCGCGCGGGCCGCGTTGAGCCGCGACGCGGCCCGCGAGCGGCGTGACGACGACCGCGACGAGAAATACCGCATAGATCGCGCCGATCTCGACCGTATTGAAGCCAAATGGCGCGCTGGCCAGTCGCAGTCCGACGAAGGTGAACGTCGCGACCTGCGATGCGAGCACGCATGCTCCGACCAGAAACGACGCGAGCAGCGGGCCACGCGTCAAGAGCGTCCAGCGAGACGTCGACGCACCTTCGTCGTCCGGACGCGCGGCGCCGGATGCCGGCAGGCACGCGTGGATCGCGAGGCCCGTTGCGAGACACAGGAACGCGACGAAATCGAGCGCGTGACGCCAGCCGAACGCGGACGTCAGGGTATTGGTCACGAAGCGTCCGGCGAATCCGCCGAGCGTCGTGCCGGCGACGAAGAGCGCACTGACTTCCGTCGCCGCGTCGTGACTGAAGATCTCGCCGATGCAGGCGATCGAGATCGCGAAGATGAACGGCATCAGCATGCCCGCGGCAAAGCGGGCAGCGAGGAACGATGAAAAGCTCGTCGCGTGCGCGGACCAGAGAACGGGGAGCGCACATGCCACGGCGGCGCACGAAATGACCGTTCGGCGATCGAAGCGGGCGGCCAGAGCACCGACGAACGGAGCGATAATGGCAACCGCCAAGGTGGTGGCGCTGATGCCCTGACCCGCCTGTTCGGCGCTCACGTGGAATGCCGCAGCGAGTTCGTGCAGGATGCCCTGGGTCGAATAAAGATTGAGAAAAGCCGCAAATCCGCACAGGAAAAATGCGAATCGAATGGTTCTGTTGCCCACTGGTGACGCCCTATCTGGTTTGTGTGACAGTCTGACGAGTGGGCGACACGCGCGCCAATACTGTTTTCGTGGCCATTGATACCGAAAAGACAAGAATGCTCGACCTACGCCGCCTCCGCTATTTCGTGACCGTCGCCGACGAATTGCACTTCGGACGCGCGGCGTTGCGTTTGCGTGTCGCCCAGCCGCCTTTGACGCGCCATATCGCCGCGCTTGAAACTGATCTGGGTATCCGGCTGTTCGAACGATCGACACGCGCGGTCCAGCTCACGCCGGCAGGCGCGCTGTTTCTCGAACACGCAAGGAGCGTCATTCATGCAGTCGACGAGGCGGAGGCAACGGCGCGCAAGATGGCGCAAGGGATGGTCGGTCGCGTCGTGATCGGTTATGCGAGTTCCATTCCGATGTCCGACGCGTTTTCGGACATCATCCGCAAGGTGAGCCGAAGCATGCCGGAAGTCGAGTTGGCGTTTCGGGAAGTATCGACCGCGAGTCAACGCCAGCAGATCGCCGTCGGCACGATGGACGTCGGATTCGGCTGGTCGGCGGCAAAGACGTCCGGGGAGCGTATCCGGTCCCTCGTCCTATCGCGGGAGCCGCTCGTCGCCGCGGTCCCCGCGCAGAGTCGATACGCGGGTAAGGCGACGATCGCGTTCCGTGAACTCGTCAAGGAGAATTTCGTCACGTTCCCGGCGGGTTACGGTTCCGCGCTGAATGCGGCGCTCGAGGATCTGTGCGCCCAGGAGGGCGTTGCGCCGCAGATAGGGCCTACCGCATCGCAGATGACGACGCTGGTGTCGCTGGTGGCAGCGGAGCGCGGCGTCGCCATCGTGCCCGGCTTCACGTCGACGCTACAACGCTCGGGCGTCGCCTACGTGCCGCTGGCGACGCCGCATGTTCTCGAGTTGGTCGTCACATGGTCCGAACCGTTTTCGTCGACCTGCGTCGGGCAGTTCATCGAGTTCGCGAGGTCGGCCGCGGCTGGCTAGGCGCGGCTGGCTAGGCGCGGCCGGCTAGGCGCGGCCGGCTAGGCTTCCACGCCCTTCTGCACGTACCACGACAACGGCAGTGTCAACAGCAGGACCGAGGCCAGCGCGAGCAGCGCGATCGGGACGCCCGCGATGTCGCCGAGACGGCCGAAAAGCACCGGCGACAGCGCGCCGCCGCCGATCGTGCCCGTATAGAACAACGCGAACGCCTGCTCGCGCTTGCCGACACCGGCCAGTTCCGGCACGACACCGTAGAGCACGGACGATGTTCCGTTCAGCGCCAGTCCAAGCAGCGGCAGCATCGCCATCATGGCGAAGAGCGGCGAGAACACAGCGAGCGCGATCAGCAGCGACGTGGCCGACTCCGTGAGCCACACCGTCTTCATCATCCCGATGCGCGCCCCCAGATAGCCGCAGAACAGCTTGCCGAACGCACCGCCCACGAACAGCAACGTGAGCGCAAGACCGATACCGGCAGTGCCAGCTCCCTTGCTTTTGAGCAGGAACGGCAGAAACGTCAGAAAGCCCATCCGTACGGCACTGTCGAGGGTGCCGGTCGCGAGCAGCGCATGCAAGCCGCCAGACGAACCGCTGCCGGAGGCCGCTTTCGGCGTCTTGTCGCGTGCCGTGCGCGACGAGTCGCGCGACGGAATCAGCCACCACAGCAGGCCCGCCGAAACCACGCCCAGCAGGCCGATCAGCGTGGCGCCGGTGCGCCACGTCACGGCCGTCAACAGAAGGCCGATCAGGCCTGGTATCAGCGTCTTGCCGATGTCTCCGGAGAAGTTGTATTGGGCCAGCGCCTCCTTCACGCCGCCGCCTGCCTCGTAGGAATCGGTGACCATCGACGATGCCAGAGGATGCTGCGTGCTGGCGCCCAAGCCGCCCAGCGCCAGCGCGATCAGCAGTACCGTCAGCCCACCGGCCTGACCGGCGATGAGATAGGCAACGCCCGCGAGGGCGGTCCCGGCCACCAGCATGCGCTCGCGCCCACATCGCCGCGCTGCCTGGCTCGCAAGCAACTGAAAACTCGCCATCACGCCGGAATAGAGCCCGCGTAACAAGCCGATCTGAGCGTAATTGAGTGCGAACTGGGCCTGCCAGATCGGAAGCAGCACGTAAATGACGTCGGTCAGCCCGTCGTGGACGGCGTGCGCGCCGCAGGCGGCGATCAGCGAGCGACGACGGGACGGATCGGGGACATGCAGTGCCTCACGAGAGACTGCGCTTTTCAAATCGCTCATTTTGTTGATTATGTGCCGGATGTTGGTCGCGGTTCGCCATCATTCCTGGAGACCAAGCGGCGGAGTAGCGAGCTCGTTGGGGTGGAAGTATCGCGAATTTGCCGCAGGCGATCGGCAATTCAGATACGCCGATCCGTGCTTCCGGCTATCGACGATATCGATGTGCTCGCCGATTGCGGGCAGTGCCGGGCTACGCGTAGGACGCGTCGATGATAAACCAGAACGTTCCTCGGTCGGCCTCGTGTGATTGACCGGCGAGGCCGAGCCGTCGATCCGCTTCCACGAAGCGGAGGGAATGGCCCACGACAGGCCTGGCGACGACACCCCATGCCGTTCGCGTCGGCACCGCGCCGCTGCCCCGACCCTCGCGTCATCCGGCCTCGTCCGAGAGCGACACGGGCGCAGCATGCTGACCGTCGCGCTCTGCCGTCGCCTCCTGGCTCCGGCGGAAACCGGTATCGGCCCCGAGCGCATGAAGGATCGATCGGCCTTTCTTCGTCAGATATGCGCGCCGACGGCCGGGGGCGCCATGTTCGAGCATGACGAGTTGTCGTTCGAGCAACGCATCGAGTTCGGCGCGATTCATGTCGAGCTGATCCGGCGCCTCGCACACCAGCATCAGCGTCGCGAATTCGTGCGGGCTCAGCATGGCCGCCTCCCGTCGCGCACGGAGCCGCCGCCGGCAGGCGTGGCGAAGAAAAATGAAATATGGTGCAGCGCGCGTCCGCGGGTGGCGACGCGACGGCGCGGCAGCTTCGGTCGGCCGATCACGGCGGGTGGGTCGATGCGACGCAACGCGAACGGCTTGCGCGCGGCGCGTACTCGAGCACCGATCGGCGCGAAGCGACCGTTGCCGTTGCGCGCGACTCGCAGGCCGGCCGACAGACCCGCGACGACGCGTCGTGGCCGGCGGCCGACTTCCGTCAGCCGATCGGAGGTAAGGAAAGGATCGTTCATGATTCGCTCCCGGTTGGACCTCGCACGGAGGACGAACCGGACCACGCGCTCCAGTTCGTCGATCCGCGAGAGGCCTCGCTGACAAACAAATCGAAACACGCAGCGCGTAAGCCGCGGCTGCTTGAGCGATACCAAAATAGGACGGCAAGCGCGGATTTCAAGCGCCGTTTTTGCGATGATTCGCGCGGCCCGTCGAGGCCGCACCGGCGCGCGTCGCGCGGCATCGCGAGACGCGCGACGGTCGGACGAACGTGGTTCTGGTCTGAAACATTTTGTTACACATGCGCTTTCTTCCCCCTCTTGAAGCGCGCTTCACGCGCCACTATTTCGCTTTTCGCCAATCGACGGCACGCCGGCGCATCGCGGCCTTTGCGCGTGCAGGCGCTGGCGGATTCCCTTTTCCAGGTGATCTCATCGCTCAGGAGATGAAAATGCAGATTCGTCCCCTCTACGACCGGGTTATCGTCAAGCGAATCGAACAGCAACGGACGACGGCCTCCGGCATCGTGATTCCCGATTCGGCCGCAGAACGGCCCGAGCAGGGTGAAGTGATTGCAGTCGGCAGCGGCCGGCTGCTCCAGGACGGCTCGCAGCGCCCGCTGCAGCTCCAGGTCGGCGACCAGGTTCTCTTCGGCAAATATGCAGGCCAGACCGTGAAGGTGAACGGCGAGGAACTGCTCGTGATGCGCGAAGAGGACGTCATGGGCGTACTCGAACCCGAATCGCCGGCTGCCAGGAAAGCGGCCTGAATACCGATTCGACCGCGTCGCACGGGTAGGAGCCCGATGCGCGCGGCATCTCGTTCAACGACTGTATCCGGAGCAAGAAAATGACCGTAAAAGACGTGAAATTCCGCGATGGCGCCCGCCAGCAGATCGTCAAGGGCGTGAACGTGCTGGCCGACGCGGTGAAGGTGACGCTCGGCCCGAAGGGCCGCAACGTCGTGATCGAGCGTGGCTTCGGCGCGCCGGTGATCACGAAGGACGGCGTGTCGGTCGCGAAGGAAATCGAGCTGAAGGACCGCTTCGAGAACATGGGCGCGCAGATCGTCAAGCAGGTCGCGTCCAAGACGGCAGACGTGGCCGGCGACGGGACGACCACCGCCACCGTGCTCGCGCAGGCGATCGTGCAGGAAGGCATGAAGCACGTCGCGGCCGGCATGAACCCGATGGATCTGAAGCGCGGCATCGACAAGGCCGTCGGCGCGGTGCTCGATGAGCTGCGCAAGCTGTCCCGACCGATTTCGACCCACAAGGAAATCGCTCAGGTCGGCGCGATTTCCGCGAACTCGGACGATGCGATCGGCAAGATCATCGCCGATGCGATGGAGAAAGTGGGCAAGGACGGCGTGATCACCGTCGAGGACGGCAAGTCGCTGGAGAACGAACTCGACGTGGTCGAAGGCATGCAGTTCGATCGCGGTTACGTGAGCCCGTATTTCATCAACGATCCCGCGAAGCAGGCGGCCTATCTCGACGATGCGCTGATTCTGCTGCACGACAAGAAGATTTCCAGTATCCGCGACCTGCTGCCGATCCTCGAAGCGGTGTCCAAGACCGGCAAGCCGCTGCTGATCGTCGCCGAGGATGTCGAGGCCGAAGCGCTCGCGACACTCGTCGTGAATTCGATGCGCGGCATCCTGAAGGTCGCCGCCGTCAAGGCGCCGGGTTTCGGCGACCGGCGCAAGGCGATGCTGGAGGATCTCGCGATCCTGACCGGCGCGACGGTCATCTCGGAGGAAACCGGCAAGCAGCTCGACAAGGCCACGCTCGAGGATCTTGGCAGCGCGAAGCGTGTCGAGGTGCGCAAGGACGACACGATTATCATCGACGGCGCGGGCGATGCGGCGCGCATCGATGCGCGCGTGAAGTCGATTCGCGTGCAGATCGACGAAGCGACGAGCGACTACGATCGCGAGAAGCTGCAGGAGCGTGTCGCGAAGCTCGCGGGCGGCGTGGCGGTGATCAAGGTCGGCGCGGTCACCGAGGTCGAAATGAAGGAGAAGAAGGATCGCGTCGACGATGCGCTGCATGCGACGCGCGCCGCGGTCGAGGAGGGCATCGTGCCGGGCGGCGGCGTCGCGCTGCTGCGTGCGCGCGCGGCGCTGTCGGACATCCGGGGCGCGAATGCGGACCAGGACGCCGGCATCCGGATCGTGCTGCGCGCGCTGGAGGCGCCGCTGCGCATCATCGCGGCCAATGCGGGCGACGAGCCGTCGGTCGTGGTTTCGAAGGTGCTCGAAGGCACCGGGAACTTCGGCTACAACGCGGCGACCGGCGAGTACGGCGATTTGGTGGACGCGGGCGTGGTCGACCCGACCAAGGTCACGCGTACCGCGCTGCAGAACGCCGCGTCGATCGCGAGCCTCGTGCTGACGACCGATGCGACCGTCGCGCAAGCGCCGAAAGAGGACGGCGCCGAGCCGGCTCCCGCGCCCGAACTCGGCTACTGACCTGCATCGCAGGCTCGCCTGCGATCGTCGAACAGCCGCTGGCCGGAGCGGCTTTTCCCGGCGCGCGCGACAGCGGGGGCGCGCCGCCGCCTTTTCATGCTTGCGAGACCGACCATGAAGCTCGAACTTTCGATCGATTCCAGGCCGCTGCACGTCGAACTCGACGACGTCATCGCCGGCCTGCTCGCTGCGCGGCTCGGCCTGCCGCCGGAGGGCGATCATCGCGGCGCGATCGGCCGTTACCTCGGCGATGCGGCGGGGCCGTGGACGCTGGATGACGACCATATGCGCAAGCGCGTGATGCGCCGCCTGATTCTCGACATCGCCGATCCGACGCTGGTCATCCAGTACCTGATGGCCGACCAGACCGACCAGACCGACCAGAGCGGGCCCGGCGAAGCAGGCGAGTGACGCGCGCCGAACGCGCGTCCGCCCGTCCGGCGACGTATTCGGCGTGCCTCCTGTCGCTGCGCCGGCGCGTCGGAATCGCCGTCGCGCGCGGGGAACCGCGACTCAGGCGCCGTCCGGCTTGCCCGGCTTGCGGCCCTGGGGAGCCGGCGGACCCGCGCCCAGCTCGGCACCCGTCACCGGGTCGCTGTTCGGATCGGAGGCGAGTCGCTGCGCCATCGCCTCGATGGCGTCCGCTTGCTGCGCGTCGAGCATGCCTTCCGCAATACCGCTGCCGCCGTCGACCGCAGGTTCGGCGGGGCGGATTTCGAGTTCGCCCCCGTGGTTCCATGGCCCGACCAGCGGTGCCGCGTCCGGCTGCATCCGGAAATACACGTGATCGTACGGCGCCTTCGGCGGCAGCTTGCCCGGCGGGAAGTTCGCGGTGATCGCATACAGCGCTTTCTCGAACGACATCTGGTGCGACACCTCGCGCGTCATCAGGAAGCCGAGCGCGTCGCGGATATCCGGATCGTCGGTCACGTTGATGAGCCGCTCGTAGATGATCTTCGCGCGTGCTTCGGCCGCGATGTTCGAGCGCAGGTCCGCCGTCGGTTCGCCGATCGTGTCGATGTACGCGGCCGACCACGGCACGCCGCCCGAATTGGTCAACGGCGCGCCAGCGCCGTACAGCACCTGCGTCACGTGGCTGTCGTTGCCCGCGCCGTGCAGCTTGCGGTACAGCTCGGCCTGTTCGTCGACCGCTTCGGCCAGCTCGCCCTTGGCGCCGCGATTCAGCATCGCGGCCATCGAGCCTATTACTTCGAGGTGGCTCAACTCCTCGGTGGCGATGTCGAGCAGCATGTCCTTGCGGCCGGGATCTTCTTCGGTGATCGCCTGCGTGAAATAGCGCATCGCGGCGGCAAGCTCGCCCTGCGGGCCGCCGAACTGCTCGAGCAGCAGGTTGGCGAGTCCCGGATTCGGCGCGCCCACGCGCACCGTGTACTGAAGCCGTGTGTTGTGGATGAACATGGCATCTCCATTGAAAGGTTGCGCGACATTCGCCTGGCCGAATCAGCACGAATCGATCCCGTGGGCGGCCGACGATTCCGGGCATGTGCGATGGCGGCCGATGCGGGCCGCGACAGGGGCGGCTTCTCGTGGGCGCTGGTGCGGTTCGTCGTGCGGCACGCGTGCATCGTGCCAACGGGCGCGAGTCGGCGCAGACATGAACCGGCGCCGGGCGACGAAGCAGCGATCGTGCGATCGGCTCGCGACGGGCAGCGTCTGGCGGGCGACGCTGCCCGCCGTCGATGCAAGGCGCCGCATGCGAATACGGCAGAGACGGCGGCGACCGAGCGCGCGTCGCGTGACCCGCGGTCGGCGGCGCCGGATTTTCAAGCGGTTGTCATTTCGGCTGCATAGGCCGTGTCACGCCGGCATGAATGCGGCGCGATGCGGCATGCCGACGATGCGCGGGACCGGCCGCGTCGCCGATGCGCGATGCCGGTTTCGCACGGGAGTACAGAAGGCGACGCTCGACGGGAGCGACGTGGCGCCGCATTGTCGGTGAGCCTGACGACGACAGGCGCGCGGGCCGAGCGGCGCTAGCGGACATGCCGCGTCATCGCGCTTTCAGCATTTCGTCGGCGAGCCGATACGCGCTGACCGCACGCTTCGATTCGTAGTCGGCGATCGTGGACACGTTGCGACCGGCGTCACGCGACAATAAACCCTGCAGCGCGGCGGCGGCGAAGAAATCGCGAAGATCCGGGGTGGCGGCTTTCGGCTCGGGTGGAACGGGCTCGACGAGCGGATCCGGCTTCCAGAAAACGGGCGACAGCGGCGACGCTTTCGATAGAGCGGCTGTCTGCTTGATGCTCACATTCTGGGACAACGGTGTCATGTCTTCCCCTTCGATCAGGTATCAGTTGGTGAAGTAGTGAAATATCCCCGATTGAATGAGCGAGCATCGTGTCGTTTTTTTTGAGCGGTACTAATGATTGATCGACGCGAATATTCGCCGGTAATACGGAATCCGTCAAAGAAAATAAATTGGCTCCACCTGGTGTGTCGGAGGAGCAGGATTCGTTCCCGCTAGGCGCAGGGACGAAGCGGCGTTTTTTGCGAACCGGAGTCGATGGTATGTCGGCATGGATGACGTTCCGGTGACGCGCCGCGAGACCTCGTTGATCCTGACTTTTTCACGTCGACGGCGGTCGATATGGTGCGATTTATCCCGGCACGAACACGCCCATCGCCGCGATCGCCATCGCGAGCGTCGCGGTCCATCCTCCCCACGCAAGCGGGCCTCTGACGGCAAACTTGCCCATGACCCGTTTGCTTCCCGCCATCAGCATCATCACGACCATGATCGGAACGGCGCTCACCCCATTGATGACGGCGCTCCAGTAAAGCGCGCGGATCGGGTCGAAATGCATGAACGTGAACGCGATTCCACCGACGATCGCCAATGCGATCACCGCATAGAATTCGGGCGCGACGCCCAACTGCAGTGCGAGACTGTTGCGCCAGCGAAACGTGCCGGCGGCCGCATAGGCGGCCGATCCCGCAAGCACCGGCAGCGCCAGCAGGCCGGTGCCGACGATGCCGAGCGCGAACAGCACGTACGCGAAGTGACCGGCAAGCGGCTCGAGCGCCCGCGCGGCGTCCGCCGACGTTTTGACGTCGATGCGATGCGCGTTGAGCGTGGCTGCTGCCGTCAGCACGATGAAGAATGCAATCACGTTCGATACGCCCATGCCGAACCACGTGTCGAAGCTGATCCGGCGCAACTGCGCGGGCGCCTGGCCCGGCATGCGCCGCAGCGGCCGCTGGTTCGGCACGGCGTGCAATTCCTCGACTTCCTGGGACGCCTGCCAGAAAAACAGGTACGGGCTGATGGTCGTGCCGAGCACGGCGACGACCGTGGTCAGATAGGCGGCGGTCAGTTGCGCGTGCGGCATCGCGATCGCGCGAGCAACCTCCGCCCAGTCGACTGGCACGATGAGGGCGACCGCGACATAGGCCAGCAGCGTCAGCGCCGTCCATTTGAGCAATCGCGCGTAGCGGTCGTACGGGACGAACACCTGCAGCACGACCGACATGCCGCCGAGGCACACGATGTAGAGCTGTTGCGGGCCGGGCAGCAACAAATTGACTGCCGCGCCCATGGCCGACAAGTCGGCCGCGATGTTGATCACGTTGGCCGCGATCAGCAGCACGACCGTCGCGTACAGCAGCCATCGCGGATAGTGCGTGCGCATGTTGGACGCGAGCCCCTTGCCCGTCACGCGGCCGATGCGCGCGCTGACCAGCTGGATGGCCGTCATCAGCGGGTACGTCAACAGCAGTGCCCACAGCAGTTCGAAGCCGAATTGCGCGCCCGCTTGCGAGTACGTGCCAATGCCGGAAGGATCGTCGTCAGCGGCGCCGGTGACCAGACCGGGGCCTAGGCGGCGGACCCACGTGACGGCGTTCGGGTCCGGTTCCGTCGGCTCGGGCTGAAGCAAATCGTTGTCGTTCATGATGGCGCGCCTCCCGAGGAGTGCAGCAGGCGCAATCGCCGTGCCCGCTCGATGGGTATCTCGCGCCGGCAGCGCAGGCGGGCATCACGGTCCGTTCAGCGTCGCCGTGTTGCCCGCGTCGACCTTGATTGCCTGTCCCTTCGACACCAGTCGGCCGCCGGCCATGCTTCCGCCGCCGAGGCGCAACTTCAGGAGCGCCGGTTCGTTTGCATCGAGTCCCGACAGATAATCCAGACCGTGCAGTCCGGCGCGATCATGGAACGGGATGAACAGGAAGAGCAGAACTCCGACGTGGGGACCGGGCACTGGGTGCGGATGTCGAGCCGCCGGGCAGAGAACGGATAGTCGTCGATATCGATTGCACCCGCATCGAATCGCTTTTGGATGGAGAGCGGCGTGACGGCGTAGCGGAGTTAGACGTGATCGGCCCACAGCGTGTTGTCGAGCGACGCCGGATCTTCGGGGGTGTACGCAACGATCGTGAGGCCGTTCCGGTCCCGGTGCTGGATTTCGTATCGGCTGACATCTATCGACTTGCAGCCGGCACACGCGATTGCCGCAGGCGGCGCGAAACAGATCAAACGCATCCGGTCATGCATGTCGTCTTCCCGCGCCTCGCGGTTTCGGTTCGCCTGCAATACGACGGTGCGCGACGTGGCGTTACGTCCGGCTACCCGCACCGTCGGCGGCCGAGCCCGTTGCGTGCATCGCCTGGTCAAGAAGGGCATGCGCGGCTTGCCACGCGCGCGCGGCCGCCGCGGAGTCGTTGAACGCCCGCGCTTCGACCGTGGCGCCGTCCAGCAGCATCATGAAGACGGTCGCCAGCCGGTTTGCGGTTTCGGCCGGCACGAGCGCTTCGATCAGTTCGGCGATCCATTCGACCATTTTGCGACGATAGCGGATCGCGACATCCGAGATCGGTGCATAAGCGGTGCCGAATTCGGCCAGCGCACGCTCGAACAGGCAGCCGGCAAATTCAGGTGTCCTGAACCATGCTGCGTACCAGTCGAAGATGGTCTTGACGCGCTCGACCGGATCGACGACGTGCTGCAACTGAGCGTCGATGCTGCCGACGATCAGGTCATAGCGCTGGACCAGCACTTCGCGGATCAGCTCGTCCTTGCTCGCGAAATGCCGGTACAGCGTCATTCGGGCGACACCGGAATCGTCGATGATCCAGTCGACGCCCACCGGGTGGAATCCGTGCCTGGAGAACAGTTCGGTCGCTTTGTCTACCACCAGCTGGCGTTTGTTGGCTCGCACGAACGGCTTCCTCCTCGATATTTCAACGGCGTAGACCGATTATTCTAGCATCATGCCGGTGCATGAAATCGGCCTCCCGGCTCTGTTTGACGGCAGTTCGGCCCCGCCAGTCTTCGCTTGTCGAGCCGGTTATCGAGTCGTCTTGACTATTGGATAGACCGATATGTATCATTTGAAGCCAGTAAGCAGCGATCGATATTGCGTGGATTAAAGAGACAGAACGGGGCAGGTTCCTGCGTGCCGTTTTCCGCCGTATCAGCCGCTGCAACGATGTTTCAAGACGAAAAGAGAACCTGAGAGAACCTTGGTACGCGGCCCGCGGACGATGTTCGCCGCACCCCGCACCGGCCGGGGCATGCTCGCGGGCGAGCGCGCGAAGTAATACGGCGCCAATGAAACGTGAGGAAAATACCCATGTATCGCCGTTTACTCGCACCGGGGCTGCTGTTGCTGTTGGCCGCGTGCGCGCAGGATCCGTCGGTTACCGCCGG
>NZ_LOYC01000024.1:0-51058 GCF_001524725.1 Burkholderia sp. MSMB1072
ACCGCCCGGTGCGGACCCGCATGCCGGGTGGTGTGGGAGGGGATCGGTCAGACTCTCTGACCGCCCCTATCCCGATCCGCCGTTTTCGTCCGTTTTTTGCGGGCCGGATCGTATCGTCCGGTCGTGCTATTTCACCCGTCCGCCGCGATTCGATGTCAGAGTATCGTCAGCGGAGCGCGGCATCATCCGCGGTGAGGCCGGCCGTCGCGATTGTTGCGGCGGCGGGCGCGGTGCGCGCGCGGGCCGATCGGACAAAAACGGACGGAGACATCGATGGCAGCAGACCTTGGCAAGGGGGCGCTGATCGCGCCCGAAAACGGACTGTCCTACGTGCGCGGCGCAACCGACGTGCCGCTATCCGAAGCGACGATCAGCCGGTTCCTGCTCGACACGGCGGGGCGCTTTCCCGACCGTCCGGCCGTCGTGTTCCGCGAGCAGCAGGTGCGCTGGACCTGGCGCGAGTTCGCGGACGAAGTCGACGTGCTGGCCGCCGGGCTCGCGGCGCTCGGGATCGTGAAGGGCGACTGCGTCGGCATCTGGTCGCCGAACCGCAGCGAATGGCTGCTCACGCAGTTCGCGACCGCGCGGATCGGCGCCGTGCTCGTCAACATCAATCCGGCCTACCGGCTGTCGGAACTCGAATACGCGCTGAACAAGGTCGGCTGCAAGGCCGTGATCTCGGCCGAGCGCTTCAAGACGTCCGCGTACGTCGAGATGCTGCAGACGATCGCGCCGGAGCTCGCGACCGCGACACCGGGCGACCTGCACGCGGCGCGCGTGCCGAGCCTGCGCACGATCGTGTCGATGGGCGAGGTGGCGCCCGCCGGCATGTTCCGCTTCGCGGACGTGATGGCGCGCGGCCGCCAGGCCGTCGATCCGGCGCTGCTCGATGCGATCGGCGCGACGCTCGCGGCCAACGATCCGATCAATATCCAGTTCACGAGCGGCACGACCGGCAGCCCGAAGGGCGCGACGCTCACGCACCGCAACGTCGTCAACAACGCGCGCTCGATCGCGATGGCGATGCGTTTCACCGAACAGGATTCGCTCTGCATCCCGGTGCCGCTCTATCACTGCTTCGGGATGGTGCTGGCCGTGCTCGCGTGCGTGTCGAAGGGCGCCGCGATGGTGTTCCCCGGCGAAGCGTTCGACCCGGTCGCGACGCTCGCGGCGGTGGCCGAGGAACGGTGCACCGCACTGCACGGCGTGCCGACGATGTTCATCGCGGAGCTCGATCATCCGGAGTTCGCGAAATTCGACCTGTCGACGCTGCGTACCGGGATCATGGCCGGCTCGCCGTGCCCGATCGAGACGATGAAGCGTGTCGTGTCGCAGATGCATCTTTCCGAAATCACGATCGCGTACGGGATGACGGAGACGAGCCCCGTGTCGTTCCAGAGCTCGACCGACGATCCGCTGGAAAAGCGCACGACGACGGTCGGCCGCATCCAGCCGCATCTCGAAGTGAAGATCGTCGATCCGGCTGGCGACATCGTGCCGGTCGGCGCGACGGGCGAGCTGTGCACGAAAGGTTATTCGGTGATGCTCGGCTACTGGGACGACGATGCGAAGACGCGCGAGGTGCTGGTCGACGGCTGGATGCATACGGGCGACCTCGCGACGCTCGACGAGGACGGCTACTGCAACATCGTCGGCCGCCTGAAGGACATGGTGATTCGCGGCGGCGAGAACGTCTATCCGCGCGAGATCGAGGAATTCCTGTTCCGGCATCCGAAGATCCAGAGCGCGCAGGTGTTCGGCGTGCCCGATCCGAAGTACGGCGAGGAGCTGTGCGCGTGGATCGTGCTGCGCGCGGGCGAGCAGATGACCGAGGACGACGTGCGCGCGTTCTGCAACGGGCAGATCGCGCACTACAAGATTCCGCGCTATATCCGCTTCGTCGACGAACTGCCGATGACGGTGACGGGCAAGGTGCAGAAGTTCGTGATGCGCGAGCGGATGATCGAGGAGCTGAAGCTCGACGTGCAGAAGACCGCGTGAAGCAAGACGATACGGGAAAATGCGGAGAAAACATGGCGGCCTGCGGGCCGTCCTGTGCAGGTCGCTACGTTTTCGATGGACGAAAAAAAGCGGGCTTATTAGCCCGCTAAAAACCACACGCTACGGGGTTAGCGCGAGGAGACCAAAGATGAAACCGGATCCGGCGGGGGGCCGGAAACGACTCCAACAGGGATGCCCCTCGGAAGGGCTTCGGTACGTGACCGACTGGCTCGCAGCGCTTCGCGTCCGCTCACACTTGGCACACGAGACCGCATCCGTGTTGAAACCGTTGAGGCCATTGTGGGCGAATTAATGACCCGTCGCGGTAACAAAGTGTTTCAGGTTGTAACGCCCGCCGGATAAGGCTTTCCGGGATTTTTTGCTGTTTTCGGGGTCCTGAAAAAGGTCATTTTTACCCATATTTTCCATCGCGTTTTCAAGGTATGCGCGCGATGCGTTTTTCACGCGTATCGGGCGCGACGAATTGCCGATTTTCACGCGAGAAAGTGCATGGCGCGATCGATACCGCGCATGACGATTCATTCGTCAGAAAGATTTTGAAACGTGATCGGAATGCGCGAAAGTCGGCCGTTCGGCCAATCCCGCGAATGCTGCGCCGACGGCGAGCGCCGCGGCGCGAAGGGAAGATGTAACGGCGGCACGCCGGCGCCGCTCCTGGCGAGAGGTCGGCGCCCGGCGGCCGCGGGATCGATGCCCGTGACCGGCCGCCGTGGCGCGGGCGCGCCTACTTCAGCCACTTGTCCGAAATCGCCTGATATTCGCCGGTGGACAGCGCAAGATGCAGCCACTGGTCGACGTACTGCTGGAACACGACGTCGCCGCGCGGCACCATGTACGCCTTCTCGCCGAACTGGAACGGCTTGTCCGGATGCACCGAGCAAAGGCCCGGATTCAGTTTTTGCTGCAACAGCGTCTCGGATGCATCCGTCACCATCACGTCGGCCTTGCCCGCGAGGATCTGCTTGAAGATCGTCACGTTGTCCGGATACACGGCGAGGTTCGCATGCGTGAAGAACTGCTTCGCGAAGCGCTCGTTGGTGCCACCCGGATTCACGATCACGCGCGTCTCGGGCCGGTCGATCTGCGCGACGGTCTGGTACTTGTCGGCATCCGCGCAGCGCACGATCGGCGTCTTGCCGTCGACCACGTACGGCTGCGTGAAGAACACGCGCTTCTGGCGCTCGAGCGTCGTCGACACGCCGCCCACCGCGATGTCGCACTTCGCGACGAAGTCGTTGGTGAGGTTCGACCAGCTCGTCTTCACGTAGTCGGTCTTCACGCCGAGCGATTTCGCGAGCGATTCCGCCATGTCGATGTCGATGCCCTCGAAGCGGCCGTCCGCGCGGTAGTACGAATACGGCTTGTAGTCGCCCGTCGTGCACACGCGCAGCGCGCCGCGCGCGAGCACGTCGTCGAGCCGCGTGCCGGCGGCCGGTGCAGTCGTGGCGGTGCCGGCCGCGGTCTGCGCGTGCGCGGCGGTGCAGCACAGCAATGCGGCCGCTGCGAGCGTGGCGAATGTCTTCATCGGTCTCCTCCTTGGTTCGGTTCGATATCAGCGTCCGATCATAGCGGAGCCATCGCGCGCGTCATATGGCCGCCATCGCGTCGGCATGCGCAGTCCGATCGCGGCTGTCCGGTAAAATGCCGCTTTGCCTTCGCATCGTCGCTCCTACCGTGGCCCATAACCTGCTCAACGACACCTTCCTGCGTGCGCTTCTGCGCGAGCCGACCGACTACACGCCGATCTGGCTGATGCGCCAGGCCGGCCGCTACCTGCCCGAATACAACGCGACGCGCGCGCGCGCCGGCAGCTTCCTCGGCCTCGCGAAGCATCCCGACTACGCGACCGAAGTGACGCTGCAGCCGCTCGAGCGCTTCCCGCTCGACGCCGCGATCCTGTTCTCGGATATCCTGACGATTCCTGACGCGATGGGGCTCGGCCTCGACTTCCAGGTCGGCGAAGGGCCGAAGTTCGCGCATCCGGTGCGCACCGAGGCCGACGTCGCGAAGCTCGCGGTGCCGGACATCGAGGAGACGCTCGGCTACGTGACGGGCGCCGTGCGCGAGATCCGTCGCGCGCTCACCGACGGCCAGGGCCGTCAGCGCGTGCCGCTGATCGGCTTCTCGGGCAGCCCGTGGACGCTCGCGTGCTACATGGTCGAAGGCGGCGGCTCGGACGATTTCCGCACGGTGAAGTCGATGGCGTATTCGCGCCCCGACCTGATGCACCGGATCCTCGACGTGAACGCACAGGCGGTGGCCGCGTACCTGAACGCGCAGATCGATGCGGGCGCGCAGGCCGTGATGATCTTCGATACGTGGGGCGGCGCGTTGGCCGACGGCGCGTACCAGCGCTTCTCGCTCGATTACATCCGCCGCGTGGTGTCGCAACTCAAGCGCGAACACGACGGCGAGCGCGTGCCGGTGATCACGTTCACGAAGGGCGGCGGGCTGTGGCTCGAGGAGATCGCGGCGACCGGCGTCGACGCGGTCGGGCTCGACTGGACGGTCAACCTCGGTGCCGCGCGCGAGCGCGTCGCGGGGCGCGTGGCGCTGCAGGGCAACCTCGACCCGACGATCCTGTTTGCACCGCCGGCCGTGGTGCGCGAACAGGCGCGCGCGGTGCTCGACAGCTACGGCAACCATCCGGGCCACGTGTTCAACCTCGGGCACGGTATTTCGCAATTCACGTCGCCCGATCACGTCGCCGAACTCGTCGACGAAGTGCATACCCACAGCCGCGCGATCCGTAGCGGAGCGGCGGGCTGAATGCAAGCGCCGTCATGCTGCGCCGCGCAATGACGGCGTTTCGTCGTTGAAACTAAACAGGACGCAACCCCGCTCCCGTTGCCGATTCGGTGCTTGTCAAGACTTGACTTATACACATTTTCCACGTTGCACCGCGGTAGAGCCCCGTATCGGTCGATTTGTCTCGCTATTGTTCGGTGATTTGAATAGCAGCCTTATGGAATAAGGCTTCGCGGGGGCCAGCGACAAACGGTGAAAAACAGCGGAAAGCACGGCCCCGCGCGCGTTGCGGCCGTTGAGCGGCGAGTTCTCAACAAAGTTATCCACAGGCTGGGCAGGGTATACGGCGATTCCTAATGCGAATCCAAAACTTAGCGCCGAATCTGAAGTTTTACTTTAAGTTCGCCACCGCGATGCGGGCGCGGGTGCAAGCCGTCCGTCCGCTACGTGTCACCGCTGCCGGAGCGTGTCGATGAGCGGCGTCTACCTGCGCGTGGCGCTCGACCATCCGCTCGCGACCCTGTTCGACTACCGCTGCGACGCGCAGCCGGCGCCCGCGCCCGGCACGCTCGTGCAGGTGCCGTTCGGCAAGCGGCAGGCCGTCGGGCTCGTCTGCGAAGTCGCCACTCACACCGATGTGCCGCCGTCGCGGCTGCGCGCGGTCGAGGCGGTCTGCGCCGACCTGCCGCCGCTGTCGGCGGACTGGCTCGCGCTCGTGTCGTTCGCGGCCGACTACTATCAGCGCGGGCGCGGCGAAGTCGCGTTGCCGGCGCTGCCGCAGGCGCTGCGCGACGCGGGGCGCTGGGGCCGGCTGCTCGCGCCGGAAGTGCGCTACCGGCCGACCGAAGCCGGCCGCGC
Source organism: Burkholderia sp. MSMB1072 (assembly GCF_001524725.1). Lineage (NCBI taxonomy): Bacteria > Pseudomonadati > Pseudomonadota > Betaproteobacteria > Burkholderiales > Burkholderiaceae > Burkholderia > Burkholderia sp. MSMB1072. The sequence goes on from NZ_LOYC01000024.1 coordinate 5,629, forward strand.
GGCGCTGCCCGATGCATTGCCCGCGCGCGGCGCCGCGCTGCGCCGGCTCGCGCAGGCGTTGGTCGATACCGGCTCGCTGGCACTGCCCGACGCGCGCACGCTGCATCCGAAGGCGGCCGCGACGCTCGACGACTGGGCGGCGCGCGGCTGGGTGGACGTCGACGAGATCGGCTGGGCCGATGCGCCTGTGGCCAAACCTGTGGATAACCTGTCGACAAGCGGTGGACGGACTGTGCCGCCGGCGTTGACGGACCAGCAGGCCGAGGCGCTCGACGCGCTACGCGCCGCGCAGGGCTTCGCGCCGTTCCTGCTGCACGGCGTGACGGGCAGCGGCAAGACCGAGGTCTATCTGCATGCGCTCGCGTCGCTGCTTGACGCGCGGCCGGACGCACAGGCGCTCGTGCTCGTGCCAGAAATCAACCTGACGCCGCAGTTCGAGGCCGCGTTTCGCGCACGCTTCGCGGGCGCGCTCGCCGACGACGCGATCGTCACGCTGCACAGCGGGCTCGCCGAAGGTGAGCGGGCGCGCAACTGGCTCGCCGCCCACACGGGCCGCGCGCGGATCGTGCTCGGCACGCGCCTCGCGGTGCTCGCGTCGATGCCGACGCTCGCGCTGATCGTCGTCGACGAGGAGCACGAGCCCGCGTACAAGCAGCAGGAAGGGCTGCGCTATTCGGCGCGCGATCTGGCCGTGTGGCGCGCGAAACAGCTCGGCATCACGGTCGTGCTCGGCTCGGCCACGCCGTCGCTCGAAAGCTGGTGGCAGGCCGAGCAGGGGCGCTACACGCGGCTCACGCTGTCGCGCCGCGCGGTGGCCGACGCGACGCTGCCGACCGTGCGGCTGATCGATCTCGAAGAAGAGCGGCGGCGCGGGCGCGCGTCGATGGGGGGCCTGTCGGGGCCGCTCGTCGCGGCGCTGAAGGCGCGGCTCGAACGCGGCGAACAGAGCCTCGTGTTCCTGAACCGGCGCGGGTACGCGCCGCAGCTCGCGTGCGACGCATGCGGATGGGTGGCCGGCTGCCCGCGCTGCAGCGCGTACGTCGTGCTGCACAAGCCCGAGCACGCGCTGCGCTGCCATCACTGCGGCTGGGAAGCGCGGATTCCGCGGTCGTGCCCGGAGTGCGGGAACGTCGACATCGCGCCCCTCGGGCGCGGCACGCAGCGCATCGAGGAGACGCTCGCCGAGGCCGTGCCGGGCGCGCGGATTCTGCGGATCGACGCGGACAGCACGCGCCGCAAGGGCAGCGCGCAGGCGCTTTTTTCCGACGTGCACGCGGGCGAGGTCGATATCCTGGTCGGCACGCAGATGATCGCGAAGGGGCACGATTTCCAGCGCGTATCGCTCGTCGGCGTGCTCAATGCCGATACCGCGCTGTTCTCGCACGACTTCCGCGCGAGCGAGCGGCTGTTCGCGCAGCTGATGCAGGTGAGCGGCCGCGCGGGGCGCGCCGGGCTGCCGGGCGAGGTGTTGGTGCAGACGCGCTATCCGCGTCACGCGCTGTACCACGCGCTCGGGCGGCAGGACTACGTGGGCTTCGCGAATTCGACGCTCGGCGAGCGTCGGGACGCGCACTTGCCGCCGTTCGTCTACCAGGCACTGCTGCGCGCCGAAGGGCGCACGCTCGACGCGGCGCTCGCGTTCCTGCTGCAGGCCGCGGCCGCGTTGCCGGGGCTGCCGGGCGCCGATCGCGTGACCGTGTACGACGCGGTGCCGATGACGATCGTGAAGGTTGCGAACGTCCACCGCGCGCAGTTGCTGCTCGAAAGCGCGTCGCGGGCGGCGCTGCAGCATGCGCTGCGCGCGTGGCAGCCGACGCTGCGCGCGCTGAAGGGCGTGCTGCGGTGGAGCGTCGAGGTCGATCCGCTCGATATCTGAACGGCATCCACGCGGCCGTCGCGCGGGCCGCGGCCGAATGCCGGTAACCCGGGCCGCCGGGCGGCCCCGAATCGTCGTCTCCCGTCGCTTGGCTCGACGCCGGGCCGGCACCGCACCCTGTCACCCCAGTGCAACCCATTTTCGGCCGCTCTCGCGCAGGCCGACGGTTGCACACGCCCGTCGAATTTGCCCGATCAGGGAAAACACCGATCCCGAGACCACGGGCAACCCCTAGGTTGCAACTGCATAAGTGTCTGATTATATTGACTAACTTATGGGTGCAACCTATCTCTCAATTTGGTTGCACCTTTTTATTGCGTGCCGTAGGATTTCGCGCATCCTCTTACACCACACAGCCGGGCTCGCACCGGCGCACGAACCCACCATGGCAAGCACGACTCTCGGCGTCAAAGTCGACGATCTTCTCCGCTCGCGCCTCAAGGACGCCGCCGCGCGTCTCGAGCGCACTCCCCACTGGCTGATCAAGCAGGCGATCTTCGCGTATCTCGAGCGGATCGAGCACGGCCAGTTGCCGCCCGAGCTGTCGGGCCACAGCGGGGTGACGGAGCTCGCCGACGGGCAGGCCGCGGACGGCGACGACGACAACTCGCCGCATCCGTTCCTCGAGTTCGCGCAGAACGTGCAGCCGCAATCGGTGCTGCGCGCGGCGATCACGGCCGCGTACCGCCGTCCGGAACCGGAATGCGTGCCGTTCCTGCTCGGCCAGGCGCGTCTGCCCGCGAACCTGCAGGCGGACGTGCAGGCGCTCGCGACGAAGCTGGTCGAGGCGCTGCGCGAGAAGAGCTCGGGCGGCGGCGTCGAAGGGCTGATCCACGAGTTCTCGCTGTCGAGCCAGGAAGGCGTCGCGCTGATGTGCCTCGCCGAAGCGCTGCTGCGCATTCCCGATCGCGCGACGCGCGACGCGCTGATCCGCGACAAGATCAGCAAGGGCGACTGGCGTTCGCACGTCGGCCACGCGCCGTCGCTGTTCGTGAACGCGGCGACCTGGGGGCTGATGATCACCGGCAAGCTCGTGACGACCAACAGCGAAGCGGGCCTGTCGTCGGCGCTCACGCGCCTGATCGGTCGCGGCGGCGAGCCGCTGATCCGCAAGGGCGTCGACATGGCGATGCGTCTGATGGGCGAGCAGTTCGTCACCGGCGAAACGATTTCCGAGGCGCTCGCGAACAGCCGCAAGTACGAAGCGCGCGGCTTCCGCTATTCCTACGACATGCTCGGCGAAGCGGCGACGACCGAAGAGGATGCGCAGCGCTACTACGCGTCGTACGAACAGGCGATCCATGCGATCGGCAAGGCGGCCGGCGGCCGCGGCATCTACGAAGGCCCGGGCATCTCGATCAAGCTGTCGGCGCTGCACGCGCGCTACTCGCGCTCGCAGCAGGACCGCACGATGAGCGAGCTGCTGCCGCGTGTGCGCGCGCTCGCGCTGCTCGCGCGCCGCTACGACATCGGCCTGAACATCGACGCGGAAGAGGCCGACCGCCTCGAACTGTCGCTCGACCTGCTCGAGGCGCTCTGCTTCGATCCGGAGCTCGCTGGCTGGAACGGCATCGGCTTCGTCGTGCAGGGCTACCAGAAGCGCTGCCCGTTCGTGATCGACTACCTGATCGACCTCGCGCGCCGCAGCCGTCACCGCCTGATGATCCGCCTCGTGAAGGGCGCGTACTGGGATACCGAAATCAAGCGGGCGCAGGTGGACGGCCTCGAAGGCTATCCGGTCTACACGCGCAAGATCTACACCGACGTGTCGTACCTCGCGTGCGCGAAGAAGCTGCTCGCCGCGCCGGACGCCGTATATCCGCAGTTCGCGACGCACAACGCGTACACGCTGGCCGCGATCTATCACCTGGCCGGCCAGAACTACTACCCGGGCCAGTACGAATTCCAGTGCCTGCACGGGATGGGCGAGCCGCTGTACGAGGAAGTCACGGGCCGCGACAAGCTGAACCGTCCGTGCCGGGTGTACGCACCGGTCGGCACGCACGAGACGCTGCTCGCGTATCTGGTGCGCCGTCTGCTGGAAAACGGCGCGAACACGTCGTTCGTGAACCGCATCGCCGACAAGACGGTATCGGTGAAGGAGCTGGTCGCCGATCCGGTCGACGAGGCATCGAAGGTCGTGCCGCTCGGCGCGCCGCACGCGAAGATCCCGCTGCCGCGCAACCTGTATGGCGACGAGCGTCCCAACTCGATGGGCCTCGACCTGTCGAACGAACACCGTCTCGCGTCGCTGTCGTCCGCGCTGCTCGCGAGCGCGCACCATCCGTGGCGCGCGGCGCCGATGCTCGCCGACGACGCGCTCGCCGACGCACCGGCGCGCGACGTGCGCAACCCGGCCGACCTGCGCGACGTGGTCGGCACGGTCAGCGAAGCGACGGCCGAACACGTGAGCGCGGCGCTCGCGCACGCGGTGGCCGCCGCGCCGATCTGGCAGGCGACGCCGGTCGACGCGCGTGCCGATTGCCTGGTGCGCGCGGCCGATCTGCTCGAAGCGCAGATGCACACGCTGATGGGCCTGATCGTGCGCGAAGCCGGCAAGTCGCTGCCGAACGCGATCGCCGAGATCCGCGAGGCGGTCGACTTCCTGCGCTACTACGCGGCGCAGATCCGCGGCGAATTCTCGAACGACACGCACCGTCCGCTCGGCCCCGTGGTCTGCATCAGCCCGTGGAACTTCCCGCTCGCGATCTTCATGGGCCAGGTAGCCGCGGCGCTCGCCGCCGGCAACACGGTGCTCGCGAAGCCGGCCGAACAGACGCCGCTGATCGCCGCGCAAGCCGTGCGACTGCTGCGCGAGGCCGGGGTGCCGGCCGGTGCGGTGCAGTTGCTGCCGGGCACGGGCGAAACCGTCGGCGCGGCGCTGGTCGCCGATCCGCGCACGCGTGCGGTGATGTTCACGGGATCGACCGAAGTCGCGCGCCTGATCAACAAGACGCTCGCCGCGCGCCTCGATCCGGACGGCAAGCCGATCCCGCTGATCGCCGAAACGGGCGGCCAGAACGCGATGATCGTCGACTCGTCGGCGCTCGCGGAGCAGGTCGTCGCGGACGTGATGCAGTCGTCGTTCGACTCGGCCGGTCAACGGTGTTCGGCGCTGCGCGTTCTGTGTCTGCAGGACGACGTCGCGGACCGCACGCTGACGATGCTCAAGGGCGCGATGCACGAGCTGGCGCTCGGCAACCCCGACCGGCTGTCGACCGACGTCGGCCCGGTGATCGACGCCGAAGCGAAGCAGACGATCGACGCGCACGTCGCGGCGATGAAGGACAAGGGCCACGCGGTCACGCAACTGCCGATGCCCGATGCCTGCGCGCACGGCACGTTCGTGCCGCCGACGCTGATCGAGATCGGCAGCATCGACGAGTTGAAGCGCGAAGTGTTCGGCCCCGTGCTGCACGTGGTGCGCTACCGCCGCAACCAGCTCGACAAGCTGCTCGAGCAGATCCGCGCGACCGGCTACGGGCTCACGCTCGGTATCCACACGCGGATCGACGAGACGATCGCGCACGTGATCTCGAATGCGCACGTGGGCAACATCTACGTGAACCGCAACGTGATCGGCGCGGTGGTCGGCGTGCAGCCGTTCGGCGGTGAGGGGCTGTCGGGCACGGGCCCGAAGGCCGGCGGCGCGCTGTACCTGCAGCGCCTGCTCGCGACGCGTCCGTCGGGCCTGCCGCGTTCGCTCGCGCAGTCGCTGATGGCGGACGGCGCGACCGAAAGCGATGCGCGCGGCAACCCGGCGGCGGCGCTCACGACGCTGCGCGACTGGCTGATCGAGCAGCGCGAGCCGGCGCTGGCCGCGCGTTGCGACGGCTATCTCGCGCAGGTGCCGGCCGGCGCGACCGCCGTGCTGACCGGCCCGACGGGCGAGCGAAACACGTATACACTCGGCCCGCGCGGCACGGTGCTGTGTGTCGCGGCCACGCCGGGCGGCGCGCGTGCGCAGTTCGCGGCGGTGCTGGCGACGGGCAACCGCGCACTGTTCGCCGGCGCGGCGGGCGAGGCGCTGGTTGCCGCGCTGCCGGCGTCGCTGAAGGCGCACGCGGCCGTGCGCAAGCAGGCCGACGCGCCGTTCGACGCGGTGCTGTTCGAAGGCGACAGCGACGAGCTGCAGACGCTCGTGAAGGACGTCGCGCAGCGGCCGGGCCCGATCGTGTCGGTGCAGGGCGTGTCGGTGGGCGCGTTCGAGAACGGCGACGCGGAGGACTACGCGCTCGAACGGCTCCTGACGGAGCGCTCGGTGAGCGTGAACACGGCCGCGGCGGGCGGCAATGCGAATTTGATGACGATCGGCTGATCATCCTTGCCGTTCGGATCAAACAAAGGAAGCGGCAAGGCGATCCCGAAGCCGCTCCATTTACCCTGGTACCAAGGAGATGCTATGCAACACACGATGAAAAAGGTGGCAGGCGCGACGTTCGTCGCGGTCATGTCGCTGGCGGGGACGGCCCATGCGGATGACGTGAAGATCGGTTACGCAGGGCCGATGACGGGCGCGCAGGCGCACTACGGCAAGGATATGCAGAACGGGATCGTGCTCGCGCTGGAAGACTTCAACGCGACGAACCCGAAGATCGGCGGCAAGGCCGTGAAGTTCGTGCTCGACACGCAGGACGACCAGGCTGACCCGCGTACGGGCACGACGGTCGCCCAGAAGCTGGTCGACGACGGCATCAAGGGCATGCTCGGCCACTTCAACTCGGGCACGACGATTCCCGCATCGCGCATCTACGCGAACGCGGGCATTCCGGAAATCGCGATGGCGACGGCGCCGGAATACACGCAGCAGGGCTACAAGACGACCTTCCGCATGATGACGTCCGACACGCAGCAGGGCTCGGTGGCCGGCACGTTCGCGTCGAAGGATCTCGGCATGAAGAAGATCGCGATCGTCGACGACCGCACGGCCTACGGCCAGGGTCTCGCCGACCAGTTCGAGAAGGCCGCGAAGGCCGGCGGCGCGACGATCGTCGACCGTGAATTCACGAACGACAAGGCAGTCGACTTCAAGGCGATTCTGACGAAGCTGAAGGCGGCGAAGCCGGACCTCGTCTACTACGGCGGCGCGGATTCGCAGGCAGCGCCGATGGTCAAGCAGATGAAGGCGCTCGGCATCACCGCACCGCTGATGAGCGGCGAAATGGTGAAGACGCCGACGTTCCTGAAGATCGCGGGTGCCGCGGCCGAAGGCACGATCGCGTCGCTGGCCGGCCTGCCGCTGGAAGAAATGCCGGGCGGCAAGGCTTACGCCGACAAGTACAAGAAGCGCTTCGGCGAAGACGTGCAGACGTACTCGCCTTACGCGTACGACGGCGCGATGGCGATGCTGAACGCGATGAAGAAGGCCGATTCGACCGATCCGGCGAAGTACCTGCCGGTGCTCGCGAAGACCGACATGGCCGGCGTCACGTCGACGCACGTCGCGTATGACGCGAAGGGCGACCTGAAGAACGGCGGCATCACGATGTACAAGGTCGAGAAGGGCGACTGGAAGCCGCTGAAGAGCATCGGCGGGAAGTAAGCAGGTTGTCGCGATGTGCCGAAGCATGGGCGGCGGCGAAGGTCGCTGCCCGGCCGCTCGGGCATCTGAAAAGCCGCATGGTCACGAACCATGCGGCTTTTTTTATCGGCGCGAGCGGGGCTACTCGCCGCGCACGCGCAACAGGAACTTCTGCAGCTTGCCGGTCGGTGTGCGCGGCAGCGCCTGCACGAACGTGAATTCGCGCGGGACCTTGTACGCGGCGAGCCGCTCGCCGCAGAACGTGCGCAGCGCATCCGCATCGGGCGCCGCGTTCGCCCGCAACACGACGTGCGCGACGACCGTCTCGCCCCAGTCCGGATGCGGGACGCCGACGACGGCCGCCTCGGCGATGTCCGGGTGCGCGCCGAGCACGTCCTCCACTTCCTTCGAATAGACGTTCTCGCCGCCGGTGACGATCATGTCCTTCAGCCGGTCGACGATGAACAGATAGCCATCCTGATCGATCCGTGCGAGGTCGCCGGTGCGATACCAGCCGTGCGGCGCGAACGCGGCGCGCGTCGCGGCCGCGTCGTCGAGATAGCCGAGCATCATGCTGTCGGCCTTGAGCCAGATCTCGCCGGTTTCGCCCGGCCGCGCATCGACGCCGTCCATCCGCACGACCCGCAGGTCGACGCCCGGGCCGCCCTGGCGGCCGATCGAGCCGGCCTTCGCGATCTGCTCGTCCGGATACAGCGTCGTGCCGGCCGGCCCGGTTTCCGTCATCCCGTACACGTGGAAGAACGCGTGGCTGCGGTACGCGTGGGCGAGCCGTTCGGCCTGCGCGGCGCCGATCGGGCCGCCGCCGTACAGCCACGCGCGCACGCTCGACAGGTCGAATGCCGCGAAGCCGTCGATCGTGTCGAGCGGCAGCGTATACGACACCGGCGCGCCGAAATACAGCGTCACGCGCTCGCGCTCGACGGTCTGCAGGAAGCGCAGCGGATGGTATTCGCGCAGCAGCACGACGGTGCCGCCCGCGTACAGCGTGCCGCCGAACCAGTTGTTCAGCGGCGACGAATGCCAGATCGGCATCGCCATCAGCGTGCGCTCGTGGCGGCCGATCCCGGTCGCGAGCGCCGCCTGCATCGCCGCGAGCGTCACCGTGCGATGACTGTGCACGCAACCCTTCGGACGGCCGGTCGTGCCGGACGTGTAGAGGATCTGCGCGATGTCGTCGTCGGCCGGCTCGATGCCTGCGAGGCCGTCCATCGTCGCGCACATCGTGTCGAAGTTCGGCACGCCGTCGAGTTCGCCCTCGGTCACGAGGCGCCGCGCCGGATGCACGATGCGCTCGACCACCGGCGCGAGCGCCACGTCGAACAGCAGGGCCTTGCTGCCGCTGTGTTCGAGCACGTAGTCGACTTCCGGCGCCTGCAGCTTGTGGTTGATCGGCACGAATGCCGCGCCGAGGCGCCATGCGCCGAACATCAGGTCGACGAAGGCCGGCGTGTTGAAGCACATCGCGGCGACGCGATCGCCGGCCGCGACGCCGAGCGCGCTCAGCACGGCCGCCGCGCGGTGCGAACGATCGCGTGCGACCGCATACGTGATCGTCGCGGATTCGTTGACGAGGAAGGGCTTGTCGGGCGTTGCGCGGGCGGCGCGGTCGAGGGCGGCGACGAGGTTCATCGAGGCTCCGGGGCGGGCGGACGACTGCGGATTCGGGTGAGCGGGCTGGGGTCAGGCCGGGTACGCGCGTTGCAGCAGCGCGGCGACGTCGATCGCGTGCGGATCGAAGCCGCCCGCAACGCGGCCCCAGTCGGGCGCGGCGAGCCGCGTCGCGACGAACGCGTCGGCGACGGCCGCCGGCGCATCGCGGCGCAGCAGGCACGCCTGCGCGACGATCGCGAGCCGTTGCGCGAACACGCGGCCTGACGCTTCGAGCGTGTCGGCCGGGGCGGCGAGCATCGCGCGCAACGCGTCGAGCGCCGCGCGAATGCGCGGTTCGCCCGCGCCGAGGCCGGCCAGTTCGTCGAACAGCGCGGCGGCCGCGTCGGGCTCGCGCGATACCGCGCGCAGCACGTCGAGGCACATCACGTTACCCGAGCCTTCCCAGATCGAATTGACGGGCGCCTCGCGGAAGAGGCGTGCGATCGGGCCGTCGTCGACGTAGCCGTTGCCGCCGAACACTTCCATCACCTCGCCGGTCAGCTCGACCGCGCGCTTGCAGACCCAGAATTTCGCGGCGGGCGTGACGATCCGCTTCCATGCGCGTTCGCGCGGCGAATCGTCGCGCTCGAACGCGTCGGCGAGCCGCATCGCGAGCGACAGCGCCGCTTCGCTCTCCAGCGCGAGATCGGCGAGTACGGTACGCATCAGCGGCTGCTCGGCGAGCGCGCGGCCGAATGCGTGGCGCCGGCGCGTGTACGCGATCGCCTGCACGACGCCCTGGCGCAGCATCGCCGCGCTGCCGAGCACGCAGTTCAGTCGCGTATAGGTGGCCATCTCGATGATGGTCGGAATGCCGCGGCCTTCGTCGCCGAGCATGATCCCCCATGCATCGTTCAGCTCGATCTCGCTGCTCGAGTTGCTGCGGTTGCCGACCTTGTTCTTCAGCCGCTGGATCTCGACCGCGTTCTTCGTGCCGTCCGGCCGCCAGCGCGGCACGTAGAAGCACGACGGGCCGCCGGCTTCGGTGCGCGCGACGACGAGGTGCGCGTCGCACATCGGCGCGGAGAAGAACCACTTGTGGCCGCGCAGCCGGTATTCGCCGCCGCGCCCGCCCGCGCCGGCCGGCGTGGCGAGCGTCGTGTTCGCGCGCACGTCGGAGCCGCCCTGTTTCTCGGTCATGCCCATGCCGAACCAGATCGCGCGCTTGTCGGCGACCGGCACGTCGCGCGGATCGTAGTCGTCGCTGTAGAGCTTGTCGCGCAGCAGGTCCCACAGCGCCGGCTCCTTCTGCAGCACGGGGATCGCGGCCTGCGTCATCGTCGCGGGGCACAGCGTGCCGGCCTCGATCTGGCCGTGCAGGTAGAAGCCGGCGGCGGTCGCGGCCCAGCGGCCGCGGCGCGCGTCGCGGAATGCGAGCGACACGAAGCCTTCGTGACGATACCGGCCGAGCAGTGCGTGCCAGGCAGGGTGGAAATCGACGCGGTCGATGCGTCGGCCGCGCCGGTCGAACGCGTTCAGTTCCGGCGTGTGGCGGTTCGCTTCGTCGGCGAGCCGCGCGGTATCGGCGCTGCCGAGCCACGCGCCGTACGCGTCGAGCTGCGGCACGGCCCAGTCGGCGCCCGCCCGGGCGAGCGCGTCGCGCAACGCGAGATCCGTCGCGAAGAGGTTATAGTCGACGAGTTCGTCGAACTGGTTCGTGACGGCGTGAGTCGAGTCGGTCATCGCGATGGTCTCCGGTCTCATGCTTCGCGGTCGGCCGGCGTCGCGCCGCACGGAGGGCGCGTCGGCGCGGGTTCCGGCTTCCGGTGAAACGTATTCCCTGCTGAATTCAGAGTAGCAAATATGCCGCCGCGACATGTTCAGGTTCCGGCGCCGCCCGGCTCGCCGGCGGCGCAACCCGCGCCCGCGTTGCGCCGCCGGCCGCGCCAGTCGCGCGCGCAGGCGAGCTCCGACGCGCTGCAACAGGCGTTCGTTCAGCTTTTGCTCGAACGCGGCTACGCGAAGGCGACGATCCGCGAGATCGCGGCCGTCGCGGGCGTGAGCATCGGCACCTTTTACGAGTATTTCGGCGACAAGCAGAGCCTCGCGGCGCTCTGCATCCACCGCCGCGTGCTGGCGCTGGCCGACCGGCTGCGCGACACGGTGCAGCGGTTGCGCGGCGCACCGCGGGCCGAGCTCGCCGCCGCGCTGGTCGACCTCCAGGTCGATACGATCGCCGCCGACGCGGCGCTGTGGAGCGCGCTGTTCGTGCTGGAGCGGCAGGTGTCGCCGCTGACCGCCTATCGCCGGCATTACGACGCCTATGTCGCGCTGTGGCGCGACGCGCTCGCCCACGCGGCCGATCCGCCGCCGGCCGTGCGGCTCGACGGGCTCGCGCGGATGGCCCATACGATCTGCTACGGCGGGCTGTCGCAGGCGTTGCTGACGCTCGGGCCGGCGCTCGATTTCGCCGCGCAACGCCGCGAACTGCGGGCCGTGCTGCTCGCGTACCTCGCGGCGGCGCACGCGTAGCGTGCCGTAGGGAAATGCCCGATCCGCATATCGGGTGCCCGGGCGGGCCTTGCCGTCGAGGGCTTATCGCCGCAGGCCATGAGAAAAATGCATGGCCGCCATGACGAACTTTCGATTGTCCATCGATATTGGCTGGGGCTAAATCATGCGGCAGATGCAGGCCCGCACATGGCGCGGCCCGCCCGAAGGACATCAGGAGGAGGAGTCATGCGAAGCGCCACCGCGCCCCGTTCGAAACTGCCCGACGTCGGGACGACGATCTTCACGGTGATCGGCCAACTGGCTGCTCAACACGACGCGTTGAACCTGTCGCAGGGCGCCCCCAATTTCGCGCCCGATCCGGCGCTCGTCGAAGGCGTCGCGCGCGCGATGCGCGACGGCCACAACCAGTACGCGCCGATGGCCGGCGTGATCGCGCTGCGCGAGCGGCTCGCCGAGAAGACCGAGGCGCTGTACGGCGCGCGCTACGACCCGGCCACCGAGATCACGGTGATCGCGAGCGCGAGCGAAGGGCTTTATGCGGCGATCAGCGCGCTCGTGCATCCCGGCGACGAGGTCATCTATTTCGAGCCGTCGTTCGACAGCTATGCGCCGATCGTGCGGTTGCAGGGGGCGACGCCGGTCGCGATCAAGCTGTCGCCCGCGCATTTTCGCGTGAACTGGGACGAGGTGGCCGCGGCCGTCACGCCGCGCACGCGGATGATCATCGTCAACACGCCGCACAACCCGACCGCGACGGTGTTCTCCGCCGACGATCTCGAGCGGCTCGCGCAGATCACGCGCGACACGGGCATCGTGGTGCTGTCCGACGAAGTCTACGAGCACGTCGTGTTCGACGGCGCGCGACACCAGAGCGTCGCGCGCCACCGCGAGCTGGCCGAGCGCAGCGTGATCGTGTCGTCGTTCGGCAAGTCGTTCCACGTGACCGGCTGGCGCGTCGGCCATTGCCTCGCGCCGGCCGAGCTGATGGACGAGATCCGCAAGGTGCACCAGTTCATGGTGTTCTCGGCCGACACGCCGATGCAGGTCGCGTTCGCGGAGATTCTCGCGCGGCCGGACAGCTATCTCGGCCTGTCGGCGTTCTACCAGGCCAAGCGCGACCTGCTCGCGCGCGAGCTGGCCGATTCGCGTTTCGAGCTGCTGCCGAGCGAAGGCTCGTTCTTCATGCTCGCGCGCTTTCGCCACTTCTCGGATGAAAGCGACAGCGATTTCGTGCTGCGCCTGATCCGCGACGCGCGTGTCGCGACGATTCCGCTGTCGGCGTTCTATACCGACGGCACCGATGCCGGCGTGATCCGGCTCAGTTTTTCGAAGGACGACGCGACGCTGGTCGAAGGCGCGCGGCGGCTGCGTTCGCTGTAAAAAATGGGGACGGGCATCCGGCGACGGGCGTCCCGCATCGACCAGACACAGGAGATCACGATGAAGCACACGGCCACCCTGAAACTCGCGTTCGCACTCGCGTGCGCAATCGGCTCCGGCGCGGCGTTCGCCGATGCGCCGACGTTGCGTTTCGGCCTCGAAGCGCAATACCCGCCGTTCGAATCGAAGGCGCCGAACGGCGACCTGCAGGGCTTCGACATCGACGTCGGCAATGCCGTCTGCCAGACGGCGAAGCTGTCGTGCAAATGGGTCGAGACCTCGTTCGACGGGCTGATTCCGGCGCTGAAGGGCCGCAAGTTCGACGCGATCAACTCGGCGATGAACGCCACCGAGCAACGGCGCCAGGCGATCGATTTCACGACGATCATCTATCGCGTGCCGACCCAACTGATCGCGCGCACCGGCAGCGGCCTGCTGCCGACGCCGGAGTCGCTCAAGGGCAAGCGCGTGGGCGTGCTGCAGGCGTCGATCCAGGAAACCTTCGCGAAGGCGCACTGGGAGCCGGCCGGCGTCGCCGTCGTCGCGTACCAGGACCAGAACCAGGCGTATGCGGATCTGGTCGCGGGCCGCCTCGACGCGACGCTCGTGCTCGCGCCGTCCGGCCAGCGCGGCTTCCTGTCGCGCCCGGACGGCAAGGGCTTCTCGTTCGTCGGGCAGCCGGTGCACGACGACAAGATTCTCGGCAGCGGCATCGCGTTCGGCCTGCGCAAGGGCGACGATGCGCTGAAGGCGAAGCTCGACGCGGCGATCGACAAACTGAAGGCGGACGGCACGGTGAAGTCGCTCGGCCTGAAGTATTTCGGCGATATCGACATTTCGACGAAGTAAGCGGGGCCGCGCACGATGCCCACCCCGAACCCGAGCGCGGCGGGCCGCGAACCGGACGGCATGCCGCAGCCGGACGATGCCGTCGATGCCGTGCTCGCCGCCGAACTGGGCGATGCGCTCGTCACGCGCGCAGCCGATATCGATCCGCGTTACTTCACCGCGTACAACGAGCCGGCCGGCGTGCGGCCGCGTGCGCTGGTGCGCCCGCGCAGCGTCGACGACGTGTCGCGCACGCTCGCGGTGTGCACGGGGCTCGGCCAGCCGGTCGTGCCGCAAGGCGGGCTGACGGGGCTCGCGCGCGGCGCGGTCGCGCTGGGCGGCGAGGTCGTGCTGTCGATGGAGCGCTTCGCCGGGATCGAGGCGCTCGACGCGGCGGCCGGCACGATTACCGTGCGCGCTGGCACGCCGCTGCAGACGGTGCAGGACGCCGCGCAAGCGGCGGGCTTCACGTTCGGCGTCGATCTCGGTGCGCGCGGCTCGTGCCAGATTGGCGGCATGCTCGCGACCAATGCGGGCGGGACGCGCGCGATCCGCTACGGGATGATGCGCGAGCAGGTGCTCGGGCTCGAGGTCGTGCTCGCGGACGGCACGGTCGTGTCGTCGATGAACCGGATGCTGAAGAACAACGCGGGCTACGACCTGAAGCAACTGTTCGTCGGCAGCGAAGGGACGCTCGGCGTCGTCACGCGCGCGGTGCTGCGGCTGCATCCGTTGCTCGCGGCGCCGGCCACGGCGCTCTGCCGCGTGCGCGACTACGATGCGGTGGTCGGGCTGTGGAACCGCGTGCGCGCGCTGCCGGAGGTCGTCAGCTTCGAGGCGATGTGGCCGGCGTTCTACGACTACGTCGCGCGTCATACGCCGGGCGTGTCGGCGCCGTTCATCGGTGACGGCGGTTTCGCGGTGCTGATCGAATGCGCGACGAGCGCGCCGGGCGGCGATGCGCGCCATGCGCTCGAAACGGCGCTGGCCGAGGGGTTCGATGCGGCGCTCGTCGACGATGCGGTACTCGCGAGCTCCGAGCGGCAGGCGCGCGATTTGTGGACGCTGCGCGAAGGCCTTGCGATCGATGCGCTGCCCCATCTCGTCAACTTCGACGTGAGTCTGCCGACGGGCGAACTCGGCGCGTTCGCCGAACGCTGCGAGGCGGCGTTGCGGGCGCGCTGGCCGGCGCTCACGTGCCTGTTCTTCGGCCATGTCGGCGACGGCAACGTGCATATCGGCGTGTCGCTGGCCGGGATGACCGACGCGCACGCCGATGCGATCGACGACTGCGTGTATGCGGTGGTGCGCGACATGGGCGGCTCGGTGTCGGCCGAGCACGGGATCGGCGTGCTCAAGCGGCCTTATCTCGCGCACACGCGCAGCGACGCGGAAATCGGGCTGATGCGGCGCCTGAAGGCCGCGCTGGACCCGCGCGGGATCCTGAATCCCGGCAAGGTGCTTTGACGGGGCGATTCCCGTTGCCGACGGGAAGCGGCCGGCGCGACGCGTCAGCCGTCCACCCAGCGCAGCGCGCCGATCTTCAGGTGTTCGACCACGCTGCGCGCCCAGTCGAGTTCCGCATTGAGCAGCACGAGCGCATGTTCGTTGTGCAGCAGGAACAGGCGCGGCACCTGGCCGGCCTGCGCGGTGGCGCGCAGCGCTTCCAGCCGCTCGCGCTCGGCGTCGAGCCGTGCGATTCGCAGTTCGAGCTGATGGCGCGCATCTTCCGCGTCGAGCAACGGCAGGAACGCGAGGCCGGCGCCGAACGCCGGGAATTCACGCGCGGGCTCCGCGAGCAGCGTATGCAACCACGCTTGCCCGGCCGTGTGCCCGGCTTCGGTCAGCGCATACAGCGTGCGCTCCGGAAACGCGCCGTCGCGCTCGGTGTCGTGCACGGCGATCAGCCCGTCGCGCAACAGCCGGTCGATCGTCTGGTACAGGCTCGTACGCTGCCGCACGTTGACGACTTCGTCGTATCCGCGGGCCTTCAGTTGCTGCAGCATCCCGTACGGATGCATCGGCGTTTCGGTGAGCGTCGCAAGGACGGCCAGCGCGAGCGGGGACGGGCGGCTCGTAAACATGAATAGTTAAAATATATCTAGTAAGAATATAACTATTCTTAATCAGAGTATCTTGTTTGACAAGGATTTCAGCCGAGGTGCGAGCGCTTCGCGGCGGGCGCGACGGTTTCCATCGTCGCGAGGCCGTGCACGATTCCGCAATCCTCGACCGAATGCTCGCCGACGCAACGGCGGCGCAATTCGGTGAGCTGGTCGCGCAGATGCGTCAATTCCGCGAGGCGCGCATCGACGTGCCCGATGTGATCGTCGAGCAGCGAATTGATCGAATCGCAGCGATCGGCCGGCGTGTCGGTGAGTTGCAGCAGCGCACGGATTTCGTCGTGCGCCATGTCGAGCGCGCGGCAGTTGCGGATGAAGCGCAGCCGTTCGACGTGCACGTCGGTGTAGTTGCGGTAGTTCGAATCGGTGCGCTCCGCGTCCGGCATCAGCCCCTCTTTCTCGTAGAAACGGATCGTCTCGGGGGTGCAGCGGGCCGCTTTGGCCAGTTCGCCAATCTTCATGCCTTTCTCCCGTGCAAGGGTTGACCTTGTAGTGGCTTCAGGGTGTTAACTCTACACCGTCAAGCCACAAAGGAGGTTGTCATGACCGACGCCCAGCGTCCCCACGACCCACGACACCGTCAGGCCGACGGCGCCGATGCCTGCTGCGCCGATTCGTGCGACACGCAGACGGCGACCGTTGCCGACGCGGCGCCGGCGGCTGGCGAGCGCGCACACGGCCATGACCACGACCGCGGCCACGCGCACGCTCACGCAGCACGCGGCGAGGCGGGTGACGACCACGATCACGACCATGCCGGCGACGACGAGCATGTGCACGGCGCCACGTGCTCGCACGACCCCGCCGCGCATGACCATGCCGACCACGACCACGACCACGACCACGACCACGACCACGCGGCCGGCGCATGCTGCGCGCCGGCCTCGCTGACGCTTGCGCCGCTGCCGGTCGCGCAGGCGACCGCGTCGGGCCACGTGCGCTCCGCGTTCCGGATCATGCAGATGGACTGCCCGACCGAGGAAACGCTGATCCGCAAGAAGCTCGGCGGGATGCGCGAAGTGTCGGCGCTCGAATTCAACCTGATGCAGCGGATGCTGACCGTCGAGCACGTGCCCGGTGCGCAGCCGGCGATCGAAGGCGCGATCCGCACGCTCGGCATGACGCCGGAGGCCGCCACGGCCGGCGCCCCGGCGGCGCGCGCCGCCGTCGCGCCCGCGAAGCCGTGGTGGCCGCTGGCGCTCGCCGGCGTCGCCGCGCTCGCGTCCGAAGGCGCGACCTGGGCCGGGCTGCCGGTGTGGCTGTCGGCGGCGCTCGCGCTGGCCGCGGTGCTCGCGTGCGGGCTCACCACGTACAAGAAGGGCTGGATCGCGATCCGCAACGGCAACCTGAACATCAACGCGCTGATGAGCATCGCGGTGACGGGCGCGATGGCGATCGGCCAGTGGCCGGAAGCCGCGATGGTGATGGTGCTGTTCACGATCGCCGAGCTGATCGAGGCGAAGTCGCTCGACCGTGCGCGCAATGCGATCCAGGGCTTGATGCGGCTCGCGCCGGATACGGCGACCGTGCGGCAGGCCGACGGCGCGTGGCGCACGATCGAGGCCGCGCAGGTCGCGCTCGGCGCGGTGGTGCGCGTGAAGCCGGGCGAGCGGATCGGACTGGACGGCGAAGTCGTCGCGGGCCGCTCGACGGTCAACCAGGCGCCGATCACCGGCGAGAGCCTGCCCGTCGAAAAGACGACCGGCGACGCGGTGTACGCGGGCACGATCAACGAATCGGGCTCGTTCGAATACCGCGTGACGGCCGTTGCGGCCAACTCGACGCTCGCGCGGATCATCCACGCGGTCGAGGAAGCGCAGGGCGCGAAGGCGCCGACGCAGCGCTTCGTCGACCAGTTCGCACGCGTCTACACGCCGATCGTGTTCGCGGTCGCGCTGCTGGTCGCGGTGGTGCCGCCGCTCGTGATGGGCGGCGCGTGGCACGACTGGATCTACCGCGCGCTCGTGCTGCTCGTGATCGCGTGCCCGTGCGCGCTGGTGATCTCGACGCCGGTGACGATCGTGTCGGGCCTCGCGGCCGCCGCGCGGCGCGGGATTCTCGTGAAGGGCGGCGTCTATCTGGAAGAAGGGCGCAAGCTCGCGTGGCTCGCGCTCGACAAGACCGGCACGATCACGCACGGCAAGCCGGTGCAGACCGACTTCGACGTGCATGCGGACGGCGCCGATGCGGCGCGCGTGCGGCACCTCGGCGCGAGCCTCGCCGCGCGCTCCGATCACCCGGTGTCGCAGGCGCTCGCCGCCGCGGCCCGCGACGCCGGCACGACGGCATTCGCCGACGTGCAGGACTTCGAAGCGATCGTCGGGCGCGGCGTGCGCGGCACGATCGACGGCACGCGCTACTGGCTCGGCAATCACCGGCTCGTCGAGGAACTCGGGCGCTGCTCGGCGGCGCTGGAGGCGAAGCTCGACGCGCTGGAGCGGCAGGGCAAGAGCGTCGTCGTGCTGGTCGACGACACGCGCGTGCTCGGCCTCTTCGCGGTGGCCGACACGATCAAGGACACGAGCCGCGACGCGATTGCCGATCTGCATGCGCTCGGCATCCGCACCGCGATGCTGACGGGCGACAACCCGCATACCGCTCAGGCGATCGCCCGGCAGGCCGGCATCGACGACGCGCGCGGCAACCAGTTGCCGGAAGACAAGCTCGCGGCGGTCGAGGAACTGTCGGCGGGCGGCGCGGGCGCGGTCGGGATGGTCGGCGACGGGATCAACGACGCGCCGGCGCTCGCGCGCGCCGACATCGGCTTCGCGATGGGCGCGATGGGTACCGACACGGCGATCGAGACGGCCGACGTCGCGTTGATGGACGACGACCTGCGCAAGATTCCCGCGTTCGTGCGGCTGTCGCGCGCGACGCACCGCGTGCTGGTGCAGAACATCGGCTTCGCGCTCGGCGTGAAGGTCGTGTTCCTCGGCCTGACGGTCGCGGGGCTCGGCACGATGTGGATGGCGGTCTTCGCCGACGCGGGCGCGAGCCTGCTCGTCGTGGCCAACGGCTTGCGGCTGCTGTCGTCCTCAGGGGCGTTCGGCAGCGCCCGGGCCGCGCGTTGAGGAGCGGGCGATGGGCTTTCTGAAACGGATTTTCGGCGGCCACGGCGGCGGCCACGGCCACGGCGGTAACCAGGGTGAGGGCAGCCCCGGCGGCCCCGGTAGCGGGCATCACGGCGGATATCACGGCGGGTCGCGCCAGGGCGGCCATGGCGGCCACGATGCGCGCGGCCGCGATCGCCACGGCTGGGGCTGGCAGGCGCCGGCCGATACCCGTGGCGGGCGAGGCGGCCAGGGTGGCAACGTGCCGCTGAGCCAGCTTGCCTGCGCGGGCTGCGGCGCACTCAACGCAGCCGATGCACGCTTCTGCGCGCAGTGCGGCGCGGCGCAACGCGGCAAGGCCTGCAGCCGCTGCCATGCGGCGTTGGCGACCGACGCGCGGTTCTGTCCCGGTTGCGGGACGCAGGCGGCTTAAGCCTCTCCGCGAGTTCGCGCCGGCCGCGCATACGCACGGGCCGGCGCGTTTCATTCGACGGCCGGCGAACGAAACGCACCGGCCCGTCGCTCAGCGCAGCGGCAGGTGAATTTCGGTGAGCAGGTCGGCCGGCGCCGTGTCCATCGGCGTATTGAGGTACAGCTCGAACGGCGGTGCATCGGCGGCCTCGCGGCCCGAGTGACGCAGCCAGTCGCCGTAGAGCCACTGGTAGGCCGTCTTCAGGTCCGCATACGGCCCGGTATGCAGCAGCACCGCGTATTCGCCGCCGGCGATCGTCACCCGCTCGACCAGCGGCGCGGGCGCCACGTCCGGCGCGCCGTCGGCCGGCATCCAGCACGCTTTCGCGCGCAACTGCGCTTCGGGCGTCGTGTCCGGATCGTCGTAGAAAATCCCGATCATCTTCGCGCCCGGGCCGATCAGCCCGTGCTGCCCGGCCCACGCGCCGATGCGTCCGAACGCGTCGCCCACTTTCATATACGCACCGGTGTGCGTCACCGCGTAGCCGCGCAGTGCCGGCAGGCGCCGGATTTCGACCTCGTGCTTGAACATGTCTTCCTCTCCTCGCTGCAGGGGATAAATCGGCCGGTGGTGGCCGGTGCGCCGGTGCTGCGCGGGCAGCACGCCGTACACGTCGCGAAACGCCCGCGCGAACGCGTGCGTCGAACCGTAGCCCGCGCGCCGCGCGATCTCGTCGAGCGGCCGCACGGTGCAGACCAGATCCTCGGACGCCCGCACGATCCGCATCCGCCGCACCGTCGACACGATCGACTCGCCGTACAGCGCGCGATAGACGCGCTGCCAGTGATACGGCGACAGGCACGCGATTTCCGCAAGCCGGTTCAGATCGAGCGGGCCGTCGAGATGCGCGCCGATGTACGCGTGAACGCGCGCCACGCTCGCTGCGTAGCGGACCCACGCGGGCGGCTCGGTCTTCGTTTCGGCTGGGGGCATCGGCGTGTCCGGGGCAAGAACCGACGCCACGGTAGCACGGCCCGAACGGACAAATCTTGCGGAAATGCGTAGCGGTCCGGAGTCCGTCCCCCTTTCTATTTCATCGAAATAGGGTCTTGCCCTCCTGCAATCTAGAACTAAAGTTAAAGACGGTGAAATCGGATGATTGCGTCATTTTTCTCGGGTAAGTTGCTCGGACGGGGCAGCACGCTTTTTCGAAGTACGCAGGTCGTTCGTCGATGTTCAATCGCACCACCACGTTTTCGGGAGAAGAAGAAATGGATGCTTCCAGCTTCATCACGTCGCTGCAGACCACGCTAGGCGGATACCTGCCGAAGATCGCCGGCGCGATCGGCATCCTGGTGATCGGCTGGCTGATCGCCGTGGCGGTGCGGGCCGGCGCGCTGCGCCTGCTCAACGCACTGAAGGTCGATCAGCGGATCAACGAAAGTACCGGCCAGGGCGCGTGCGTCGAACGCATCATCGCCGGCGGCCTGTTCTGGCTCGTGCTGCTCGTCACCGCGGTGGGCATTTTCAACGTGCTCAACCTGTACGCGGTCTCCAATCCGTTCTCGCTGCTCGTCACGCACATCGTCAACTACCTGCCGAACCTGATCGGCGGCGCGGCGCTGACGCTGATCGCGTGGCTGATCGCGTCGCTGCTGCGCAGCCTCGCGAACCGCGCGCTGAAGGCGAGCAAGATCGACGACAAGCTGGCCGAAGGCGCCGGCATGCAGCCGATGAGCGGCTATCTCGGCGACGTGCTGTTCTGGCTCGTGATCCTGATGTTCCTGCCGGCGATCCTCGCGTCGTTCGCGCTGTCGGGCCTGCTCTCGCCGGTGCAGGGGATGGTCGACAAGCTGCTCGCGATCGTGCCGAACCTCTTCGCGGCCGCGGTGATCGGCTTCGTCGGCTGGATCGTCGCGCGCGTGCTGCGCGGCCTCGTGACGAACCTGCTGGTGGCCGCCGGCGCCGACCGCCTCACGCAAGGGATCGACAGCCCGACGCCCGTGCGCGTGTCGAGCCTGATCGGCACGATCGTCTACGTGTTCGTGTTCGTGCCGACGCTGATCTCCGCGCTCGACGCGCTGAAGATCGACGCGATCTCGATTCCCGCGACCAACATGCTGAACCAGTTCCTCGGCGCGGTGCCGGACATCGTCGCGGCGATCGTGATCGTGCTCGCCACGTTCTACTTCGCGCGCTTCGTCGCGTCGCTCGCGCAGAAGCTGCTGGAAGCCGCCGGCGCGGACGGGCTGCCGGCCGTGCTCGGCGTCGAGCGCGTGTTCTCGGGCATCCTGCAGCCGTCGGTGCTGGTCGCGCGGCTGATCGTGTTCTTCGCGATGCTGTTCGCGTCGGTCGAGGCCGCGAACCGGCTCGGCTTCTCGCAGGTGCGCGACGTCGTCACGCTGTTCATCGAATTCGGCGGCCACGTGCTGATGGGTGGCGTGATCCTCGTGATCGGCGTGTGGCTCGCGGGCCTCGCGCGCCGCGTGATCGAGCAGGCCGACCGCGAGCACAGCGTGCTGTTCGCGCGCATCGCGCAATTCGCGATCCTCGGCCTCGTGTTCGCGATGGGGCTGCGCGCGATGGGCATCGCGAACGAAATCGTCCAGCTCGCGTTCGGCCTCGTGCTCGGCGCGATCGCGGTGGCGGTCGCGCTGTCGTTCGGCCTCGGCGGCCGCGAGGCGGCCGGCAAGCTGCTCGACCGCTGGTTCAACCAGCGCGGCGGCGGCCAGTAAGCACGGCCGATCCGGCCCGCGCCGCGCGGCCGGATCGGCGCGGCCACGCGCGCGGCTGGCGTTTTCGCAAGCGAAACGTCAGCCGCGATCTTTGCCGAATTTCGATAACACGTCGTTTAATGACTCTCTAGCATCGATTCTCAGTCGCGCGGGCGTGCAGGCCCGGCGCCTTTGAGGAGAGAGTCCGATGAAAGCAGAGTCGAATGGCCGGCCCGCCGCCGGCGCCAGGTCGCCCGGCCAGCCCGCGCTGCAGCAGACGCTCGGGACCTGGCAACTGTGGGGCATCGCGGTCGGCCTCGTGATTTCCGGCGAATACTTCGGCTGGAGCTACGGCTGGGCGAGCGCCGGCACGCTGGGTTTCGTGATCACCGCGCTGTTCGTCGCGGCGATGTACACCACCTTCATCTTCAGTTTCACCGAGCTGACGACGTCGATCCCGCACGCGGGCGGCCCGTTCGCGTATGCGCGCCGCGCGTTCGGCCCGACCGGCGGCTATCTGGCCGGCGCGGCGACGCTCGTCGAGTTCGTGTTCGCGCCGCCCGCGATCGCGCTCGCGATCGGCGCGTACCTGCACGTGCAGTTTCCGGGGCTCGAACCGAAACACGCGGCGATGGGCGCGTATCTCGTGTTCATGGCGCTGAACATCGTCGGCGTGCAGATCGCGGCGACTTTCGAGCTCGTCGTCACGCTGCTCGCGATCTTCGAGCTGCTGGTGTTCATGGGCGTCGTGTCGCCGGGCTTCGCGTGGAGCAATTTCACGAAGGGCGGCTGGTCGGGCGCCGATCACTTCAGCCTGGGCGCGTTCCACGGGATGTTCGCGGCGATTCCGTTCGCGATCTGGTTCTTCCTTGCGATCGAAGGCGTCGCGATGGCCGCCGAGGAAGCGAAGAACCCGAAGCGCTCGATTCCGATCGCATACGTGGCCGGGATCCTGACCCTCGTGGCGCTCGCGATCGGCGTGATGGTGTTCGCCGGCGGCGCGGGCGACTGGACCAAGCTCGCGAACATCAACGACCCGCTGCCGCAGGCGATGAAGTACATCGTCGGCGCGAACAGCGGCTGGATGCACATGCTCGTGTGGCTCGGGCTGTTCGGGCTCGTCGCGTCGTTCCACGGGATCATCCTCGGCTATTCGCGCCAGATCTTCGCGCTGGCGCGCGAAGGCTACCTGCCGGAGTGGCTCGGGAAGGTGCATCCGCGCTTCAAGACCCCGCATCGCGCGATCCTCGCGGGCGGCGTGGTCGGCATCGCGGCGATCTACAGCGACGAGCTGATCCAGTTCGGCGGGCAGACGCTCACCGCGAACATCGTGACGATGTCGGTATTCGGTGCGATCGTGATGTATATCGTCAGCATGGCGTCGCTGTTCAAGCTGCGCCGCTCGCAGCCGAACATGGCGCGGCCGTTCCGCGCGCCGCTGTACCCGATCTTCCCGGCATTCGCGATCCTGGCGGCGCTGGTCTGCCTCGGCACGATGGTGTACTTCAACGGGCTGGTGGCGATGGTGTTCGTCGCGTTCGTCGCGCTCGGCTACGCGTACTTCCTCGCGACCCGCGCGCAGCGCGCGAGCGCGCCCGGCGACGCGCTGCTGAAGGAGTGAACGCGGTGACGACGGTGCAGGCGAACATGAAAGGCCGTTCCTGACGGCATCCGGCGCGCCCCGTCGAACGGGCGCGCCGTCGGCTTTTGGCAAGGAGATTCGAACGATGTCCTATACCGAGACGATCGGTCCGCGCACGTACCGCTTCGCGGACCTGAAGACGCTGCTCGCGAAGGCGAGCCCGCTGCGTTCCGGCGATCAGCTCGCCGGCGTCGCGGCGGCGAGCGAGGAGGAGCGCGTCGCCGCGAAGATCGCGCTCGCGGGCGTGCCGCTCAAGGCGTTCCTGAACGAAGCCGTGATCCCGTATGAAGACGACGAGGTCACGCGCCTCATCATCGACGATCACGACGCGCAGGCGTTCGCGGACATCTCGCATCTCACCGTCGGCGATTTCCGCAACTGGCTGCTGTCGCCCGCCGCCGACGGCGCCGCGCTCGAACGGATCGCGCCGGGCCTCACGCCCGAGATGGTCGCGGCCGTGTCGAAGCTGATGCGCAACCAGGACCTGATCGCGGCCGCGCGCAAGCGTCGCGTGGTCACGCGCTTTCGCAACACGGTCGGGCTGGCCGGCCGGATGTCGGTGCGGCTGCAGCCGAACCACCCGACCGACGACGTGAAGGGCATCGCCGCATCGATGCTCGACGGGCTGATGTACGGCTGCGGCGACGCGATGATCGGCATCAACCCCGCGACCGACAGCCTCGCGGCGATCGTGAAGCTGCTCGCGATGATCGACGGTTTTCGCGAACGCTACGGCGTGCCGACCCAATCGTGCGTGCTCACGCACGTGACCAACACGATCGCGGCGATCGGGAAGGGCGCGCCGGTCGACCTCGTGTTCCAGTCGATCGCGGGCACCGAGAAGGCGAACGCGAGCTTCGGGATCTCGCTCGCGCTGCTCGGCGAGGCGCGCGAGGCCGCGCTGTCGCTCAGGCGCGGCACCGTCGGCGACAACCTGATGTACTTCGAGACGGGCCAGGGCAGCGCGCTGTCGGCGAACGCGCACCACGGCGTCGACCAGCAGACCTGCGAGGTGCGGGCGTATGCGGTCGCGCGCAAGTTCGAGCCGTTCCTCGTGAACACGGTGGTCGGCTTCATCGGGCCCGAATACCTGTACGACGGCAAGCAGATCATCCGCGCGGGGCTCGAGGATCACTTCTGCGGCAAGCTGCTCGGCGTGCCGATGGGCTGCGACATCTGCTACACGAACCACGCGGAAGCCGACCAGGACGACATGGATACGCTGCTGACGCTGCTGGGGGCGGCCGGCATCAACTTCATCATGGGGATTCCGGGCGCGGACGACGTGATGCTGAACTACCAGAGCACGTCGTTCCACGACCAGCTCTACGTGCGCGAGGTGCTCGGCCTGCGCCGTGCGCCCGAGTTCGAGGAATGGCTGGAGACGATGGAGATCGCCGACGCGCACGGCACGCTGCGCGCGGCGACGGCACGCGTGCCGCTGCTCGCGGGCGCGAACGACTGGATGGGGGTGTCCGCATGAGCGACGCCGTCGAGAAGAACCCGTGGGCGCAGCTGAAGTCGTTCACGAACGCGCGGATCGCGCTCGGCCGCGCGGGCAACAGCCTGCCGACCGCGCCGCTGCTGGCTTTCAACCTGTCGCATGCGCAGGCGCGCGACGCGGTGCACCAGCCGCTCGACGTGGACGCGCTGCGGCGCGAGATCGAGGCGGCCGGCCTGCTGCCGACGCTCGGCGTGCAGAGCGCCGCGCCGGACCGCGATCATTACCTGCGCCGGCCCGATCTCGGCCGCAAGCTGTCCGACGACAGCCGCGGGCTGCTGGCCGGCTACGGGGCGGCGCTCGACGATGCGCCCGATGTCGTGTTCGTGGTCGGCGACGGGCTGTCGGCGTTCGCGGCCGCGAAGCAGGCGCTGCCGCTGTTGCAGGCCGTGCGGCCGCGGCTCGACGCGGACGGCTGGCGGATCGGCCCGGTGGTGGTCGCGACGCATGCGCGCGTCGCGCTCGGCGACGAGATCGGCGAGCTGCTGCGCGCGAAGGTGGTCGCGATGCTGATCGGCGAACGGCCCGGGCTCAGCTCGCCGGACAGCCTCGGCGTGTACCTGACGTGGGCGCCGAAGGTCGGCTGTCACGACGCGCTGCGCAACTGCATTTCGAACGTGCGGCCCGAAGGGCTGCCGCACGCGGCCGCCGCGCACAAGCTGCATTACCTGATGACGCATGCACGCCGCCTAGGGCTGACGGGCGTCGGGCTGAAGGACGACAGCGACGCGCTGCCGCCGCCGGCTGAAGCGGAGCGGATCGGCGCGACTACCTGAACAGCCGTTCGCACAGGAAATCGACGAACACGCGCAGCTTCGGCGACAACTGCCGGCTCGACGGCCACACGATCGAGAACTGCCCCGGCGCGATCCGGTAGTCGTCGAGCACGGTGACGAGCGCGCCGTGTTCGAGCGCGTCGCGCGCGAGGAAGTCGGGCATGTAGCCGATGCCGAGCCCCGCGAGCACGGCGCCGCGCAGCGCCTCCATGTTGTTGCAGGTCATCGCGGTGCGCAGCGTGAGCGGCGTGCCGTCGTCGGCCGCGAGCGCCCAGTCCTGCAGCTTGCCGGTGGTCGGGAAGCAGTAGCGCACGCAGTCGTGCGCGTCGAGGTCGCGCGGCGTGCGCGGCGTGCCGGCCTGCGCGAGATACGCGGGCGTCGCGCACAGCACGAACGCGAACGGGCCGAGCCGCCGCGACATCAGGCTCGAATCGGACAGCGGGCCGCTGCGGATCGCCGCGTCGAATCCGCCTTCGACGACGTCGACCATCCGGTCGTTGAAATCGAGATCGAGTTCGACGTCCGGATAGCGCTGCCGGAATTCGGGCAGCACCGGCAGCAGGAAGCGGTAGCCGATCACCGGCAGGCTCACGCGCAGCTTGCCGCGCGGGCGCTGCGCGGACGCCGTCACGGTCGCCTCCGCGTCGCGGAAATCCTCGAGGATGCGCTGGCAGCGCTCGTAGAAATGCCGCCCCTCGTCGGTGAGCGTCACGCGCCGCGTCGTGCGGTTGAACAGCCGTACGCCGAGCGACTGCTCCATTTTCGCGATGGTCTTGCCGACCGCCGACGCCGAGATGCCGAGCGCGCGGCCGGCCGCGACGAAACTCAGCGCTTCGGCGGTGCGGACGAATGCGACGATGCCGGTGAGGTTTTCCATTGAATCGAACGGCGTGCGGCGACGCACGCGGCCACGTGAATTGCGGAATTTTAGTCCGTTATATGCGGAACTTCGCGTGGTTTTTCGCAGATTGAATCGGATTTATCTTCTGTCGCTCCGATGGCGCATCCGCGCCGGCTTTTGAAGGAGCGATGATGGATCACCCTGTTTCGGCCAATTCGGCGCTGGCGGCGCGCCGGCGCGCGTGGGTGCTGGCCGCCGTCTGCATGGCCGCCGTCGCGCTGCCGCTGTCGTTTTCGGGCGGCGCGGTCGCGACGCCGGCGATCGGCCGCGACCTGCACGGCAGCCCGGTTGCGATGAACTGGATCACCAACGCGTTCATGCTCGCGTTCGGCAGCTTCCTGATGGCGTCGGGCGCGCTCGCCGACCAGTTCGGCCGCAAGCGGCTGTTCGCGATCGGCGTCGGCGGCTTCACGCTGATGTCGGTCGCGCTCGCGTTCGCGCCGTCGATGCTCGCGGTCGATCTGCTGCGCGCCGCGCAAGGGCTCGCGGCGGCCGCGGCGCTGGCCGGCGGCACGGCCGCGCTCGCGCAGGAGTTCGACGGCGCGGCGCGCACGCGTGCATTCAGCCTGCTCGGCACGACGTTCGGGATCGGCCTCGCGTTCGGGCCCGTGCTCGCCGGCGGCCTGATCGGGCATTACGGCTGGCGCGCGATCTTCGTGACGAGCGCGGTGGCCGGCGTGCTGTCGCTCGCGTTCGGGCTGCCGCGCATGCACGAGTCGCGCGATCCGCACGCGACGGGGCTCGACTGGCCCGGCACGGCCGCGTTCACGGCCGCGCTGACGCTGTTCACGTTCGGCGTGATCGAGGCGCCCGCGCGCGGCTGGTCGAGCCCGCTCGTGATCGCGCTGCTGGCCGGCGCGGCGCTCGGCGCGTGTGCATTCGTGACGATCGAGACGCGCGTCGCGCGGCCGATGCTCGACCTGTCGCTGTTCCGCATCGCGCGCTTCGTCGGCGTGCAGGTGCTGCCGGTGTCGACCTGCTGCTGCTACATCGTGCTGCTCGTCGTGCTGCCGCTGCGCTTCATCGGCATCGACGGCTTCAGCGAGATCGACGCGGGCTGGCTGATGCTCGCGATCTCCGCGCCGATGCTGGTGGTGCCGCTCGGCGCGGCGACGCTCACGCGCTGGCTGTCGGCCGGCGTGATTTCGGGGCTCGGGCTGCTGGTCGCGGCGGCCGGGCTCGTATGGCTCGGCATCGCGCTGCGCGGCGGCGCGGGGCCGGCGGCGATCGCGCCGATGCTCGCGATCGGCGTCGGCGCCGGCATGCCGTGGGGGCTGATGGACGGG
Source organism: Burkholderia sp. MSMB1072 (assembly GCF_001524725.1). NCBI lineage: Bacteria > Pseudomonadati > Pseudomonadota > Betaproteobacteria > Burkholderiales > Burkholderiaceae > Burkholderia > Burkholderia sp. MSMB1072. The sequence goes on from NZ_LOYC01000024.1 coordinate 33,764, forward strand.
CTGTCGGTGAGCGTCGTGCCGAAAGAGCGCGCGGGGATGGCGACGGGCATTTTCAGCACGACGCGCGTGGCCGGCGAGGGGATCGCGCTGGCGATCGTCGGTGCGGTGCTGGCCGCGCTCGCGCACGGGGGGCTGGCGCACGCGGCAGGAGCTGCCGGCACGCCGGACGCGACGCTGCGGGCTGCCGCGCGGCTGGCGACCGGCGATCTCGCCGGCGCGGCTGCAGCGTTGCCGGCCGTCGGTCGCGCGGCGTTGATCGCGAGCTACACGCACGCGTTCGACCGGCTGCTGAACGGGCTGGCCGTCGTCACGGTGCTGTGCGCGGCGGTGGTGTTCGGGTTTCTCGGCGGACGGCCGGCCGCCGACGAAACGGGCGACGAGGCGGACGGCCGCGCGCACGCCGATACGTCGGCACGCAGCCGGGTCGAACCGGCCGGTGCACAGACGCACGGGCGGTGACGTTGCATCGTGGCGCTTCGGCACATCGGCACTTCGGCACATCGGCACTTCGGTGCTTCGGCGGTTCGGCGCTTCGGCGCTTCGGCACTTCGGTGCATCGATGCTTCAGTGCTTCGGGTCATCGGCGCTTCGGCACCTCGACATTCCAGTAGGCGCAGCCGTCGTGCCCGCATGGTCCGTCGGTCAGCGCATCACCCGCCGCGCGTCACGCCAGCACGAGCGGCGGCAGGGTTGCATCCGCGCGCGCCTGCGCGCACTCCACGTCGATCACCAGATAGCGCAACGCATCCGGCCACAGGCGCGCGTGCCGTTGCGCATCCTCGTCGAGCGTCGCGCGGCCCTGCACGAGCCAGGTCGTCTGACGCACGAAATCGACGAACAGCAGCGCGATGGCCGGATTCACGAGCAGGTTGCCGATCGTGTTGAGCAGGTTGTTGCCTGCGAAGTCGGGCAGCACCAGCGTGCGGCGGTCCGGGATATCGACGAGCGGCGCGAACGAGCCGTCGGCGCGCGGCTGGCGGCCGCGGTAAGAACAGTCGGCGTTGCCGGCCGTGTCGGCGGTCGCGACGATCAGGAAAGCCTGCTCGCGGATGAATGCGATGGCGTCGTCGGTCAGGGGGCCGCGATCGGTCATGGTGTCGGTCGGCGTGTGCGCCGTGCGTGGGGATCCGCGATCCGCACGCAAGCGACATGCCATGCGGTGCGGCGCGCATTCGCGGCAACGCACCGCCGCCCACTGTGGAAATTCCGAACACCGGCCACCTCGCTGCGCAACCGCGGTGTTCAGAATCGGTACACCTGCCGTGTTGCGTGCGTGAACACCGCACGGAGCGAGCGCGCGCCGGCCGCGATCGACGTGCACCCGTTCCGTTTGGCACGCATGTTGCGTAAACGGGACCAGCGCATTCCAACCGGCGCTGTACTCACACAAGCACGATGAACAGGAGACATGTATGAACCCGTTTGACCTGAAGCAACTGGGCCTCGACGTCGAATACCCGTACCGTCAGCAATACGACAACTACATCGGCGGCAAGTGGGTGGCGCCCGTGAAGGGCGAGTATTTCGAGAACGTGTCGCCGATCAACGGCCAGCCGTTCTGCCGCGTGCCGCGCTCCAGCGCCGACGACATCGAGCTGGCGCTCGACGCCGCGCATGCGGCGCGCCGCAAGTGGGGCAAGACGTCGGTCGCCGAGCGCGCGAACCTGCTGCTCGCCGCCGCCGACCGGATGGAAAAGAACCTGAAGCTGCTGGCCGTGGCCGAGACGATCGACAACGGCAAGCCGCTGCGCGAAACGATGGCGGCCGACCTGCCGCTCGCGATCGACCACTTCCGCTATTTCGCGGGCTGCATTCGCGCGCAGGAAGGCGGCATCTCCGAAATCGACGACAACACCGTCGCGTACCACTTCCACGAGCCGCTCGGCGTGGTCGGCCAGATCATCCCGTGGAACTTCCCGCTGCTGATGGCCGCGTGGAAGCTCGCGCCGGCGCTCGCGGCCGGCTGCTGCGTCGTGATGAAGCCGGCCGAGCAGACGCCCGCGTCGGTGCTCGTGCTGATGGAACTGATCGGCGACCTGTTCCCGGCCGGCGCGATCAACATCGTGAACGGCTTCGGCAAGGAAGCGGGCGAAGCGCTCGCGACCAGCAAGCGGATCGCGAAGATCGCGTTCACGGGCTCGACCCCGGTCGGCAAGCACATCCTGCGCGCGGCGGCCGACAGCCTGATCCCGTCGACGGTCGAACTGGGCGGCAAGAGCCCGAACATCTTCTTCGCCGACGTGCTCGACCAGGACGACGCGTTCCTCGACAAGGCGCTCGAGGGGCTCGCGATGTTCGCGCTGAACCAGGGCGAAGTGTGCACGTGCCCGTCGCGGATCCTGATCCAGGAATCGATCTACGAACGCTTCATCGAGAAGGCCGTCGCGCGCGTCGAGCGCATCAAGGCCGGCCACCCGCTCGACCTGCAGACGATGATCGGCGCGCAGGCGTCGCAGCAGCAGCTCGACAAGATCCTGTCGTACATCGACATCGGCCGCGGCGAGGGCGCGCAATGCCTGACCGGCGGCGAGCGCACGGCGCCGGCCGCCGAACTCGGCACCGGCTACTACGTGAAGCCGACGATGCTGCTCGGCAACAACAAGATGCGCGTGTTCCAGGAAGAGATCTTCGGGCCGGTCGCGTCGGTGATGACGTTCAAGGACGAGCAGGAAGCGATCGAACTCGCGAACGACACGTTCTACGGGCTCGGCGCCGGCGTGTGGACGCGCAACGGCACGCGTGCGTACCGGATGGGCCGCGAGGTCGAGGCCGGCCGCGTGTGGACCAACTGCTACCACCTGTACCCCGCACATGCGGCGTTCGGCGGCTACAAGCAGTCGGGGATCGGCCGCGAGACGCACAAGATGGCGCTGTCGAACTATCAGCAGACGAAGTGCCTGCTGGTCAGCTACCAGGCCGAGGCGCTCGGGTTCTTCTGATCGCCGCTGCCGCGGCGGCGTGCCGGGGGCCGGTTGGGCCCGGCGCGTCGCCCGGTTCGATTTCCCTGTTCGACAGTCGGCGTCGGTTGCGTTTTCGGCGGCCGGCGCCGGCCACGCTGCCGGCCGTCGCGCATGCGCGACGGCACGGTGCACCGACGCATGTGACGACTCCCGGCATGGCAGAACCACCCCGATCCTTTCCGCGTCACCCGGTATTCCATCCGGGCGAACTCGACGCGCAACACCGCTTCGGCGTCGCCGACGAAGCCGAGCAAATGAGCGACGCCGTGACCACGCGGCTGAGCATCGGCGTACGGCAGTTCGTCGAATCGCAACCGTTCATGTTCGTCGGCACGGCGTCCGGCGCGGGTGCGTCGATGATCTGCGACATCGTGCAGAGCCGGCGCGACGCGAACGGCGATCTGCTGCCGGTGGTGCGCGTGATCGATACGAAGACGCTGCGGTTCGCGTTGCCCGCCGCGCATGATGGTGGCGGCGGCTGGATCGACGCGGCCGCCTGCGACGGCAGCGGGGTTGGGTTGCTGTTCGTCGATTTCGTGCGCGGCCTGCGCTACCGGATCAACGGTCGCGCCACGCTGCGCGCCGATTTGCCGGAAGCGGACGCGGCGCCGTGGGCGGCGGGCAGCGCGATCGTCGAACTGGCGATCGCGCAGGCATACGGCAATTGCGGCACGCGGGTCGTGCGGCTGAAGCCGGCCCGGTAGCCGGCATCCGGGCGTCGGCATCCGGGCGTCGGCATCCGGGTGTCGACATCCGGCGTCGGCATCCGGCGTCGGCATCCGGCGTCGGCATCCGTGCGCGGGCGGCGGCGCGCATGCGCGGTCGCCGCGCGGATCGCACCGGCGGCGTGCGCGACATGCAGCCTTCGGGTGCGCCCGCATGGCGCGCATCGGCCGGACAGCGTGGAATGGCGGGCGCGCGCCGGGCCGTGCGGTTCGGCACGGGACTTGCGTGATACGCAGGGTTCCGCGCAGGTGAGGGAGGACACGATGGATCAACACGTGGCGGGTACGGAAGAACCGACCGCCGAAGACACGCGGCGCAGTGCGCAGGGCGACGACGCGTTCGCCGGGCAGGCCGTCGTCAGCGTCGCGCACGATGCGGACGAGCAGGCGCGCAACCTGATCGGCTGGCGGCAGACCTACGACCAGCTCGCGGCCGGCCGCTTCGTCGGCACGCTGACCGAGCTGCCGCTCGACACGATGAAGCTGTTTCGCGAATCGACCAGCCACCTGCTGCGCCAGGCGTGCGAAGTGCGCGGCGACGCGTACTGGTTCGGCATCCCGCTCGTGTGCGACGGCTCGGCGCGCGTCGATGCGTGCCGCATCGGCCCCGGCGCACTCGCGTTCCGGCCCGGCAACGTCGAATTCGAACTCGTGACGCCCGCGCAGTTCTCGATCTACGGCGTCGTCGTGCGCGGTGACGTGCTGCGCCGCTATGCGGAGGAAGTCGAGCGTCGCGCGCTCGACGAGCGGCTGTTCACGCAGCGGGTGATGCAGGTCGGCGACGCGCGGCTCGCGCGCCTGTGCGCGCTGCTCGGCCGCCGGCTCGACGGTGCGGTGGCGATGGCCGGCCCGCTGCCCGATGCGCAGCGCGACGACCTGCAGGCCGAAGTGCTGGCCGCGCTGTTCGACGCGTGCGCGCAGCCGGCCGACGACGGCAGCGGCAGTGCGCCGTCGACGCGCCGCTGGCTCGTCGACCAGGCGCGCGACTACGTGCTCGCGCACCGCACGCGCCCGGTCGGCGTGCCCGAGCTGTGCGAGCAGTTGCACGTGAGCCGGCGCACGCTGCAGTACTGCTTCCAGGACGTACTCGGGATGGCGCCCGCGACCTACCTGCGCACGCTGCGGCTGAACGGCGCGCGGCGCGACCTGTGCGGGCGCGCGGCCGGCTCGGTGCAGGACGTCGCGGAGGCATGGGGCTTCTGGCATCTCAGCCAGTTCGCGACCGATTACAGGCGCCTGTTCGGCAAGCGACCGTCGGAGACGCTGCGCGATCGCGCGTGAGATGCTCGGCACGGTGAGCCGGGCGGCCGGTGCGGCGCGCGCGGCGGGGGCTGGCGCCGGGCGCGTGCTGCCGATTCGGTCGTTCCGCTCGCCGCCGCGCCGGCTTCGCTCAGATGGCCGTCGTCGCCGCGTCGCGCGGCGCGGGCCACGCCAGCGCGTCCCAGTCGATCGCGCGGTAAGCGGCTTCGACCGCCGCCAGGTCGTCCGGCCGCTCGCTGCGATGCAGCCCGTGCAATTCGGCCGGCACGTCGAGCGTGACCGGCACGCAGTGCGGATAGTCGCGCACGCGCCATGCCGGCCCGATCGTCGTGAAGCACGCGAGCGTCGGCACGTCGAAACCGTCGGCGAGATGCACGGCCGCCGTGTCCGGCGCGAACAGCAGGCTCGCGCCCTTGATCCAGGCGATGAAGCGTGCGGTGTCGGTCGCGTCGCGGCTCACGTCCACGTAAGCGGGATGCGCGAGCGGGCCGAAGCCGACCACCGGCAACCCGTAACGCTGCGCGAGCCGTTCCACGAACGCGACGCACAGCGCGGGCGGCACGCTGCGCACCGCGGTGCTCGCATTCGGGCAGAACAGCACGTACGGCCGCTGCCACGCGGCCGGCAGCGCGGGCAGCGGCAGCCGCGCGAGCCAGCGGTTGCGCTTCGCGGCGGCCGGCACGGCGGCCGGATCGACGCCGAGCGCGTCGAGGAAGAAATCGATCATGGGCAGCCGCGCGAATGCGGGCCAGTACAGGTGATTGCCGACGTCGATGCAGTGCGCGCCGGCGGGCAGCGCGTCGGCGGCGCACGGCAGCGTGCGTGACGGCGCGACGACGTCGGCCGCGAGCGCGTACAGCGCTTCGACATAGCGCGGCGCGCGCGCCGGCCGGTACAGCGTGAAGCGCAGGTCCGCATGGGCCGCACGCAGCGCGGCGAGGGCCGTCAGCCCGATCACCGAATCGCCGAGCGTGACGCCCATCCCGTTGATCACGTGCACGTGCCGTGCCTCGCCGTAATCGAGGCGAAACGGCCGGTGGGCGGCGTGCAGCAGGCCGAGCGCCGGCGCGGCCGGCACGTAGCCTTCGGCGCGCGCGTCGCCATGCTCGAGGTCGTACGGCGCGACGAGCATGCCGTCGGGCGCGAGCAGCGTGCCGGGGCAGGCCAGCGCGTCGTCGGGCGACAGCGCGGCAGCGGGCGGCGTGGTGCGCATGTCCATCGTCATGCGCCGCGTGCGCGGCGGCCCTGCTCGCGAATCTGCTCGAGCGTCGCGGCCGGCGTGCTGGCGTCCTGCGGGATGCGAATCTCGATCACCGCGGGCAGCCCGCAGGTCAGCGCGCGCTCGAGCGCGGGCGCGAAATCGGCGGTGCGCTCGACCGTCTCGCCATGCGCGCCGAACGCACGTGCATACGCGGCGAAATCCGGGTTCGTGAGTCCCGTGCCGTGCACGCGCCCCGGGTAGTTGCGCTCCTGATGCATGCGGATCGTGCCGAAATGACCGTTATTGACGACGATCGCCACGATGTTCAGCCCGTATTGCATCGCGGTCGCGAGCTCGTTGCCGGCCATCATGAAGCAGCCGTCGCCGGCGAGCGCGACGACGGCGCGCTGCGGATACAGCGACTTCGCGGCGAGCGCGGCCGGCAGCCCGTAGCCCATCGCGCCGCTCGTCGGCGCGAGCTGCGAACGGAAGTGCCGGTACGCGAAGTGGCGATGCAGCCAGATCGCATAGTTGCCCGCGCCGTTGGTCAGGATCGCGTCGTGCGGCAGGCGCTCGCGCAACTGCACCATCACGTCGCCGAGTTGCACGTCGCCGGGCATCGGCAGCGGCGCATGCCATTCGCGGTACGCGCGGTGCGCGTCGGCGGCCGCGCCGGCCCACGCGGGCCGCGCGGGCGGTTCGAGCGCGGCCAGCGGCGCGGCGATCTCGGGCATGCCGGACACGATCGGCAGGTCGGCGGCGTACACGCGCCCGAGTTCGTCCGCGCCCTGATGCACGTGGATCAGCGTCTGGCGCGTCTTCGGGATGTCGAGCAGCGTGTAGCCGCCGGTCGTCGCTTCGCCGAGGCGCGGCCCGATCACGAGCAGCAGGTCTGCGTCGCGGATGCGTTTCGCGAGCGCGGGGTTGATCCCGAGCCCGACGTCGCCCGCGTAGTTCGGGTGTGCGTTGTCGATCGTGTCCTGGAAGCGGAACGCGCACGCGACCGGCAATTGCCAGCGTTCGACGAAGGTGCGCAGGTTCGCGCAGGCGTCCGGCGTCCAGCCGCTGCCGCCGACGATCGCGAACGGCCGTTCCGCGCGCGCAAGCCGTTCGCGCAGCTCGTCGATCTGCGCGGCGGACGGCGCCGCCGCGATGCGTTTCGCGGCCGGCACGACGGGCTGCGGTGCGCATGCGTCGGACAGCACGTCCTCCGGCAATGCGAGCACGACCGGGCCGGGCCGGCCGGACGTCGCGACGTGAAACGCATGGCTCAGGTATTCGGGGATGCGGCGCGGGTCGTCGATCTGCGCGACCCATTTCGCCATCTGGCCGAACATCCGGCGGTAGTCGATTTCCTGGAAGGCTTCGCGGTCGAGGTGCTCGCGTGCGCACTGACCGACGAACAGGATCATCGGCGTCGAATCCTGGAACGCGGTGTGCACGCCGATCGACGCATGCGTCGCGCCCGGCCCGCGCGTGACGAACGCGATGCCGGGGCGGCCGGTCAGCTTGCCGACCGCTTCGGCCATGTTCGCGGCCGCCGCCTCGTGGCGGCAGACGACCGTCTGGATGCGGGCGGTGTCGTCCGCCAGCACATCGAGCACGGCGAGGAAGCTCTCGCCCGGCACGCAGAACACGCGTTCGACGTGATTGGCGAGCAACGCATCGACGAGCAGTCGCGCACCGGTGGTGGCGCGCGGCTCGAGATCCTTGGAATGCGACATGGGCAGCCGTCTCCCTTGGGTAGCGGGACGTACAGCTTACGCCGGTTGGCCGGGCGCCGGTACGCCGGCCGCTGAAAAGTGTCGGAACGCTGGGCGGGTCGGGGAATGCGCGTCGGCTTCGGCTGGCCGAACGGCCGGCTTGTGCCCGCTTGCGCGACGGTGAAAAGTAAGCGCTACGGACGGCGACCCAGGCGCTTGCCTCGACGCGGAAAGCAGGCGATCGATCAAAAGACGCTGACGGAGCCGGTCGAAGCCGGCGCGGGGCGCGTCGCCCGCGTGGCCGGCTCGGCAGTCAACGGAAGACCTGTTATGTACACACATGGATTTACATCTAAGACCGCATCGTATAATGTACATACAACGTACATCCATGCGGAGATCGACATGCATACCACGAGGGTATTCCGGAACGGCAACTCGCAGGCCGTGCGGATTCCGGCGGACCTCGCCTATGAGCGCAGCGATATCGAACTGGAAATCGAGCGCGTCGGTGATGAAATCCGGATTCGGCCGATGCGGCGGCCGCTGACGCAGGTACTGGAGAAATTCGCGAAATTCGGGCCGGACTTCATGGCCGAAGGGCGTGGCGATCAGGAGCAGGCCGAACGCGAGGGTTTGTGATGCCGCGCTTCATGCTCGACACCAACATGTGCATCTATCTGATGAAGAATCAGCCGGAGCAGGTCGCGAAACGATTCGCGCAGTGCTACACGGGCGACGTCGTCATGTCGGCGATCACCTATGCGGAGCTCGAGTACGGCGTGAGCGCATGTGCGAGCCCGGCCCGGGAGCGCCGCAATCTCGCCGCATTGATCGAGGATATTCCCGTCGCGCCTTTCGACGCCGCGGCCGCGCAAGCGTATGGCCCGGTCCGCGAGGCCACCCGCGAGCGGAAGAAGGATCACCTCGACAAACTGATCGCCGCGCATGCGGTGTCGCTCGATGTCGTCCTCGTCACCAACAACGAGCGGGATTTCGTCAGCTATCCGGGATTGCGGCTGGAGAACTGGCTGAACGACTAGCGCCGGGCGCCATGCCGGCGGCAATGCGGGACATCGGTCCATCCCGCGTCGCCGCCGGATTCGGCATCAGCATTCGACGATATTCACCGCCAGGCCGCCGCGCGACGTTTCCTTGTACTTCGTCTTCATGTCGGCGCCCGTCTCGCGCATCGTCTTGATCACCGAGTCGAGCGACACGTAGTGCGAGCCGTCGCCGCGCAGCGCCATGCGCGCCGCGTTGACGGCCTTCACCGACGCCATCGCGTTGCGCTCGATGCACGGGATCTGCACCATCCCGCCCACCGGGTCGCAGGTCAGGCCCAGGTTGTGTTCCATCCCGATCTCGGCCGCGTTCTCGACCTGCTGCGGCGTGCCGCCGAGCACGGCCGCGAGCGCGCCGGCGGCCATCGAGCACGCGACGCCGACTTCGCCCTGGCAACCGACTTCCGCGCCCGAGATCGACGCGTTGAGCTTGTACAGGATGCCGATCGCGGCGGCCGTCAGCAGGAAGTCGATCACGCCCTGTTCGTTCGCGCCGGGCGTGAAACGCGTGTAGTAATGCAGCACGGCCGGGATGATGCCGGCCGCGCCGTTGGTCGGCGCGGTGACGACGCGGCCGCCGGCCGCGTTTTCCTCGTTGACCGCGATCGCGTACAGGTTGATCCAGTCGATCATCGACAGCGGGTCCTGCAGCGCGCGCTCCGGGCTGCCCGTCAGCGTGCGGTACAGCTGCGGCGCGCGGCGCTTGACCTGGAACGGGCCGGGCAGGTTGCCGTCGGCATCGGGATTGCCGATCCCGCAGCCGCGCGACACGCACGACTGCATCACGGCCCAGATCTTCAGCAGCCCGTCGCGCGTTTCTTCCTCGGTGTGCCATGCGCGCTCGTTTTCCCACATCAGCTGCGCGATCGACTTGCCGGTCGATGCGGTCAGCGCGAGCAGCTCCGCGCCGGTGCGAAACGGGTGCGTCATCTGCTCGGCCGCGCTCAGTACCTTGGTGTTCGGCGCGCCGGCCGTCACGACGAAGCCGCCGCCGACCGACAGGTAAGTGCGCTCGACCAGCACCGCGCCGTTCGCGTCGCTCGCGCGCAGCTTCATCCCGTTCGGATGTTCGGGCAGCGCCTGGCGGTAGAACGCGATGTTCTCCTTCAGCACGAACGGCACCGGATGCGTGCCGAGCAGCGCGAGCTGCTTCGTTTTGCGGATGTCTTCCAGCCGCGCGTCGATCGTGTCGGGATCTACCGTGTCGGGCGCGTCGCCGAGCAGGCCGAGCATCACGCCGCGGTCGGTGCCGTGGCCCTTGCCGGTGGCGCCGAGCGAGCCGTACAGCTCGACCTTCACGTGGGCCGTCGCGTCGAGCAGCCCGTCGCGCTCGAGGCCCTGGACGAACATCAGCGCCGCGCGCATCGGTCCGACCGTGTGCGAACTGGACGGACCGATGCCGATCTTGAAGAGGTCAAACACGCTGACTGCCATTTCGATACCTGCCTTGCGATAAGAATGAAGCTAGCGCGCCTGCAATGGCAGGCACGCGGCGAGCCATGCGGGCGGCGTTGGGGAAAGCTGCTGCGCGACGCGGGCATAGCGCCCGTCGAGCCGCGCGGCCAGATGAAAGAGTTCGGTGGCGTTTTTCGGGTCCCACTGCCCCGTGTAACCCGGCAGGCCGGCCTCGCGGCGCTTCGCGTCGAACGGCACCGGCGAATTCACGAATTCCTCATGCGTTTTCTCGCCGAGCGCATACGGCACGAGCCAGTCGAGCGCGGCCGCGAGCGTCGCGCCGTTCGCGCCGCGCTCGCGCAGCCAGTTGCGGTTGAAGCGGCGCGCGGCGAGCGCGGCCGTCACCAGCGGCTGCAAATCGTAGACCGCGTAATGCAGCGCATCGCGTTCCTCGAAATCCCACGTCTTGCCGTCCGGGCCGATGTTGTCGGCGAGATGCTCGACGAACAGCCGCTGCGCGGCGTTCATCATCTTGCGGTCGCCGAGCGTGAACGCGGACAGCGCGATCAGCTTGATCCGGTGGCTCTGCCAGTTGTTGCGCCAGGTGCCGGTGAGCGGGCGCTTCTGCGCGTCGACCTGCGCGACATAGCCGGCGCCGAGCTTCGCGATGAACGTGGCCGCCGCGTTGCGCGTCTTCACCGGCAGCGCGCTCGCGGTCATGTCGTACGCGACGATCAGGCTGTCGAAGCGCGTCTCGTCGATCGGGTTGAAGCTCGGCTGATAGGTCGAGACCCATGCGGACAGGAAGCGGTCGACGAGTTGCAGGTAGCGCGGCGCGTTCGTCACGCGCCACGCGAGCGCCGCATCGCGCATCAGGTCCATGTCCTTGAGCGCGGCGGCACTCTGGTCGTAGATGCCTTCGTGCGGCAGCGTGCCTTCGGTGTGCACGCGCGCCATCGCCTTCGGCTGCTCGCCGATGCGCGCGTCGACGCTGCGAATCAGCGCCTGCACGCCGGGCTCGGCCTGCGTCGTCTCGCTCGCCTGCAGCGCCGGCGCCGCGCAGAAATTCATCGCCGCGTGCGCACGGCCGGACATGCCGAGGCCGGCGGCAGCCAGCGACAGCGACGCGACGAGCATCGGCACGGAACGGCCTGCGCGCGTGCGCGGCCGCCGCTCTGTTGCACCATGGCCCGGAAACATCGGACGCACCATGCGGAACTCCTTCATTGGCTGGATCGCGTGTGATGTTAGCCGGATTGGCGGATGAACGTGAATCGGTCGGCCCGACGAACGCAAAAACCGCACGCAACCGGGGTTGCGTGCGGTGCGGTCACCGTCGGCCGGCTCCGGGCGTGACGCGCGTTATGCGTAGTCCGACACCGGCACGCACGAGCAGAACAGGTTGCGGTCGCCGTACGCGTTGTCCGCGCGGCCGACCGGCGGCCAGTACTTGTTCGTGCCGAGCGATGCGACCGGGTACGCGGCCTGCTCGCGCGAGTACGCGTGCGGCCATTCGTTCGCGGTGACGACGGCGGCCGTGTGCGGCGCGTGACGCAGCGGGTTGTCCTCGCGATCGGCGCGGCCTTCCTCGACCGCGCGGATTTCCTCGCGGATCGCGATCATCGCGGCGATGAAGCGGTCGAGCTCTTCCTGCGATTCCGATTCGGTCGGCTCGACCATCAGCGTGCCCGGCACCGGGAAGCTCATCGTCGGCGCGTGGAAGCCGTAGTCCATCAGGCGCTTCGCGACGTCGTCGACGCTGATGCCGCTCGATTCCTTGATCGGCCGCAGGTCGAGAATGCACTCGTGCGCGACCAGCCCGCCCGGGCCCGAATACAGCACCGGGTAGTGCGGCGCGAGGCGCTTCGCGATGTAGTTCGCGTTGAGGATCGCGGTTTCGGTCGCGGCGGTCAGGTTCTTCGCGCCCATCATCGCGATGTACATCCACGAGATCGGCAGGATCGACGCCGAGCCGTACGGCGCGGCCGACACCGCGCCGATGCCGTCTTCGCTGCGTGCGTAGCCGGTCGAGCGCTGGTTCGGCAGGAACTTCGCGAGGTGCGCGCCGACCGCGACCGGGCCGACGCCCGGGCCGCCGCCGCCGTGCGGGATGCAGAAGGTCTTGTGCAGGTTCAGGTGCGACACGTCGCCGCCGAACTGGCCCGGCGCGGTCAGGCCGACCATCGCGTTCATGTTCGCGCCGTCGACGTACACCTGGCCGCCGTGCGCGTGGACGATCTCGCAGATCTCGCGGACGTTCTGCTCGAACACGCCGTGCGTCGACGGATACGTGATCATGATCGCCGCCAGGTTCTTCGAGTGCTGCTCGGCCTTCGCCTTCAGGTCGGCGATGTCGACGTTGCCCTGTGCGTCGCACGCGACGACCACGACCTTCATGCCGGCCATGTGCGCGGACGCCGGGTTCGTGCCGTGCGCGGATGCCGGGATCAGGCACACGTCGCGATGGCCTTCGCCGCGCGATGCATGGTACGCGTGGATGATCAGCAGGCCCGCGTACTCGCCCTGCGAGCCCGCGTTCGGTTGCAGCGACACGGCCGCGTAGCCGGTGGCCGCGACGAGCATCTGTTCGAGCTGGTCGATCATCTCGCGGTAGCCGACGGTCTGCTCGGCCGGCGCGAACGGGTGGATCCGGCCGAACTCGGGCCACGTGACGGGCAGCATTTCCGACGTCGCGTTCAGCTTCATCGTGCACGAGCCGAGCGGGATCATCGAGCGGTCGAGCGCGAGATCCTTGTCCGACAGGCTGCGCAGGTAGCGCAGCATTTCGGTTTCGGAATGGTGGCGGTTGAACACGTGGTGCGTCAGGTACGCGCTCGTGCGCTCGAGGCCGGCCGGCAATGCGGCGACGCCGGCGAGACCTGCATCCAGCGCATCGACGGCCGGTGCGGTGCCGCCCGCGGCCTGCGCGAATACGTCGAGCAGGTCGGCGAGGTCGTCGCGCGTCGTCGTTTCGTCGACCGACACGCCGACTTGCGTGTCGCTCACGCGGCGCAGGTTGATGCGCTTGCCCTTCGCGAATTCGTGGACCTGCGCGGTGCGTGCGCCGGTGTCGATCGTCAGCGTGTCGAAGAACGTATCGTTGACGGTCGCGAAGCCGAGCTGTTTCACGCCGGCGGCCAACAGCGCCGCGATGCGGTTCACGCGCAGTGCGATCGTCTTCAGGCCGTGCGGGCCGTGGTAGACCGCGTACATGCTCGCCATGATCGCGAGCAGCGCTTGCGCGGTACACACGTTCGACGTGGCCTTCTCGCGGCGGATGTGCTGTTCGCGCGTCTGCAGCGCGAGGCGCAGCGCGGGCTTGCCCTGTGCGTCGACGGTCACGCCGACGAGGCGGCCCGGCATCTGACGCTTGAATTCGTCGCGCACCGCGAGATACGCGGCGTGCGGGCCGCCGAAGCCCATCGGCACGCCGAAGCGCTGCGTGTTGCCGATCGCGACGTCCGCGCCCCATTCGCCGGGCGGCGTCAGCACGGTGAGCGCGAGCAGGTCGGCCGCGACGACCACGTGGCCGCCGGCCGCATGGATCGCTTCGGTGAGCGCGCGGTAGTCGCGCACGTCGCCGTTCACGCCCGGGTACTGCAGCAGCACGCCGAACGCGTTTGCCTGCGCCGCGTCGGCGGCCGGGCCCGTCTTGACCTCGATGCCGACCGGCAGCGCGCGCGTGCGGATCACTTCGAGCGTCTGCGGCAGCACGTCGTCGGCTACGTAGAACACGTTCGACGTCGGCTTGCCGGTGCGCTGCAGCAGCGTCATCGCTTCGGCCGCGGCGGTGGCTTCATCCAGCAGCGATGCATTCGAGATCGCGAGACCCGTGAGGTCGGCCACCATCTGCTGGAAGTTCAGGAGCGCTTCGAGGCGGCCCTGGGAAATTTCGGGCTGGTACGGCGTGTAGGCCGTGTACCACGCCGGGTTTTCGAGCACGTTGCGCAGGATCACGGCCGGCGTGTGCGTGTCGTGGTAGCCCTGGCCGATATACGAGCGGAACACCTGGTTCTTGTCCGCGAGCGCACGCAGCGCGGCGAGGGCTTCGGCCTCGCTCTTCGGCTGCGCGAAGGGCCCGAGCGGCAGCGTTTCGGCGCGGCGGATCGACGCCGGGATCACGGCGTCGATCAGGGCGGCGCGCGACGCGAAGCCGAGCGTGTCGAGCATGGCCTGCTGGCTGGCGGCGTCGGGGCCGATGTGGCGTTCGGCGAACGCGTCGTGCGTTTCGAGCGCGGCGAGCGAGAGGGGCGTGCGGTTCATCAGGCGGTCCGGGTGTTCGAGCTTCATGGCGTGACTCTGGTCCCGCGCGGGCCGACCGGCCGCGCGCGGTTCGGGTAAGGAAAATTAGTCGATCAGCTTGCCGTACGCTTCGGCATCGATCAGCTTGTCGGTCGATGCGCCGTCCGCGAGCTTGATCTTGAAGAGCCAGCTTGCGTACGCGTCGCTGTTGACCTGATCCGGCGCGTCGACGATCGCGCCATTGACTTCGACGATTTCGCCGGACACCGGCGAGTAGATGTCGGATGCCGCCTTCACCGATTCGACGACGCCGACGGCGTCGCCCGCCGTCACCGACTTGCCGACTTCGGGCAGCTCGAGGAAGACGATGTCGCCGAGCGTGCTCTGCGCGTGATCGGTGATGCCGACCGTCAGCGTGCCGTCGGCTTCGGTGCGGATCCACTCGTGTTCGTCGGTGTACTTCAGATCGGCCGGGACGTTGCTCATCGGATGCTCCTGGATAAAAAGGTGTGTTCGTTCTGCTGGCGCGCCGCCATGGTGCGCCGGATGGGGTTGCGCCGGGCGCCATCTCCCGGCTTGCCGGGAGGCGGCCCCGGCCGCTTCTCGGTCGTTACGCAGCGAGGACCTTGCCGTTGCGCACGAACGGCAGTTTTACCACGCGCGCGGGAAGATTCTTGTCTCGAATTTGCACCTGGACGGTGTCGCCGATCTGCACGGCCGCCGGCACGCGCGCGAACGCGATCGATTCCTGCATCGACGGCGAGAACGTGCCGCTCGTGATCTCGCCTTCGCCGTGCGGCGTGACGACCTTCTGGTGCGCGCGCAGCACGCCGCCCGCCTTGCCGTTTTCCTTCTGCAGGATCAGGCCGACGAACGCGGCGCGCGTGCCGTTGGCTTCCAGTGCGGCGCGGCCGACGAAGTCGCGCGGCGCGCTGAGGTCGACCGTCCAGGCGAGGCCCGCGTCGAGCGGGGAGACGGTGTCGTCCATGTCCTGGCCGTACAGGTTCATGCCGGCCTCGAGGCGCAGCGTGTCGCGCGCGCCGAGCCCGCACGGGCGCACGCCGTTTTGCTGCAGCGCATTCCACAGCGCTACGACGTGCACGGCCGGGACGATCACTTCGAAGCCGTCTTCGCCGGTGTAGCCGGTGCGCGCGACGGTGAGATCGCCGAACGGCGTGCCGGCGACCTGCGCGGCGTTGAACGGCTTGAGCTCGCTGGTGGCCGCGCGTGCGGACGGCACCGTCGCCCAGACCTTCTCGCGGGCGTTCGGACCCTGGACGGCGACGATCGCGAAATCGCGGCGCGGCGCGATCGTCAGGCCGTAGCCGCCTTGCTCGTTCAACTGGTTGAACCACGCGATGTCTTTCTCGGCGGTGCCGGCGTTGACGACCACGCGGAAGAATTCTTCGGTGAAGTAATAGACGATCAGATCGTCGATGACGCCGCCCTGCGGGTTGAGCAGGCACGAGTAGAGCGCCTTGCCGGGCGTCTTGAGCTTGCCGACGTGGTTCGCGATCGCATGCTCGAAGAACGCGCGCACACGGCTGCCGGTGAAATCGACGACGCACATGTGCGACACGTCGAACATGCCGGCGTCGGTGCGCACGGCCGCGTGTTCTTCGATCTGCGAGCCGTAGTTGACGGGCATGTCCCAGCCGCCGAAGTCGACCATGCGGGCATTGAGCGCGCGGTGCGCGGCGTTGAGCGGGGTGTGATTCAGTGCAGTCATCGAGGCCTCAGGCAAGGCGCTTGCGCGCGGATCAGAACGGCCATGTGCCGACCGCCGCGGCCGATGGCCTCGAGCAATCCGGTACATGCCCCTCTGTCCTCGATACCTGAGAGATTGCGCTGCGGGCCAAGCCCGGCGAGCGCGCGCCCCTTCGGTGGGCAGCTTGCCCGCGCAGCCAATGTGCTGCGGGCTACTGCCGCTCTCCAGAGTGCGGGGAACGTATTGCGCGCGCAGTGCGCGGACGCGGTTCCCCGACGCGGTCGGTCCTTTTGCCTGAGAGTTTGCGGGTGTGCCCCTTCGGCGGCGCAACCGGTGTCGGAACACCCGGTCGCACGCTCTCCCGACGCGTGCGGGCGACTGTACGCGAGCGGGTGGGCATTGTCAATTTGGGCAAAAGAATGTCGCTTCGCGACAAGCGGCGGCCCTGGGCGCCGCCGCGTCATCCGCTCCGGCAGGTGCCGGCGTGTTACTCGCCGATCGCGCGTGCGGCCGTGTCGAGTTCCTGGTTCAGCACCCGCTGCTCGTCGCCGGACAGGCCGCCGTTGTGCTGGGCCGCCATGTCGCTCGCTTCCTGGCGGATCACGTCGAGGCGGTGGTGCAACTGCGCGCCATACGGCGGCGGGTAGTAGCCGCCGTTCACGCGCGCGTCGATCCGCCGGTGCAGGTTGTCGATCCGGCCCTGGACCTCCTGCATGCGGTCGTTCGCGACGACCTGCGGATTCGGTCGGGGCAGGGGCGCCTGCCGGGCCGGCCGCTGCGGCTGCACGATGCAGGCCGCGAGCGAGGAAACCAGGACGCAGCATGCCGCTGCGCGAATCAACCGTTGCATCAAATTCTCCTGACGGATGGGTGTCGGATCGATTTTCGAGAAACGCGTCAGACCGGGCGACCGCTGACTTTCGTTCCCGCACCATTTGTAACGGAATGTTGAGACGCCATGCCACCGAGCCACCGAGCCACCGAGCCACCGAGCCACCGAGCCACCGAGCCACCGAGCCACCGAGCCACCGAGCCAT